>NZ_CP047393.1:0-305914 GCF_009858175.1 Pontibacillus sp. HMF3514
TTGGAAAATATACAAGAGCTCTGGGAAAACACGTTAACGAAAATTGAAGAAAAGATTAGTAAACCAAGCTTTGAAACTTGGCTCAAAAGTACAAAGGCTGACTCTTTAAAGGATGACACGCTAGTTATTGTTGCACCCAATGAATTTGCAAGAGATTGGTTAGAGAGTCGTTATGCAAGTTTGATTTCCGACACATTATATGAAGTGACTGGAGCGGAACTTCAAACGAAATTTATTATTCCGGAAACGAAAGACGTCTCCCATGATGATATAAAACCAGCCATAAAACAGGTTCCTAATGATAAAGAGGATGGACAAGAATCTCCTCAAAGTATGCTGAATTCTAAATACACGTTTGATACTTTTGTAATTGGTTCAGGTAACCGATTTGCCCATGCAGCTTCACTTGCAGTTGCGGAAGCTCCAGCAAAAGCCTATAACCCATTATTTATTTATGGTGGAGTTGGACTTGGTAAAACCCACTTAATGCATGCAATTGGGCACTATGTATTGGATCATAATCCATCAGCAAAAGTTGTCTATCTGTCTTCTGAGAAATTTACAAATGAATTCATTAATTCAATTCGTGATAACAAAGCCATCAACTTCCGCAATAAATATCGAAATGTGGACGTGCTTTTAATAGATGATATTCAATTCTTAGCTGGAAAAGAACAAACACAAGAAGAATTTTTCCATACGTTTAATACACTTCATGAAGAAAATAAGCAGATTGTTATTTCTAGTGATCGACCACCAAAAGAGATTCCAACTTTAGAAGATCGACTACGTTCTCGATTTGAATGGGGCTTAATTACTGATATTACGCCGCCTGATTTAGAAACTCGTATCGCTATTTTACGCAAAAAAGCTAAGGCTGAAGGTTTGGATATTCCAAATGAAGTTATGCTATATATTGCGAATCAAATTGACACCAATATTCGTGAATTGGAAGGTGCTCTCATTCGAGTGGTAGCTTATTCGTCATTGATTAATCAAGATATTGATGCATCACTTGCTGCTGAAGCATTGAAGGATATTATACCTAGTTCGAAACCAAAAGTGATTACGATCCAGGCCATTCAAGAGGTAGTGGCTGAAAAATATAACGTGAAACTCGAGGATTTTGCAGCGAAAAAACGTACCAAAACCATTGCGTTCCCACGTCAGATTGCCATGTATTTGTCTAGAGAAATGACGGACTATTCTCTACCGAAGATTGGCGAAGAGTTTGGAGGCCGTGATCATACTACTGTCATTCATGCACATGAAAAAATTTCGAAACAGTTAGCAGATGATCAACAGCTACAAAAAGATTTAGATGAATTACGTGAGACACTAAAATCTTCATAAGCTAGATTATTAGTAAAATAAGCGACAATGATCTATTTTTTTAGACAATTCGACACATTTCTTCTAAATCACCCTGTTGATAACTGAAGAAACTGTCCCATGAATTACTCACAATCTATCCACATGTGGATATCCTTGTTCGCATGTGTTTTAATAAGTTATTCACAAATTCACACGCTCTATTACTATTACGATCTTTAAAATATAAATAAATATATAATATAAAGATCCATTTAGGAGGATTCGTTTCGATGAAATTTACTATTCAACGCGATCAATTGATGGATAGCGTACAAGATGTCATGAAAGCTATCTCTTCTAGGACAACAATTCCAATCCTTACGGGGATGAAAATTGAAGCAACTACAGAAGGGGTTAAATTAACAGGTAGTGATTCTGATATCTCTATTGAATCGTTTATCCCTAAAGAAGATGATGGGATCGTTTATGTTGAAAATATAGAACCTGGAAGTATCGTATTACAGGCTAAATACTTTCCTGATATTGTTCGAAAACTTCCTCAACAGACTGTAGAAATTGAAGTTGATGATCACTTAAACGTTAGTATTCGTTCTGGTAGTGCTGAGTTCCACCTAAATGGCCAGGATGCAGAAGAGTATCCACATCTTCCTCAACTTTCAACGGAACAGAGTTTTGAGGTACCAATCGATTTACTCAAAGACCTAATTCGTCAAACGGTATTTGCGGTGTCCACCTCAGAAACACGACCTATCTTGACAGGTGTAAACATGAAGGTCGAAGATGAGAACTTGAGTTTTGTAGCAACGGATAGTCACCGTTTAGCATCTCGTGATATTCCTTTGAAGGAACAGGCTCTAAATCTTTCGTTTAATAACGTTGTAATTCCAGGAAAAAGTTTAACGGAATTAAACAAAATTCTCGGAGACTCACAGGAGAGTATTGTCATTAGTGTTACGGAAAACCAAATCTTATTCCGTACGAAGAATCTATATTTCTTATCCCGACTTTTAGATGGCAATTATCCTGAAACATCTCGATTAATTCCTGATCAAACTAAAACCCTTGTAACAATTGATACTAAAGAGCTTCTACAGTCTATTGATCGCGCTGCATTACTAGCAAAAGAGAATCGAAATAGTGTTGTTAAATTAACAACGAAAGAGAACAACCAAATTGAAATTACAAGTAATTCTCCTGAGATTGGTAAAGTTGTGGAAGAAGTTCATGCAGAATCAGTTGAAGGCGAAGATTTGAAAATTTCTTTTAGTGCAAAATATATGATGGATTCCCTGAAGATTATGGATACGGATAAAGTTCATATTCAATTTACTGGAGCTATGCGTCCATTCCTTATTCGTCCAAATGAGGATGAACAAATTCTTCAGCTAATCCTACCAGTAAGAACTTACTAAAAATAAATACCATGTAAAAAAAAGGTGTTGAACCCAAAAAATCCTACTGCTATGAAGATGGTGGTAGGATTTTTTAATATTCCCTTAGGATTATTTTTAAACTGCAATAGAAAGGGTTTTTGAAATACATTTTCCCGTTGCTTTTCTTATGGGCAAATCTTTAGTAAAATAGATAGAAGGCCAAGACTGAAGAAATAAGGTGGATAATATGAACGAAAATATTGAAATTGCAACAGAAACCATCCAATTGGGTCAATTTTTACAGATTGCCAATGTCATTGAGACGGGCGGAATGGCAAAATGGTTCCTTTCTGAATATCCAGTTTTTGTAAATGGTGAACGAGAGGATCGAAGAGGTAAGAAAATTTCCATTGGCGATGTTGTAGAAGTTGAAGGGGTTGGAACCTTTACTGTTGTAAGAGAATCCTAATTCCCATGAAAACTAAAGGGGAATATTCATGCACATAGAAGAGTTAACGTTAAAGCAATATCGAAACTATAAAGATCTCCATCTAACCTTTGATGATAAAATCAATGTCATTATCGGTGAGAATGCTCAAGGAAAGACGAATCTCATGGAGGCTATCTATGTTTTAGCTTTTTCGCGATCTTATCGAACACCCCGTGACAAAGAACTCATTATGTGGGACGAAGAATATGCTAAAATAAAAGGTAGTGTTTATAAACGAAAGCGCCGTTTTCCTTTGGAAGTTATAGTGTCTAAAAAGGGAAAGAAAGCGAAATTAAATCACTTAGAGCAGAAACGATTAAGTGATTATATTGGTGCTTTAAATATTGTAATGTTCGCACCTGAAGATTTAAACCTGGTAAAAGGCAATCCTCAGGTTCGTCGTCGTTTTATAGATATGGAGATCGGACAAATACAACCTGCCTATATTTATCATTTAGGACAGTTCCAAAAAGTCTTAAAGCAACGAAATCATTTATTAAAAGAATATCAACGAAATCAGCATAAACAACAAGATACTACCATGCTACAAATCCTAACAGAACAACTGATTGAGCATGCTGCTACTGTGGTTCAGCGTCGATTTAACTTTTTACATTTGCTTAGAAAGTGGGCTGGACCGATTCATCATGGAATAAGCCGACAGCTAGAGGAACTCCAAATTGAGTATGATGCTTCGGCTGATGTATCAGAGGACATGGATTTGTCAACACTGGTAAGGGTATTTGAAGATAAATTTAAGGAAGTTGAAAAACGAGAAATCGAGAGGGGAACAACTCTTGTTGGCCCTCATCGTGATGATTTGATTTTCAAGGTGAACGGCAAGGATGTGCAAACGTATGGGTCACAAGGGCAACAACGAACGACAGCACTTTCTTTAAAACTTGCTGAAATCGAGTTGATCTTCAACGAAGTAGGCGAATATCCGATACTTTTATTGGATGATGTATTAAGTGAGCTAGATGATTATCGTCAATCACACTTATTACACACCATTCAAGGAAAAGTTCAAACATTCGTCTCAACAACGAGTGTGGAAGGAATCGAACACGAAACGCTTGAACAAGCGGAATTATTTTATGTTCAACAAGGCCATGTATCGAGAGAGAATTGAGGTGGCACGATGTTTATTCATATCGGGGATGATCATGTAATTGAATCTGAGGATGTCATATCAATCATTGATTGTGAACTTTTATCCTCGTCTTCCATTGTGGAAGAAATGATTTTTAACCAAAGGAAAAATCAACGAGTTTTTGAAACGCCAGATGCGGATGCGAAAGCCATTGTCATCACAAAGGACTATATCTACTTTAGCTCATTATCCGTTCTAACGTTAAAGAAACGTGCTAACATGACATCTACTTTAAATAAATTAGAAGATTTCTCTGAAGGAACTGTGGAGTAAGACAAGATAAAATAATAACCTCTGGAAAGAAGTGTAGGTGAATATTATGACAATGGAAGAAAAGCTTTCAGAGCAACAAGCCTATGATGAAAATCAAATACAAGTCCTTGAAGGATTAGAAGCTGTTCGTAAACGCCCAGGGATGTATATTGGTTCAACGAATGAAAAGGGGTTACACCACCTCGTTTGGGAAATCGTTGATAACAGTATTGATGAAGCGTTAGCTGGCTATTGTGATCATATTACTGTAACGATTGAAAAGGATAATAGTATCACTGTTACCGATAACGGACGTGGAATTCCTGTAGGGATGCACAAAAAAGCCAATCGTCCAGCTGTTGAAGTTATTTTAACCGTATTACACGCTGGTGGTAAATTTGGTGGCGGCGGATACAAGGTATCTGGTGGTCTACATGGTGTTGGTGCTTCTGTAGTTAACGCTTTATCTAGTGAACTAGAAGTATTCGTTCATCTAGATGGCCAGATTCACTACCAAAAATATCATCGTGGTGTACCTGATGAAGATTTGAAAGTGATTGGTGAAACTGACGTGTCTGGTACGCGTATTCACTTTAAGCCTGATATAGAAATTTTCTCAGAAACACAAGAATACAATTTTGACACTTTAGCAAATCGTTTACGAGAACTTGCCTTCCTAAACAAGGGGATTAAAATCTCGATTAACGATGAGCGTGATGAAGAACAAGAAGATAAAGAATTTTTATATGAAGGCGGAATTGTATCTTACGTTGAACACTTAAATCGTACACGTGATGGCCTTCATGAGCCGTTTTATGTTGAAAGTGAAAGTGAAGAAATTAGTGTTGAGGTCTCGTTACAATATAACGATGGCTTTGTGAGTAACATTTATTCCTTTGCGAATAATATCCACACGTATGAAGGTGGGACGCACGAGTCAGGATTTAAAACGGCATTGACCCGTGTCATTAATGACTATGCACGTAAGAATCAAATGTTTAAAGAAAATGATCCGAACTTAACGGGGGATGACGTACGCGAAGGCTTAACGGCTATTATTTCAATCAAACACCCTGACCCTCAGTTCGAAGGTCAAACGAAAACAAAGCTTGGAAATAGTGAAGCCCGTACAGTTACGGACAATATTTTCAATGAGTATTTCTCTAAATACCTATTTGAGAATCCTGATTCTGCTAAACAAATTGTTGAAAAAGGGTTAATGGCATCACGAGCTCGTGCAGCTGCGAAAAAAGCCCGTGAGTTAACTCGACGCAAGAATGCTTTAGAGGTATCAAACCTACCTGGTAAACTTGCTGATTGTTCATCTAAAGATCCTTCTATAAGTGAACTTTATGTCGTGGAGGGTGACTCTGCGGGAGGTTCAGCTAAGCAGGGGCGTGACCGTCATTACCAAGCAATCTTACCGTTACGCGGAAAGATCATTAACGTTGAAAAAGCACGTTTAGATAAGATTCTTTCAAATAATGAGGTTCGAGCAATCATAACAGCACTTGGTACTGGAATTGGAGAAGAGTTTGATATTTCTAAGGCCCGTTACCAAAAGATTGTGATTATGACGGATGCTGACGTCGATGGGGCTCATATTCGTACGTTATTATTAACCTTCTTTTACCGATATATGCGTCCATTGTTAGAGCATGGTTATATTTATATTGCACAGCCACCATTGTATAAAATTCAACAAGGTAAAGCCATTTACTATGCGTTTAACGATAAAGAGATGGAATCGAAGCTAGAGGAATTACCAAAGACACCTAAGCCTGGTCTACAGCGCTATAAGGGTCTTGGTGAGATGAATCCTGAACAGCTTTGGGAAACGACTATGGATCCAGAAACTCGTACTTTGCTTCAGGTTAGTTTACAAGATGCGATTGAAGCAGATGAAATTTTTGAGATCCTTATGGGCGATAAAGTAGAACCTCGTCGTAATTTCATTCAGGATAACGCTGCATACGTTAAAAACTTAGACGTATAAAGCAGTCGTAAATAACATTATTCTAGTTTTGACTCCTAGCTCCTCGTGACATAAGCAACCTTTCTACAGTGGACTTCTAACCGCTTTTGAAATCTTGCTTATGCACACGGAGCTATACAGTCGCCTACACTTTTCGTTTTAAGAGGGAGGTAATTCTATGGCGGAACAAGATCGCCCCCAGGTTCAGGAAGTCAATATAAGTCAGGAAATGAAGACATCCTTTTTAGATTATGCAATGAGTGTTATTGTCTCTCGTGCATTACCTGACGTGCGTGACGGACTCAAACCCGTACACCGTCGTATTTTATATGCAATGCATGACTTAGGTATGCATTCTGATAAAGCTTACAAAAAATCGGCCCGTATTGTTGGAGAAGTTATCGGTAAGTATCACCCGCATGGTGACTCAGCTGTATATGACTCTATGGTACGTATGGCACAAGATTTTAACTATCGATATATGCTTGTAGATGGACACGGAAACTTTGGTTCTGTGGATGGTGATGCAGCAGCAGCCATGCGTTACACAGAAGCACGTATGTCCAAAATATCAATGGAAATCCTTCGAGATATTAACAAGGATACAATTAATTACGATGATAACTATGATGGTTCAGAAAGAGAACCACTCGTACTACCTGCTCGCTTCCCAAACTTACTTGTAAATGGAGCTAGCGGGATTGCTGTAGGGATGGCAACCAATATCCCACCTCACCAATTAGGTGAAGTAATCGATGCAGTTCTAGCAGTTAGTAAAGATCCAGAGATCACGATAGATGAACTGATGACGGAGTACATTTTTGGTCCAGATTTCCCTACATCTGGTGAAATTTTAGGTCGTACTGGCATTCGTAAAGCCTATGAAACCGGAAAAGGCTCTATTACGGTTCGAGCTAAGGTTGAAATTGAGGAACAAGCGAATGGAAAAGCACGCTTAATTGCTTCAGCTCTACCATTCCAGGTCAATAAAGCGAAATTAATCGAAAAAATAGCTGAACTTGTTCGAGATAAGAAAATTGATGGCATAACAGATTTACGTGATGAATCCGACCGCGATGGACTGCGTGTCGTAATTGAGTTACGTAAAGATGTAAACCCAAATGTTGTGTTAAACAACTTATACAAACAAACAGCCTTGCAAACGTCGTTTGGTATTAATATGCTCGCACTAGTAAATGGAGAGCCGAAGGTATTAAATTTAAAGCAGTGTCTTGAGCATTATTTAGATCATCAAAAGGTGGTTATTCGCCGTCGTACTGAATATGAGTTAAAGAAAGCACAAGCTCGAGCTCATATTCTAGAAGGACTACGTATTGCACTTGACCATATTGATGAAATTATTGCCTTAATTCGTGGATCTCAAACCACAGATATTGCGCGCGAAGGTTTAATGACTCAATATGAGTTGTCTGAAAAGCAAGCTCAGGCGATTCTCGATATGCGTTTGCAGCGTCTAACAGGCCTAGAACGCGACAAAATCGAAGAAGAATATCAAGAGCTAGCGAAGTTAATTGATGAACTCAAAGCAATTCTTGCGGATGACGAAAAGGTTCTTGAAATTATCCGTGAAGAATTAGAAGACATTAAAGAGCGCTTTAATGATAAACGTCGTACAGAAATTGTCGCAGGGGGAACAGATTTCATTGAAGATGAAGACTTAATCCCTGAAGAGACAATTATCGTAACATTAACGCACCAAGGATATATAAAACGTCTCCCAGCAACAACATATCGTTCACAACGTCGTGGTGGACGTGGTGTTCAAGGTATGGGGACAAATGAAGATGACTTCGTAGAACATCTTTTATCTACTTCAACGCACAATACACTGTTGTTCTTCACCAATAAAGGTAAAGTGTATCGCGCTAAAGGGTATGAGATTCCTGAGTTTAGCAGAACAGCGAAAGGAATCCCGATCATTAACATGTTAGAAGTTGATAAAGGGGAATGGGTTAATGCCGTAATCCCAATTGAAGAATTCGCTGAAGATTGGTATTTATTCTTCACTACAAAGAGTGGTATTTCTAAGCGAACATCCCTTGATCAGTTTGCGAACATTCGTAAAGGTGGTTTAATTGCCTTAAACCTTCGTGAAGATGATGAACTGATTTCTGTTCGATTAACAGATGGATCGAAGCATATCATGATTGGTACAAAAGGCGGTTATCTGATTCGCTTCCCTGAAGAAGATGTTCGTACAATGGGTCGTACAGCTACTGGTGTTAAAGGAATCTCATTACGTGATGATGATGAGGTTGTATCAATGGAAATCATTGAGGATGGCCTACAAGTACTAAACGTAACGACAAAAGGATTCGGAAAACGAACACCTGCAGAAGAGTATCGTATCACTGGTAGAGGTGGTAAAGGTATCCGTACGTGTAACTTGACCGATAAAAATGGTGAAGTTGTAGCCGTTAAATCGGTTACTGGCGAAGAGGATGTAATGATTATCACTGCTAGTGGTGTGCTAATTCGTATGCCAGTAGAAAGTATTTCTCAAACAAGTCGTAACACACAAGGGGTTCGACTCATTCGACTTGGAGAAGGGGAAGAAGTAGCTACATTGGCTCAAATCGAAAGCGAAGACGATGAACATGAAGTAACCCAACCTGCGGAAGTCGTAAGTGAACAACAACCAGAAGAATCAACAGAAGAAGAGTAAGAATGAAAAAGAGGATACACGTTTTAGTGATCCTCTTTTCTTTTATCCTATTTTAAGTGATAATGAGGATATAGTTAAAACCTTCCACATTAAGATTCTAAGCGGTTGCCTCCGCTTATCTACTTAAGTAATAAGAGGATGTGAAACCATGCGTGTACACCCAAGTCAGTTAGTTCCAGGATGTATGGTCTTGAAAGATGTGATGGGACAAACAAATCATCCTATTATAGAGAAGAATACTGTTATTAAGCCTATTCATATTACGGTTTTACATAAGTTTTTAATTGAAGAAATAGATGTAGGTCCTAAGCTTGCTAGTGGAGAAGTTTTCAAACCTGAGGAGTATATAGAGGAAGAAGAATCAGAGGATGCAAAGAATAACCCTGTAAAAGGAATTACTAGCTTTGCTGATCAATATCTTGATGCTGTTCAAGCCTATAAAAGTATGTTTAAAAACTGGCAGGCCGGATCATCTATTGATATTACGAAAGTACGCAAAACGATCGTTCCATTAATTCACGAAGCTTTGAAGGATAAAAGTCAGGTCTTTATGTTGCACCATTATTCCACTAAAGAGAATTACTTTTATCATCATAGTATTGCTGTTGGATTACTATCCTCGATCATTGCTAATCAAATGAACTTCTCGCAAGGAGAAGTTATTCAGATCGGCTTAACTGGTTTTTTGAGTGATGCCGGCATGTCAAAGATAGAGGAACGAATTATGAAAAAGCGCGGACCGTTAACTTCTCTAGAATTTGAGGAAGTCAAAAAACATCCTACCTATTCCTATAGACTTTTAGAAAAAATACCTGTATTAAAAAATGAGGTTCGCCTCGGTGTATTGCAGCACCATGAACGACGTGATGGTTCTGGGTATCCTATCGGAATTGCAGAGGATAAGCTACATCCGTATGGTAAAATTGTAGCTGTTAGCGATATGTATCATGCAATGACATCAGAGCGTATTTATAAAACAAAGAAGTCCCCATTTAAAGTGATAGAAGAGATGATGCAGGACCAATTCGGTAAATTTGATCATAAAGTTGTTCAGGCTTTTATAGATAGTATGACGAACTTCTCCACTGGTACCAAGGTGAAATTATCGAATAACCAAGAAGGTGAGATTGTATTTATCGAAGCGAAAACTCCAACACGCCCGATGGTTCGTTTATTTCATAACGATGAGATCATCCATCTTAAAAATTACCGAGATATTTTTATTGAAGAAATTGTTTCAAATCCAAGTTAACCAAAGGACTACCTCTATTGGAGGTTAGTCCTTTTTTATGTCATAGGAAATTATAAAAGTGTTAGCTTGTGTATAACCCTTTTATGAGAGTGTGGCCAAGTCCAGTCCCTTCGTTGCTAAACAGGCGCTTACGTTTTTGTTCTGTCCATAAAAATATGAGCCATCAAACGAGGGATTTTTTCACTTGTGGTCTCAAGAAAAGCTTGTATAAACACAAGATCCTCACTAGAAAATGAATGAAGCACATCTCCCCACCACTCCGTTTCATAACGACAAATCATGCTAAGGTTATAGAGTAAAATATAATGATTGAGTACCTCAGGAAGATAGGAGAATAAGCTCCGCCGTTTTGGTAGCACTAATTGCTCTGTTTGTGAATCCATATAAAAAAAGGAACGACCTAGATGATCAATAGGTGCGTACATGTTGATAACGATAAAATCTTCTTGTTGTTCAATATCTTTAATATTGGGTAGAACCTGCTTCATATGTTGTTCAAAATAGGAGTACGTCCAGTGATAATCATCTAGAATTCTAATAGGAATCTTAAGTATTTGATTTTCTTGATGTCCTATCGAGTAAAAGGACGATGGTTTATTAGGAAATTGATAAACGTGATCCACTTCTGGAATTCTCCGTAGCAACTCATCCATAGAAAACTTTTGATCAAGAAGATGATCCACATGAAATAAATGCTTAGAAACATAGGAAAACAACCCTTTATGTTGGATCTTTACTTCATCTTGTAAAAAGGTATAGTTTTGCTTTTTGCGTTTTCGACTTGATACGCCATGAGCTAGTACTGCAGTCGTTTCAGGATAATCTGGTCTACAAGTTAAAAGAGCTGCTTTTAAGAGTTGGGACATGCCGTAAAAATAGAGCACTGGCTTTATAGAGAGTGGTGCTTTTCTTCCTTGTTCATAGTAGGTTTCGGCATGTTCAAGAAAATAGATGAACCGATACGTATTGTCGAAACATTTCTTCTCAGGATCTTCAAAACCTTGTTGTTTATAGCACTCTTTTAAGTATTTTTGCGTAAAAGGGGCAGATTGTAGCTGAGTATAAATGGACTGAATATTTTGCATTTTAATAAGTACTCTCCCCTTTCCTCAAAACTGTTGAAAAAGCCTTTAGAATGTCGTAAGGTTATGTAAAATATAAAGTCTGTTTGCTTAGTGTAACCAACTTTTGAGGAAACCATGAATGTTTTAGGAGGGGCTAAATCATGAGAGAAGATAAGTTTGTAAAAGAGAGCTTAACGTTTGATGATGTATTGCTTATTCCAGCGAAATCGGATGTACTACCAAGAGAGGTTGATGTGGCAACAAGCTTGTCGAAAACCCTTAATCTGAATGTACCTATCATTAGTGCTGGTATGGATACTGTAACTGAAGCAGAAATGGCAATTGGCATGGCAAGACAAGGTGGACTAGGGATCATCCACAAGAGTATGTCCATTGAGGAACAAGCTGAGCAGGTTGATCGTGTGAAGCGCAGCGAAAGTGGTGTTATTTCAAATCCATTCTTTTTAACGCCTGAAAATCAGGTTTATGATGCTGAGCACTTGATGGGGAAATTTCGCATTTCAGGTGTGCCAATTGTGAATAATGATGTAGAACAGAAGCTTACAGGAATTATTACAAATCGTGATCTTCGTTTTATCCAGGACTATTCCATTCAAATTTCAGAAGTGATGACGAGTGAAAATCTAGTCACAGCCCCAGTTGGGACAACGTTAGAGGAAGCGGGAAAAATCCTACAAGGATACAAGATTGAAAAGCTTCCACTCATCGATGAAGAAGGTGTACTCAAAGGACTTATTACGATTAAGGACATTGAAAAAGTGATTGAATTCCCTAACTCAGCTAAAGATGAACAAGGTCGTTTACTTGCTGGAGCTGCGGTAGGTGTAACAGCTGATGCAGATCTCCGTATTCAAAAGCTTGTTGAAGCTGGAGTGGATGTTGTTGTTATCGATACAGCTCATGGTCATTCTCAAGGTGTTATGGATCAAGTGCGTAAGGTAAGGGAAGAATATCCTGATTTGAATATTATGGCTGGTAACGTAGGAACCAAACAAGGAACACGCGATTTAATTGAAGCAGGAGCGAACATTATTAAGGTTGGTATTGGACCTGGTTCCATTTGTACAACTCGTGTTGTTGCAGGTGTCGGTGTTCCACAAATTTCAGCAGTTTATGAATGTGCATCTGAAGCGGCAAAGCATGATATCCCTGTTATTGCTGATGGAGGAATTAAATATTCTGGTGATATTGCAAAAGCTCTTGCAGCCGGTGCTCATGCAGTTATGCTTGGTAGCCTTTTTGCAGGCGTAACAGAAAGCCCTGGAGAGACAGAAATCTTCCAAGGACGCCGTTTTAAGGTTTATCGTGGTATGGGCTCTGTTGGTGCTATGAAATCTGGATCAAAGGATCGTTACTTCCAAGAATCAGAACAAGCTAACAAACTTGTACCTGAAGGAATTGAAGGTCGCGTACCTTATAAAGGTCCATTATCAGATTCTGTACATCAGCTTCTTGGAGGTCTCCGTTCAAGTATGGGTTACTGCGGAGCAGACACATTAGATCGTTTTAGAGAAGAAGCTCAGTTTACACGCATTACAAATGCTGGTTTACGTGAGAGCCATCCTCATGATGTGCAAATTACTAAAGAAGCACCAAACTATAGTGTGTAAATACGAGAAGAAAGCGGACTGCTAGCCCCAGGCTAGTAGTCCTTTTTTATACCCATAAACTATGCGTCATAGAGGCAAAAGTCGTGTTTCTTTATTATCTGAACATGTGATAAAATAGCCTCATGTACATAAATAAATGGAGGTTGAGATGGTTGAAACATAGATTAAGAGTTACCTTTTTATTACTTACTATGATCATGATGACATTCACATCCATGCTCGTAAGCCCAATATCGGCTTCGGCAGCTGTCGATGTGAAGGCCAAATCTGCTATTCTAGTAGATGGTGATACAGGAAAGATTTTATTTGAAAAAAGTGCAGATATGGCATTGCCTCCTGCAAGTATGACGAAAATGATGACAGAATACTTAGTCCTTGAAGCAATAGATCAAGGAAAGATTAGCTGGGACACAACTACTCGTATAAGTGATTACCCTTATAGCATATCAGCTGATCCAGCTTTTTCTGGAGTTGGCTTACGTCAAGATAAAGATTACACGGTTAAAGAACTATATAAAGCTATGGCCGTTAACTCTGATAATGCAACAACCATTGCCTTAGCTGAACTCATTGCTGGTTCAGAAGGTGATTTTGTTAAAATGATGCGCCAAAAAGCTGAGGAGATGGGATTACCAGATTATAAATTTGTGAACTCAACAGGACTTTCAAACTCAGACTTAGGTGGTAATTACCCTGAAGGGACACAACCTGATGCAGATAACCTATTATCAGCACGTTCCGCAGCCCTTCTTGCTTATAATTTAATTAACGATTATCCAGAAGCCTTAACATACTCTAGTATGCCAACCATTCAATTTGAAGATAAGAAGATTGAAAACTGGAACTGGATGCTCCCAGGAATGCCTGGCCAACTTGCTCAGTTTGGGTATCAAGGCCTGGATGGATTGAAAACGGGTTGGACAAACATGGCTGGTTTCTGTTTCACAGGAACAGCAGAACGTAACGGACAGCGTCTGATCTCCGTAGTCATGAAAACAGATAGTAAAGAAGCTCGATTTGCTGAAACACGCAAATTGATGGACTATGGATTTAACCAATTTACGAAAAAAGAATTATACCCAGCAGATTATCAAATTGATGGGGAATCAACTTTTGCTGTAACAAAAGGTAAAGAGGATTCTGTAGAAATTGCTTCTAAAGATCCGATATCTGTGACCATTCAAAAAGGTACAGAAGAACAATATAGTGTTGAATATAAGTTAGATGAATCGAAGTTTAACGATGAGGGTGAACTAACAGCTCCAATCAAAAAAGGTGAGCAACTTGGTACGATGAACCTTAAGAATAGTGGAGATGATTTTGGTTATATTACCGACAATGAAAGTAAACGAGAAACAGTTGCAGTGGTTACACAATCTGGTGTAGAAAAAGCTAACTGGTTTGTCTTAACGTTACGTACTATTGGGGACTTTTTCAGTGATATTTTCACAAGCGTTGCTGATACAGTAAAAGGTTGGTTCTAACCTGATTCATAATATAGGCATTTTAAGAATAATGCGTTAAAATAAAGGATAGAGTACAAACGTCCTAAAAGTTAGAACGATTGTCTAAATAAAGAGATAAGAAGAAGGATTGGGAGGAATTCAGCATGTCAAGAACAGGTACAGATCGTGTAAAACGTGGTATGGCAGAAATGCAAAAAGGCGGCGTCATCATGGACGTTGTTAACGCAGAACAGGCTAAAATTGCTGAGGAAGCAGGTGCCGTTGCCGTAATGGCATTAGAGCGTGTTCCAGCAGATATTCGTGCAGCAGGCGGCGTTGCTCGTATGGCTGACCCAACAATTGTTGAGGAAGTTATGAACGCTGTATCCATTCCAGTAATGGCTAAAGCACGTATTGGTCATGTTGTGGAAGCTCGTGTATTAGAATCTCTTGGTGTAGACTACATTGATGAAAGTGAAGTACTAACACCAGCTGATGAGATTTATCACATTAAAAAGAACGACTATACAGTTCCATTTGTTTGCGGCTGTCGTAACCTTGGTGAAGCAACTCGTCGTATTGGTGAAGGTGCTTCTATGCTTCGTACAAAAGGTGAACCAGGAACAGGTAACATCGTAGAAGCAGTACGCCATATGCGTGAAGTGCAATCTCAAATTCGTCAGGTTGTAAGCTTGTCAGATGATGAGTTAATGACGTATGCGAAAGACCATGGTGCACCTTATGAGCTTCTTCTTCAGATCAAGGAAGAAGGTCGTCTTCCGGTAGTAAACTTTGCAGCAGGTGGTATTGCAACACCAGCAGATGCAGCACTTATGATGCAGCTTGGTGCTGATGGGGTCTTCGTTGGATCTGGAATCTTCAAATCCAATAACCCACAGAAGTTTGCTCGTGCGATTGTAGAAGCAACTACACATTACGATGATTACAAACTAATTGGTGAACTTTCAAAAGATCTTGGTACAGCGATGAAGGGTATGGAAATGTCTACTCTTACAGAATCTGACCGTATGCAAGATCGCAGCCAGTAATTCACTAAAGGAGTATGCATCATGACAAAAATTGGTGTATTAGGTTTACAAGGTGCTGTCCGTGAGCACATTCGCTCTGTTGAAGAGAGTGGTGCTGAAGGCATCGTTGTGAAACGTATAGAACAACTTGATGAAATTGATGGTTTAATTATTCCAGGTGGCGAAAGTACAACCATGTGCCGTCTGATCGATAAATATCACTTTTTAGAGCCTCTTCAAGCTTTCGGAAAGAGTGGGAAGCCGATCTTTGGAACATGTGCAGGACTGATTTTATTAGCTGCAGATGTACAAGGTCGTGACACCTCTCACTTAGGCTTAATGAATATGAAGGTTGAACGAAATGCATTCGGTCGTCAACGTGAAAGCTTTGAAGCTGAACTTGAAATACAAGGTGTAGCGGATGATTTTGAAGCGGTATTTATACGCGCTCCTTATATCGCTGAAGTAGGTGAGGGTGCGTCGGTGCTTTCTCAATATCAGGATAAGATTGTAGCAGCTCAAGAAGGTCACTACTTGGCATGTGCCTTCCACCCAGAGTTAACGGATGATCATCGATTAACAGCCCATTTTGTTAAAATGGTGGAAGAATCGAAAAAATCCCTTGCATGTTAATCCAAAATTCGCTAATCTTAATAAACAACAAACTTAAAAAGCAAACGTGATGATAGGAACTAGTAACAATGGTCTTTTTCTCAAGAGAGCCGATGGTTGGTGAGAATCGGTGAAGGAGCCTTGTGAATCCATCCTTGAGCTGATCGATTGAAACCGATAGTAGGTCGATCCGGTGCTAGCGCATCGTTACTCTTGAAGTGAGCCGGAAGGGCTTTTTGTACCTTCAACCAGGGTGGCATCGCGGGAATATACAACTCTCGTCCCTATTTAATTAGGGACGGGAGTTTTTTATTTGCTTAGGAAATTATAAAATTTGTGGCTTGTGTATAACTCATTTATTAAAGCGTGGCCACATCCAGCTCCAGCGCCCAGCAACGAATGGACTTCCCTTGCCTCCGTTCGATAAGTCAACATCAAATTGCTTCACAATTTGTGTTTCCTTTTGCACATTTGATGACATGAAATTTTAGCGAAGGAGTGTTTCGACGTAGTTAAAATTTCTAGGTTAAAGTACCACAGCGACTAAGCTTCTGTCTGCGCCTATTGGCTTGCCAATCAGCAAGTTTAGTTAATCTCACTACGGGCTCAGTCCAGTCCCTTCGTTGCTAAACGGGCGCTTGCGCTTTTGTTCTTTGTTTTATAAAAAAAGGAGGATATACTATGTTAGACATGAAGTATTTACGAGCTAATTTTGATGAAGTGAAAGCGAAATTACAAAAACGAGGAGAAGACTTATCTGATCTTGATAAGTTCGGTGAATTGGATGAGCGTCGTCGTGAGCTTATTCGTAAAACAGAAGAACTAAAGGCAAAACGTAACGAAGTATCTAAACAAATCTCTGCTATGAAAAAAGAGAAAAAAGATGCTGACCATCTCATTACAGAAATGCGTGAGGTTGGTGAGCGCGTTAAAGCTCTTGATACCGAATTAAAAGAGGTAGAAGAACAGCTCGAAACATTGATGCTTTCTATTCCAAACATTCCTCATGAGAGTGTTCCTGTTGGTGAAGATGAAGATGACAACGTCCTTGATCGTGAGTGGGGAGACGTGCCTCAATTTGGGTTTGAAGCAAAACCCCATTGGGATATTGCTGACCAGTTAGGTATTTTGGACTTCGAACGTGCATCTAAAGTTACTGGAAGCCGTTTCGTCTTTTATAAAAACTTAGGTGCTCGCTTAGAGCGTGCTTTAATGAGTTTCATGATGGATATTCATGCTGATGAGCACGGCTATGAAGAAATGCTCCCTCCATACATGATTAACAGCACAAGCATGACAGGAACAGGTCAGCTCCCTAAATTCGCAGAGGATGCTTTCAAGATTGAAGAATGGGATTACTATCTTGCTCCTACAGCTGAAGTCCCTGTTACAAACTATCACCGTGAAGAGATCTTAACAGACGAAGATCTGCCGAAGAAATATGTAGCCTTTAGTGGTTGCTTCCGTTCTGAAGCTGGGTCTGCAGGTCGTGACACGCGTGGGTTAATTCGTCAGCATCAATTTAACAAAGTTGAACTTGTACACTTTGTAAAGCCTGAAGAATCTTACGATGTACTTGAGCAGTTAACAGGCCACGCAGAAAAAGTATTGCAATTGCTTAAATTGCCATACCGTGTGATGAGCATGTGTACAGGAGACCTTGGCTTCACTGCTGCGAAAAAATACGACATTGAAGTTTGGATCCCAAGCCAAGATACGTACCGTGAAATCTCTTCTTGCTCTAACTTTGAAGATTTCCAGGCACGCCGCGCAGGCATCCGTTTCCGCCGCGAACAAAAAGGAAAGCCAGAATTTGTACACACACTTAATGGATCTGGCCTAGCAATCGGCCGTACAGTAGCTGCAATTCTTGAAAATTACCAGAAAGAAGACGGCACTGTTGTAATTCCTGAAGTCCTACGTCCGTATATGGGTGGTAAGGAAGTTATTAAGTAATTAAGTGTCGGGAGTGACGCAGAACAAACAAAACTGACGCTTAAATATAAAACTTTATATAGTAGATGTGAAAAGCCACAGGAGTCCTGAATAGCTCCTGTGGCTTTTTCATAAAGAAGGAATTCATCTTATTCATCACGAAAGAAATAAAACACCAAATTATTGAAATGAGGTGATTGATGTGAAAAGTCCAATTCATAATCAAATCAATACAGTATTTGTTCATGTGAGAGACTTGAAACAAGCTGTGAAATGGTATGGTGATCTATTGGGACTATCTTATAAACTCGATACAGTAGCAGACCCTGTTCACAATATACATGTAAATCATCACACGTGTCTGACACTAGATGCAGGGCCATCTGAATTGACTAAGGAATTTACCCCATCACCTTATCCATTGTTTAACATACAATCCACAAATATAGATGATGCATTTAATTATGTAACAGAGCTTGGATATCAAATTGACTCTGATATTATACGATTTGACGATGTTTCATTCTTTAATGTGAAAGATCCTAATGGAAATGTCATTATGATTTGTGAAGGGTAAAATCTAAATAGCCGATACCTTCATGAGAAGGTATCGGCTATTTGTTTATGTTTATTGCATGGTATCTGTCTTTTCAAATTGATCATTTTTACGATAGTTTTTTGGAACACCTTGTTCATCGTAGTAATAAATACTGTAGCTATTTACTTTGTTATTTTCAACGCCAACAAAAACAATTAATTGAACATCTTTATTGATAAAAGATTCATAATCCAGACTGTCACGATTACTAGGAGCATTGTAGCTATAACCATCAACGGTTTTCTTGTCATAACGCCACAAGTTTTTTCCGTCTTTATCACTAGTGACTTTTTGATTTGGTTCACCTAACAGGGATGTAACTTCTTTCATTGGCATACCAAGAGATAGCTCTTGTTTCAATAGTTGAGCTGTTAACTCTTTAGGTGCATTCTTCTCTTCTGATTCAGAAGATGTTTTTTGCTCATCTGCTTCATTTTTGTTTTCTTTCTCTTGTTCATTTTCATTTTGGGATTGATTCTTGTCCTGATTTTCGTTAGAATCATTTTGGGCAGCATCCTTGTCTTCTTCTTGGACAGGTTGATCTGATTCTTCAGTGGCTGCAGCTTCTTGTTCAGGTTTTTCCTGACAGCTAGCTAGAATGAAAATCAACATACATGCTGCAAAAGGGTATAACCATTTCTTCATGGGATCTCTCCTTTTTCTTATGTAGGTTCTTCCATATCATATCGAATGCTTGTCGATTTTTGTAGAGGAAGAAAGCCCCAAACATAAAAAAAGATAAAAAAATGTAGAAAATACATTGACTCTCATAGGAGACCATGATATATTAGTATTTGTCGCACGGAGGAGTACCCAAGTTCGGCTGAAGGGAGCGGTCTTGAAAACCGCCAGGGGGTTAACGCCCCGCGGGGGTTCGAATCCCTCCTCCTCCGCCATTTTTTATGCGCGTAAAAATTGGAGATTGGAAATCATCCTCTTTGGATTGATTTTTTTAATAACGCATATAAGAAACATCCCATTTTTAGTGGGATGTTTTTTTTAATGTTTTTTAGTGTTACCATATATTTGAAACAATAGGGGTCTACATATAGATGGGTGGAGGTGATCTTAACGTGTGGTTTACACTATTATTGTTACTAAGTCCATTGATCATCATTGGTATTCTTTCAGAGATCAAACGACGAAAACGTATCAATACAAATTACGATAGACACCGTCCAACTGCGTATGGACAGGACACAGATGAACGACCACATTATGAAATGGGAGAAGGCATTAGAGGTGATTAAAAAAGCTTAGGGCATAGCCCTAAGCTTTTATGTTAATTGACGTGATCTCCATTTTCTTGATTGTTGAATGAAGTGACCAATTTTCTCAAGGATTGGTTCTATTGAAGTTGGGTCATTTACAACATCATAATCAGCAATATTTAGACGAAGAACTGGACATGAATTGAAGTTGTCGATCCAGTTTTCATAGCGATTGAACATTTCTTCCCAGTATTCAACAGGTGTTTGTTGCTCCATTGGGCGTCCACGTTCTTGGATTCGACCGACCACATCATCAAACGATCCTTCTAGATAAATTAATAGATCAGGATGAGGGAAGTAAGGTGTCATAACCATGGCATCAAAGAGGTTTGTGTACGTGTTATAATCCACCTCATTCATTGTGCCTTTCTCGTAATGCATTTTGGCAAAGATCCCTGTATCTTCGTAGATAGAACGATCTTGAATAAAGCCACCGCCATATTCAAAGATTTTCTTTTGTTCTTTGAATCGTTCTGCTAAGAAGTACACTTGCAAGTGAAAGCTCCAACGTTCAAAGTCATGATAAAACTTATCTAAATAAGGATTCGTATCCACTTTCTCTAATGAAGTTCTAAAGTTAAGAGCTTTCGCTAAGGCATTTGTCATCGTTGACTTACCTACGCCAACGGTTCCGGCAATTGTAATGACCGAATCATGCGGGATGCCATATTCGTTTCTTCGATTCATTGTATAACTTCCCCTTTTTCAAAATGATTTTCGATCGTTTGAATCATGTAATCCAAATCATCCTGATGCTTGATAAAGTCTAAATCATCACCATTAAACCGAATGACAGGAATATCTGGATTCTCTTTCTCAAACTTCTCCATAAACAGGTCATAATCCGCAGAGAGCTGTTCCAGGTAACTGGCCTGTATATTTTGCTCGACTTTGCGACCTCGCATACGGATACGATCTAACAATGTGTCCAGGCTTGCATGAAGATAGACAATCATATTCGGCCTTGGCATGTCTTGTGTTAGAATATCGTAAATTTGTACATATTTATTATATTGTTCTTCTTTCAACGTTCTTTCAGCAAAAATTAAGTTTTTGGAAATATGGTAATCCGATACAACCGGTTTATTACAAGCGAGATATTTCTTTTCGATGTCTTCTAGTTGCTTATAACGATTACACAAGAAAAACATTTCCGTTTGAAAGCTCCACTCTTCAATATCGTCGTAAAACTTCCCTAAAAACGGATTCTCCTCAACAATTTCTTTTAATAGCGTGTATTCAAATTGGGAGGCAATCTTCTTGGCAAGAGATGTTTTCCCAACACCGATGGGGCCTTCCACTGCTATAAAGGGTGTGCGTCCCATGTTCCTCCTCCTTCACCAACAGTCAAAATTCGATACGTTCTGACAGACAAATTATATTTTATCATACCATTGGATTGGAAGTAACATGTGAAATGACTGAAATTCATTCCATAGATAAAAAAATACAAAATTATGCGAAGATTCAGGTATCATCGACGTCAGTGCAGCAAGCTTTGCAAATTGAAAAAGATTATTTATAATAAAGTGCACATTACAATTACATTATGGCCCCGTAGCTCAGGGGATAGAGCGTTGGTTTCCTAAACCATGCGTCGCAGGTTCGAATCCTGCCGGGGCCGTTTAAAAACTCTTGCTGAGGCAAGAGTTTTTATTTTTTCTATATCTCTTATACAACATTAAACGTAACCATCCGATACATATGATGTCTGACATCTTAAGACAATTACATTACATATTAAGGAGAGTTTCACTTGAAGAAAAGTCTTTTAGTTGTTTTGGCATGCTTTGCTTTCATTTTGAGTGCATGTGGCACGAAAGAAGAAGCGAAAGCATCTTCAGAGCAAAAGAGTATCGGTCTGGTTGTGACACAAAGTGGATTAGGGGATGAGTCCTTTAGTGATTCAGCATTTAAGGGGCTAGAACGTGCACGCGATGAAGAAGGTATTCTATTTGATTATCGTGAGCCGCTTGAAGGTGAACATGAAAAGCATATGGCAGAATTGATTCAGGAAGGCCATGATCTCATTATTGGGTTAAGTTTCCGTTCACAAGCTGCTATGGAAGCTTTAGCTGAAAAGTATCCAGAGCAAGAGTTTGTATTAATCGATTCCGTTTCAGATTATGACAATATAACATCCATTACATTCAAAGAAGATGAAGGTAGTAAGCTTATAGGTTTAATTGCTGGAATGCGAACGGAGAGTAATACCGTCGGGTTTATCGGTGGAGAAGATATTCCTGTAGTACAAAACTTTGAAAAGGGTTTTCGAGAAGGTGTGAAGCAAGCCAATCCGGATGCAGAAGTATTAGTGAATTACACAAACACATTTGAAGATGATGAAAAAGGTGCTGAAGTAGCTCGGAAACAAATTGAGGAAGGCGCAGATTTTGTTTTCCCTGCAGCAGGTTTTTCGGGGATTGGTGCATTAAAAGAAACTCAAGCACAAGGCAAATATGCTTTTGGTGTGGATAGTGATCAGTATTATTTAGCTGAAGATGCAATCGTAACATCCATGCTTAAACGAGTGGATATTGCTTTATATGATATGGCGAAACGGTTAAAGAGTAATCAAGAATTTACTGGAGAGCATATTGAGCTTGGTTTAGAACAAGGTGGAGTAGGACTCGCTCCAATACGTATTATTCAATTAACAAGCGATGAACAAGCTATTTTAGATAAAGCAAAGGGAAAGGGGGAGTAGAACATGTCGATTGGAAAGCGAATTATTTTATTTTCATCCATTCCATTAGTTATTAGTCTACTTCTCATTGGCTTTATCATTTCGCAAATGGTGGATTTACAGAGATCCTCAAGCAATGAAGTAGAGCTTTTGCTAACAGCAGAAACGTTAAATGGAGACATTATATCAGCTGAACAATCATTAAATCATTATTCTTCAAATGCTTCTGAAGGGAACAAGATAGCAGCACTATCAGCTGTACAAAAAATCCAAACTGACCTCAATGATTTAAAAGGTCAATTGAAAACGGATGATCAAATGCACTGGTTTGAACGCATAAGTACTAAGTATGAAAAGCTATCATCCACAGCTCAAGAAGCTTTACAGTCAAATGATGTTAATGAAGTTAAACGTCAGGCTGCTCGAACAGGTGGGATTTTAAATGATGTGTTCATGTTAAACCGTTCTGCAAATCAATGGTATGAAAAAGAGATAGCACAACGAAAAGCGGATATTGAGCAACTCATATGGTTTACAGTCATAGCAAGTGCTGTACTCATTGTTTTATCCGTTATTGCATCAGGTATCTTAACTAGAAAAACAGCAACACCTATTCAGAAGTTAGCCGAAAAAGCTAATCGAGTTGCTGAGGGAGATCTTACTGTTGAAATACAAGAGACCAAAACTCGAAAAGATGAGATTGGTCAATTAGAGTCAGCCTTTCAATATATGATGACGAGTTTAACAGATACGATTAAGTCGATTGAAACGATGAACCGTGAAGTCAATGAATTCAGTGAAGACCTAACTAGAGAAGTGAATATGTTAACGGAAGGGTCCAAACAAGTCGCTTCATCTACAGAAGAACTGGCTCAAGGGAGTCAATCCATCTCCTCTGATATTCAAGAATCTAGTTCATTAATCGATAACATGGCAAGCGATTTCGAAGCTAATGTGGAGGCGACAAAGCAATCTAGAACACAAAGTCGTGATGCGTTACAGTCTGTTAATCAAGGTCAAGAATCCTTATCTAACCAACGCCAAATCGTAGATGAAAGTGTTCAATCTATGAAACAAGTAGAGGATTCTGTTCAATCATTTGTTCAGTACACTGATGAGATAGAAAATACTGTTCAACTCGTAAATGAAATCGCAGAACAGACGAATTTACTAGCCCTTAACGCAGCTATCGAAGCAGCTCGAGCAGGTGAACATGGTAAAGGTTTCGCGGTAGTAGCAGAGGAAGTTCGTAAACTAGCAGATGAATCGACGAAGGCTACAAAACAAATTTTTGAAATGGTTCAGCATATCCAAAATGGAGTAATCAACATCCAAGAGGTAACTGAACGTTCTATGAAATTGTCTCAAGATCAACAGCAATCGATGGAGCATACAGAAGGTGCATTTTCTCATATTGATAAACAGGTATCTGTTATTCATGAAGAGTTAGAGACCCTTGCTGAAGGTGTTGAAAAGTCTAACTCTATAGCTGCACAAATATCAGCTGCCCAACAAAATATTAGTGCTGTGACTGAAGAAACCGCTGCAAGCACAGAAGAAATTCATGCATCCACTGAACAACAGCAACGTTCATTTGAGACTGTTCAAGATAAAGTGCAAAGCTTACGTGAATTGATTACGAATCTCGATGATCAGTTGAAGAAATTTAAGGTTTAAAAATTCAGTAACGAAACACGTTTCAAAAAGAAAACTGGACAGATAAGGATCTTAATTGCAGGTCCGTACCTGTCCAGTTTTTATATTATTTACTCTCAACAAAACGCTCTACAATAGGTGTATTCGTACGTTCGACTAAGTAGAGTATTTTACTGCGATAATCCCGGAACTCCGGTTCATAAGGGATCACAAACTCTTCTCCACTTTTGGTTATAAAGATATGTTCTTTATAAACCTCCATGTTATTTTCCCTAGTAACAATCTGTTCAACTTTTGAAAAGTCATCCCAATTGAGATCTCTCTGACTGAGTTCGAATGTTTTATTATAGTGAAGTCCTTTATCATCAAAGAAATAATAATTGTTAGCAGCGTAAACATAACAAACAACTGAGATTATAAAGGATAATAAGATAAGCCACGGTCCTGTTTGTTTTCCGATATCCTCGCGTTTAGAACGAATCATTTCATCAAGTGTCAGAAACATACTTAATAAAAACAATCCACTAAACCCTAATATATAAGCAGAAAAAGGTGCTCGGAAGAACCAATGACTCTTAGAAAAGTGAAAAACGTCATGGAGTAAAATTACAAATACGAATGGCATAAAAAAACTACTAATAAAACTGATCACAATAAAGCTAATTTTTAATGGCTTTGTATCGTACCCTATCATTTTTTGCATCGAATTAATCCCCCTGAAATTTTCTGCTCTCTATATTCAACATTTTAGAAAATTTAACCATTTTTACTCATTATAATGAAAATGCACAAGAAAGAAAATCCTAATCTTAAATTTTAAAAATTCTTAGCATGTATAAAATCTATGAAAAAAGAAATAATGGATGCTATCTATACTGCCGAGGAGGGCTATATATGGCAGGTGAAGAGAAATATAGTCGTAGAGAGTTTTTGCGTAAAAGTGGCTATGCTGCAGGTGGATTAGTAGGTGGAGGATTAATTGCTAGTTTAATAACGAAACAAGTCATGGAAGAGGATCCGAAAACAAAACCTTCTGATCCGAATTTATCGAGTGATCATTTTAACGATGCGTTTATGTTTTTCACAAATCGTGATGACTTTCGTGTTCTTGCTGCATGCTGTGAGCGAATTTTTCCTGATGATGAAAACGGCCCTGGTGCGATTCGATTAGGGGTTCCTTTCTATATTGATCATCAATTAGCTGGTCCGTGGGGAAATAACACAAAAGAATACATGCAGGGTCCATTTTATAAAGGTCAACCGACACAAGGGTATCAATCTCGCTTAAATCGTGGCGAGATCTTTAGGCAAGGTATTCAAAAAATAAAAGTCATAAGTCAAAAGGAATATCAAAAGAGTTTTCAAGAGTTAGAAGCGGAACAACAAGACAACATTCTGTCAGCATTTGCTCAGAATAAAGTGAACATGTCAGGTACAAGTTCAGCAGAGTTTTTTGAGCTCATGCGTGCAGCCACTATTGAAGGGGTATATGCAGATCCCATGTATGGTGGAAACCGAAACATGGAGGGCTGGAAAATGAAAGATTTCCCGGGAGCTCAAATGGCTTATATCCGTCAGATTCAGAGCGATCAATTCATAGAAATGGAACCACAAAGTTTACACAATATGTTGAATAAGTAAGATAGGAGGATGCTGTATTGCCGAAAACATTACCAAAAGTTGACGTTGTAACAGTGGGCGTTGGTTGGACAGGTGGAATTTTAGCAGCTGAATTAGCTAGGAATGGAATGAAAGTGGTTGGTCTTGAACGTGGAAAGGAACGTACAACAGCAGATTATTTACATGGGCATGATGAACTTCGATATGCATTGAGGTATGAACTCATGCAAGATGTATCCAAGGAAACCATTACATTTCGAAACAACCGTGGTCAACTGGCTCTGCCTATGAGACAATTAGGTTCTTTTCTTTTAGGAGAGAATCTAGGGGGAGCAGGTGTCCACTGGAACGGACAAACGTACCGCTTCTTTCCATATGATTTTGAAATTAAATCTAGGACCGAAGAGAAATATGGAAAAGGAAAAATAAAAAAAGGTTATCTCGTGCAGGATTGGGGCATTACCTACGATGAGATGGAGCCTTACTATGATCAGTTTGAAAAGGCTTGTGGTATTTCTGGCGAGGAAAACCCTATGGCGGGAAAACGCAGTAATCCTTATCCGACTCCTCCAATGAAAAGTACACCGATTTTAGAAAAGTTTACAAAGGCGACGAAAGAATTAGGTTACAAACCGTATCGAATCCCGTCTGCGAATCTATCAGAAACTTATCGAAACCAATATGATCAACAAATTAATGCTTGTCAGTATTGCGCTTTTTGTGAGCGATTTGGGTGTGAGTATGGGGCCAAATCTGATCCTGTTGTATCGGTTATTCCAGCTGCAAAGAAAACCGGTAACTACGAGATACGCTATCATTCTAATGTAACCGAGGTTCTTTATGATGGAGAGAAGGCTACGGGTGTAAAATATATAGATGTTTATAGTGGTGAAGAATTTATACAGCCTGCTGAAGTTGTGGCCCTAACATCTTACGTGATGAACAATGTGAAGTTCTTGCTAATGTCTAATATCGGAGAGCAATATAATCCGAATACAGGACGAGGTGTCGTTGGACGAAGCTATTGTTATCAAATTCTACCAGGTGCTACGGGGTTTTACGATGAAGAGCAGTTCAATTCCTTTATGGGGGCAGGAGCATTAGGTACATCGATAAACGATTTTTACGGTGATAACTTTGATCACTCAGACCTTGATTTTATCCACGGTGGTGTCATTTCAATTACTCAAACAGGGAAACGACCGATCGCGAACAATCCAACTCCACCAGATACACCAAGATGGGGGAAAGAATTTAAAAGGAATTCGATAAAGTATTACACACGAACCTTATCTTTAGGCTCACAAGGTGCATCACTTCCTCATCGAGACAACTATCTTGACCTTGATCCCACTTATAAGGATGCATACGGCTTGCCTCTTCTAAGGATGACGTACAATTTTACGGATCAAGATAAAAAGCTTCATAAATATTTAACAAAAAAGACAGCTGAAATATCAGAGAAGATGGGAGCATCCAAAACCGTTCCTCATCCAGAGCTTACGGATTATAGCATTGTGCCATACCAGACAACACATAATACAGGTGGAGCTATTATGGGAGAGGATCCTAATACTTCTGCAGTGAATAGTTATTTACAGCACTGGGATGCAGATAATCTATTTGTTGTGGGAGCCAGCGCTTTTCCACACAACGGTGGAGTGAATCCGACTGACACTGTGGGAGCTTTAGCATATAGAGCAGCTGAAGGGATCAAGAAGTACCGGAAAAACGGAGGATTATTAGTGTGAAAAAAGGGACCTACATTGATTGTAGATCCCTTCTTTGTCTTTATTAAGAAATAACTTCTGCACCTGTTGAAGTTGAATGCTTTTCTTTCTTGGCTATTTTTACAAGCAGGTAAGCAATTGGTGTATCTACTACAGCTACAAGGAACTTAAATGCGTACTGCGTTCCAATCATTCCAAGGATCAAGCTCCATGGGAGACCAAAGAAAGCAATCGTGATAAATACAGTAGTATCTAACAACTGACTGGTCATCGTGGATAAGTTGTTACGCAACCATAATTTATTGTTACCATGCTTAGCTTTCAATTTATGAAATATCCAAACATCCGTATTTTGACTGACAAGATAAGAGATAAGACTGGCTAGCATCACTTGAAAACTACCACCAAGGATTGTTTCAAATTCAGCCTGTTTATCAAAAGTAGCATCCGGAGCGGCTGGAAGGGCAATGGCGATCATAATAAAAATCATAGCTACAATCTGTGTTAAAAATCCAGCTTTTACAGTTTTCTTTGCTGTTTCTTTTCCATAAACTTCTCCAATAACGTCTGTCACTAAATACGTTACAACATATACGATTACTGCTGCAGGTAGGACAAAGTCACCTACGCTAAAAAGCTTCACGCCTAGAATATTGGATAAAATGAGCAACCCAACAAACAATGCGTTTAAATACATTAACAAATTGATCTCTCTCCTTTGCGGGGGAGGAGGTTGTTCTAGCAAACCCTCTTAACGATTATCAATCGTTTCTGGATACATATCGTGGTTCATCATACGGTGCTCAGCCATTTTTTCATACTTCGTGTCTGGCTTACCATAGTTGCAATACGGGTCAATGGAAATACCGCCTCGTGGTGTGAATTTCCCCCATACCTCTATATAGCGAGGATCCATCAATTCAATAAGGTCGTTCATTATGATGTTTACGCTATCCTCATGGAAATCTCCATGGTTACGGAAACTGAAAAGGTATAGCTTAAGGGATTTACTTTCCACCATTTTTTCATCTGGAATATAACTGATATAGATCGTTGCAAAATCAGGTTGACCTGTTTTCGGACAAAGTGTCGTAAATTCAGGGCAGTTAAATTTCACAAAGTAATCACGGTATGGGTGCTGGTTATCGAAACTTTCAAGGATTTCAGGATTGTATTCAAAGCTATAAGGTGTTCCCTGATTTCCAAGAAGTGTTACATCGGTTAGTTCTTCATCTTTTCTTCCTGCCATGGTGTTTTCACCTCTGTTGGTTTATATTATTGCATTAAAAAAAGCCATTCCTAAGGAGATGGCATACGTGTCGTCCCTTAGTTTTTTATAGAGGGTTGAGCTAGAACCTCTCCCGATTTAAACGGAATTTATGATTAAAATTGTATCCATTTGTTTGCGTTTTTATTATATCCCCCCTTCCTATACCTGTCAACAGACCTCGGTGCTCGCTTAGCACGTTCAAATGTTTAGTGAACTTAAACACGAGGAAAGGACCCTTACCATCATGAAGGAGGGAAATGGAATGCAAACACATAAACTTTATATTGATGGACAATATGTTGAATCTACTGGAAACGAAACTATAGATGTTATCAATCCTGCTACAGAAGAAGTTATATCGAATACACCTAAAGGAACTGAGGAAGATGTGGAAAAGGCCGTACAAGCTGCGTTAAAAGCCCAAAAAGAATGGGAACAGACCCCTGCGATCAAAAGAGGGATGGCTGTTCGCTATATGGGTGACAAAATTGAGGAGAAACGAGATACCTTTATAGAGCTTTTACAACAAGAACAAGGCAAAGATTATGAGTTAGCTAGCGGTGAAGTGGATTTAGCAATTGACTACTTCCGTTATATGTCGGAATGGGCCCGCCGTATTGAAGGAGAAATTGTGCCAAGCGACCGACCAAATGAAAACATCTTAATCTATAAAAAGCCAATCGGAGTCGTTGCTGGCATTGTACCGTGGAACTTTCCTGTATTTATTTTAGCTAGAAAAGTAGCAACAGCACTTGTTACAGGTTGTTCCATTGTTCTTAAACCAAGTCAACAAACTCCAAATACAGCTGCAGAATTCACTAAAATTATAGATTCGATGGAACTTCCTTCAGGACTGTACAACTATATTACAGGTACAGGTGGCACAATTGGTCATGCACTAGCCTCTCACGAAAACGTGCATATGATCTCTATGACGGGAAGTGTAGGAGCTGGAACCAAAGTAATGGAAGCAGCAGCCCAAAATATTACAAAGGTAAACCTGGAGCTTGGAGGAAAGGCACCAGCAATCGTAACGGCTAATGCAGATATTGAAACAGCCGTGGAGAATATAAAAATTTCACGCTTAGCCAATAATGGACAAGCATGTACGAATGCAGAGCGTGTCTATGTGCATGAATCACTAAAGGATCAGTTTGTAAATCGATTGAAAGAGGAGTTCCAGAATCAATCAATTGATGCCCCACTGAAAAACCAACAGGCTGATGTAGGACCGCTTATCAGTGAAGACCGTCTGCAAGAGGTTGATGAGATGGTGCAAAATGCACTTAAGGAGGGTGCAAACCTCATTACAGGTGGAAAGCGTAAAGAAAATACTAGTGGTTTCTTCTATGAGCCAACGATTCTAACAAATGTGAAGCAAGATATGGAGATTATTCAAGAGGAGATTTTCGGTCCCGTTATCCCTGTAATGACCTTCTCAACGATTGATGAAGCAATTGAACTGGGAAATGACACAGATTATGGACTCTCATCTAGTGTCTATACACAAGATCTTAGTGAGGCCATGCGTGTCGTAAATGAACTGAAATTTGGTGAAACATACGTAAACCGTGAAAACTTTGAAGCGGTACAAGGTTATCACCAGGGTATGCGTAAATCAGGACTTGGCGGTGCTGATGGCAAGCACGGAATGGAAGATTTTCTAGTAACCCAAGTTGTGTATATGGATTACAATACGAATAAGAAATAATAAGAATAGAGCTCTGGTTATCGGGGCTCTTTTTTTATTCTGTGAACAAACTATATGAAATAATCGATGATACTAGGAGACTAATCATAGAGAAGAAAATGCCAATTCATATTTTATAGTGTGAATTCTAACTTTTTCCTATTTAATAATATCTTTTCACTTTAAAAAACATAATAAATCCTCTAAAATAGATAGTAATTCACTAAATTTTTTAAAAATTTTAATAAGTGTTTAGCATTGTGCATAGGTTTGTATGGATGCTAAAAAATTTTGCGTTATCTGAAATCGTTTACAATCTTTATGGACGAGGTGATCTGATGAATATGCAACGCATCGAAACAATGGCAGGAAACTACAACCTAGAAAACTACGAAGAAATGTACAAAAATTTTAACTGGGAAGAAGTGAAGAAGGAGTTCAGCTGGTATGACTCTGGTAAGGTGAATATCGCTTACGAAACAATTGACCGACATGCTGAGAATCCAAAAAAAGCTGATCAAACAGCCCTTATCTATACGGCACCTGATCGTGAAGAAAAACTTACTTTCTCTGAGTTAAAGCAAAAAAGTAACCAGTTTGCGAACGTTCTAAAGAAGCATGATATTGAAAAAGGCGACCGCGTCTTTCTATTCATGCCACGCAGTCCGGAATTCTACATGTCCTTCCTTGGAATTCTAAAGGTCGGCGCAATTGCAGGACCACTTTTTGAAGCCTTTATGGAACAAGCTGTTCGTGATCGTTTAGAAGATAGTGAAGCAAAAATGCTCATCACTACACCTGAATTATTAGATCGCGTTCCAGTAGGTGAACTTCCAAATCTTGAGAAAATTGTTCTTGTTGGGGACACAAATTCAAGTGATCATATTGATTTTTATAAGGAAATGGAGCAGGCATCTAAGAGTTTTGATATTGAGTGGGTGGATTTAGAAGATGGTATGCTTCTCCACTATACGTCTGGTTCCACAGGTAAACCAAAAGGGGTTTATCATGTTCATAATGCCATGTTACAGCATTACCAAACTGCTAAGTGGGTCCTTGACCTTCAAAAAGATGATATCTATTGGTGTACAGCAGATCCGGGCTGGGTAACTGGAACAAGTTACGGTATTTTCGGTCCATGGTTAAATGGTGTAACAAACGTTATTGTTGGTGGACGCTTCAGTCCTGAAAACTGGTATAAAACCCTTCAGGATTATAAGGTTACCGTTTGGTATTCTGCTCCAACCGCTTTCCGTAAGTTAATGAGTGCTGGAGGAGATGCTGTGAAGCCATTTGATATTTCAAACCTTCGCCATATCCTAAGTGTTGGTGAGCCGCTAAACCCTGAGGTTATTGCATGGGGAATGGATGCCTTCAAACTACGTATCCATGATACATGGTGGATGACGGAAACAGGTGCACAGCTCATTTGTAACTACCCAGCGCTTGATATGAAGCCAGGTTCAATGGGTAAACCATTCCCGGGAATCACAGCTTCTATCATTGATAATGAAGGAAATGAACTTCCTCCTAATCAAATGGGGAACTTAGCTATTAAAGCGCCTTGGCCATCTATGATGCGTGCAATCTGGAAGCGTCCTGAAAAGTATGAGAGCTATTTCCTAAACGGTTGGTACGTTTCTGGAGACAGTGCTTATAAGGATGAAGAAGGTTACTTCTGGTTCCAGGGTCGTTTGGATGATGTAATCAATACATCTGGTGAGCGCGTAGGACCGTTTGAAGTTGAATCTAAATTAATTGAACATGAGGCTGTAGCTGAAGCAGGAGTTATCGGAAAGCCTGATCCTGAGCGCGGAGAAATTATTAAGGCATTCATCACGTTAAACGATGGATATAATAAATCTGATGAATTACTTGAAGATATTCGTCAATACGTGAAAAAAGGCTTAAGTGCCCATGCAGCTCCACGTGAGATTGAAGTTGCCGATACGATTCCAAAAACACGTAGTGGTAAAATTATGCGTCGTCTTCTTAAGTCATGGGAGCTTGGTCTTCCAACAGGTGACACATCAACATTAGAAGAATAATTGAGTTAAAAAAGAAAGACTACTGGCCCCTGAGCTAGTAGTCTTTTTCTTATTTCGTTATTCAGTAATATGGTTCCGTTACGTTTATGCAGTTCAGCGGGCTGTGGAACGGGTTGCTTTCCCCGGAAGACCGATCGAGCTTCCTCGTCACTACGTTCCTGCGGGATCTCGCTCGCCCTTTATCCCTTCACTCCGCTAATGTTAAGGTTTTCATAACATTGTGGTACGATTATTGTAGAAATCGACACAGCGAAAACATTAGGGGAAGTGAAATAATGGAACAACAGAAGAACATGTATGATCTGATCGGGGTTGGCGTAGGTCCATTTAATCTTAGCTTGGCTGCTCTATTAGATGAGCAAGAAGAAGTAGATACGCTATTTTTTGAGCAGACACCTAAATTCGATTGGCACCCTGGGATGTTAATTGAAGGAACCAAAATGCAGGTGCCATTTTTAGCTGACTTGGTTACAATGGCAAATCCAAAAAGTCATTATAGCTTTTTAAATTATATAAGTGAGCATGATCGCATGTATCAATTTTATTTCTTACAGCGTCTAGATATTCCTCGTCGTGAATACAATGACTATTGTCAGTGGGTAGCGGGGCAATTAGAAAGCTGTCGTTTTGGTAAGAGAGTGACGAATGTAGGTCATGTTGAGGGAGATGAATCCTACTTTGAGGTCGAAGTGCTGGACCTAGAAACGGAAGAAATAAAGACATACCACTCACGTCATTTGATCTTAGGAACAGGCACATCACCTACGATGCCTGGTTCCGCTCAAGACTTACCTTCAAATGATGTCTTCCACACATCACAATTCATAGAGCATCAGGAACGTTGTCGTGAAGCAAAATCCATTACGGTTGTAGGTTCTGGTCAGAGTGCAGCGGAGACCTTCCGAGAGTTATTAAAAGAACAACGTGATTGTGGTTATAGACTAGATTGGATTACACGTTCTCCTGGTTTTGCCTCCATGGAGGAATCGAAGCTAAACCTTGAGCATTTTTCACCTGATTATGTAAACTATTTCTATAGTCTTCCTCAGGAGAAGAAAGATGAGATATTTGCTACCCAAGGCTTATATTATAAAGGCATTAGCAATCACACCATAACAGACATCTATAATTTATTATATGAGTATTCTGTTGGTCATGAAGAGTCGGATGTTGGACTCCAAGTACTATCGGAGTTAAATGATATCAAGCCAAACGAGGATGGTGGATACACACTTGAGTGTCGCCAATGGCAATCTGATGACCGCTTCACTCATGAAAGTGATGTTGTCATAATGGCAACAGGTTATCGTCCAAATGTACCCGAGTTCATTCATGACCTAGGTTCTTATTTACAGTGGGATGAGGAAGGGCGCTATAAAGTTGAAGCTGACTATCGCCTTGAAACATCAGAGTCGACTCCAAATGAAATTTATGTTCACAGTGGCATTTCTCATACTCATGGTGTTGGTTCCACAAACCTAGGACTAGCTGTTCATCGTAATAAAGTGATCATTAATCATTTATTGGGGAGAGATGTATATTCTCTTCCGAAGAAAAGTATATTTCAATCATTTCAAGTCCGTTAAAAAAGAGAGGATTTCCTCTCTTTTTTAATAAGTAATAGAAAGATGTAAATCATAAATGACTAGCTCCAGCGCCCATCGTTGCTAAATGAGTGCTGGAGCTTTTCTTATTAAGGAAAGGCATTTCCCAGTGCATGCTTTTTTACCTAGAATCTTTTAACTAGAAATTTTACTACGACCTACAACAATAAGGGGGATATACCGAAATACTGTAAAAAAGGTTACTTCACTATGCATCTTTTATATTGATAAAATAACCAACTTCTTTTCGTGGTATGAACGCTAAGAAATTTTCTATATTTGTAAAGTTGTTGTGACGTATTATTGTTATTATGATATAGTAAAAATGGAATTTGCACGCAAAAAAGGGGACGTTATATGCGTTTGAAAAAATATACCGATTATTCCTTACGCGTACTTGTCTATGTAGGTTCTAAAGAAGACGGAGAGCTTTCCTCAATAAAAGAGATTTCGGATTCTTTTGGTATATCTCAAAATCATCTAAGTAAAATTGTACACGAACTATCAAAGCTAGGACTGATTGATACAATTCGTGGGCGTGGTGGAGGCATGCGTCTAGCTATAGAACCTGTAGATATTAACGTAGGGCACGTTGTGAGAAATATGGAGGATGACTTTACGCTTGTGGAGTGGTTAGGGAAAAGTGAGCACGACTGTGGGTTGAACACAGGCTATGCGTTAACTCATATTTTTAATGATGCTTTAACTTTGTTTTTGCAGGAGCTCGATAAGTATAGTCTCTATGATGTTCTAATGAATACCGAAGAAGTGAGTAGTCTTATGGGAATTGGTGAGTAGGATCATTTTCTGGAGAAGAGTGAAGTCATGTGGCTTCACTCTTTTTTGTTGAGTATCATGCTTTTTTTGTTCAACAATCTGGCAGGATTGTTGAAGACTTGACACTGAGAGGCGTCCGTTGCTGTTGAGTAATTTGTTGCGGTCAGTGAAACGGCAAGCCTGTTGTGGAAGACAAGCCGAGCCTCCTCGTTCCTGCGGGGTCTCGTCTTGCCTTTTCTACCACGACAGTTTGCCGTTTCCTTCCCTCCACGCGATTATGGAAACTAACGGACCATAATTTGAATTTCCCACCTCATATTGGTTGGAAATCATATTCAGAGAAGTTGTTCAGAGCTTTGTCAAGATAGGATTATACTACCTGGAATCAGAACACCTCATCCCAGAACTAAGGCGGTTCCGTTAATCTTCATTCGGCTAAGGTGGGCTGTGGAACGGGTTGACTCCTCCGGTAGAAAGGGCGAGCGAGATCCCGCAGGAACGAAGTGACGAGGAAGCTCGATCGGTCTTCCGGGGAAAGCAACCCGTTCCACAGCCCGCCGATCTGCACAAAAGCAACGGAACCATACGCACATTATCTCAATTCCAAGTCTTCCAGATAAGGGGGCTTTATGGAGGATTAGTTTAAACTAAAAATGCATTTTCAATTTGAAAACATGAGTTTGTTTTATTCTTCCGGTTTTGAGGGAACATAATAAAGAACCTTTTAAAAGGAAGTGCGGAGAATGAATAATAAGATACATGACTTTATTGCTGTAGGGATTGGTCCTTTTAATTTAAGTTTAGCGGCTTTAACAGATCGTGCAGATACTCTTGATGCGTTATTTTTTGATGAAACACCACGTATGCAATGGCATCCTGGAATGTTAATAGAAGGTACAGATCTACAAGTACCCTTCATGGCGGATTTGGTAACGTTTGCTGATCCGACGAGTCCATATTCCTTTCTAAATTACTTACATAAACAGGGTCGGATGTATCCTTTTTTCTTTTTTCAAAAATTAGAAGTGCCAAGACCTGAATATAATGATTATCTTCAATGGGTAGCAGATCAGCTTGAGGCACTGCACTTTGGTTGTAGAGTGATTGATGTAATTGATGTTGAGTATGAGGGGGAGCGGTGCTATAAAGTTGTTGTTTTGGATAAAGAAAAAGATGAAAAACATTTTTATTATGCGAAACATGTTGTACTTGGAACAGGCAGTAAGCCGCTGGTATTCGACAATGTAAAAGATCTTCCTAATGAAGATGTGGTTCACACAAGCCGTTATCTTTATGAAAAAGATCATCTTCTTAAATCCAATCACATTACCGTAATCGGTTCTGGTCAGAGTGCAGCTGAAATTGTCACGGATTTATTACACGAACAACAAGAACATGACTTTTATATAAGTTGGTTCACAAGGTCTGCGGGTATCTTTCAGTTGGATACAGCAAAGCTACCGCAAGAGTTTTTCTCACCAGACTATGTGAATTATTTTCAATCATTGTCTTATGAACAACGTATGAACACGTTGCCGAAACTTCATACATTACAAAATGGTGTAGACCCGTCCACTCTTAGTGAGATTTATGATCTTCTCTATCAAAGAACAGTAGGTGGAAAAGAGAAGAGGGTGACTATTCAACCGATTACGGAGGTTAAAGGAATTGAGCGCAAACAAGATCACAGGTATTCTTTAACGTGTCATCAATGGCAAAAAGATGAAACATTCACCTATGACACTGAAAAAGTTGTACTTGCTACGGGATACAAGCCTAACATCCCTGATTGGTTTATGGACCGATTTAAGGATGAGGTCATTTGGGAGAGCGAGAAGCATTTCAAAGTATCAAAAGACTGCCAAATCACTTTTCAAGATGAACGTGCAAATGAGATTTTTACCACCACCAATATCTCTCATGCTCATGGTACGGGAGCGAATAACTTAGGGCTTTCAGTGAACCGTAATGTAAAAATGATTAATTATATGGCAGGGCGTCCTGTTTATGAAGAGGGCCATGATACGATCTTTCAACAATTCCGTATGGAAGATAAGGATTAACACACCTGAAAGTTTACAAATACATTCATCGGGAATGACCCAAAATGTATTAAGATTTTTAAGGAGATGATGAAATGAGTAAGATCGCTTGCTTAATGACAAATCTTTTTGAAGATGTAGAATACACAGAACCAGCAAATGCATTTCGGGACGCTGGCAATGAGGTCGTAACGATTGAAAAAGAAGCAGGAACGAAAGTTGTAGGGAAACAAGGGGATGCTGAAGAAACCGTTGATAAAGGTATTGACGATGTGAAACCTGAAAACTTTGATGCATTATTCATCCCGGGTGGTTTCTCCCCAGACCAATTGCGTGCTGATGAACGTTTCGTGAAATTTGCGAAGCACTTCATGGATGAAAGAAAACCTGTCTTTGCAATCTGTCACGGACCACAACTTCTCATTACTGCAAAGGCATTGGAAGGAAGAACAGCTACAGGGTTCACCTCTATTGCTGTTGATATGGAGTATGCTGGTGTGAACTATAAAGACCAAGAGGTTGTTGTATGTGGAAATCAATTAGTGACAAGCCGACAGCCAGATGATATCCCAGCGTTTATCAATGAATCTCTTAAGGTACTAGGCCAGTAAGGTTAAACAATGGATATCAGCCCAGCTCTCGTTATAGAGGGTTGGGCTTTGTTTTTATAGTGAATGAAGGAAAGTTGTAAGAAGAAAGAGAAATAGGAAGAGAGGTGACATTCATGATCGTATTAAATACGGAAAAAGGCATGTTTTTATTCGAGCAGCATCACCACGCTTTGGTTTCTGGTATCATGGCCATGCATTGGCGATTTGATGCATTTTTAGGAGAGCATAAACGAGAACAAGTGGAATATGCCGTTGCACAACATGACCGTGCTTGGATTCCTCTTGATCAGCATCCAAAGTGGAATGAGGATAAACAACAGCCATATTCTTTTATTGATTATCCAATGAAAGAGAAGATGGCTCGCTATCAAGAGGGTGTAGAACAGGTGGAAATACGATCGAAATATGGAGGCTTGTTATGCAGTCTACATTATCGTTCCTTTTTTCCTGAAGCGTCCGAGGATGAGAGTATCCAATCCTTTATTAATGAAGAAGAAGCGCGACAGAAGAGGTTGAAAAATGAGTTGGGGGATAGGGTTGAAGATAAGCATTTGAACTTTCATTTTGACCTTCTTCAATTTTGTGATGACCTTTCTTTATATTGTTGTATGAATGAGCCTGGGGTAACGAAAGAAGAGGAATTATCCTGGTTTCGAGATGGATTTCCCCAGCGTTTCAAATTCGCGCCGGATGGGGTGATTGCTTATTGGAATGGAAAAAGCACTGTGGTATTAGAACCATTCCCATTTCAATCTTCCTTTCAAGTAGATATACCCTTTCGTGAGTTAAGTCCAGAGCGAATTAAGGAGGAAGGGTTACAGCAAGCTTGGAAGGAAAGTGTACTTCATAACCGTACAATAACGTTTGTTCCTAAATAAAAAGCCCCTTCAGAATTATTGAAGCGGCTTTCCTGGATTCTCTTCTTTGTTGCTTTGAATTTCTTGAAATATATTTTGTGGATAAGGCTGATTGGTTTGAGAGGAAAAGGCAGATGGCTGTTTTAACATGGATGGATGAACAAGTTTTTTAAATTCTCCAATGGTTAAAGGTTTAGCATCCTCTTGTAATTCATAGCCCATCTGTCCATTTGGTTCAATTGTTACGGTTTTAATATCAGAGAAATGTGTAATTCCCTGCTGACGTATAAACATTTCCAACTGATCAACCGAAAGCCGGAGCTTCCGAAGTTGGTCCTCTTGAATAATGCCATTTTTTATGACAATACGAGATTTCCCTGTAAGGAATTTCTCCATCTTATTAGACTTGATTTGTAACTCTTCCATGACCATGAGGGCGAATATAAAAACAGCAGAAGCAATGAGTGTACGGACGATGCTCGTTTCAATGATAGGTTGAATAATAATCGACCCGATTGAGATCATGATAACGGTTTGTGCAAGGGACATTTGAGAGATGGATTTTCTACCTGCTATGCGGAGTAAGAACACACCGGCTAAGACCATCACAAGAGATTTGAGTATTACCATATTCATAAGGCCTCCTGTTTTAAGCTAACCTTATGATGTGATAAAAAGTATCTTTTAAACATTAGATTCAGTTATCACCTATTCAAATTGCGAAGGGATATATAACCTTAAGCCTACAGGCGGAGAATCAACGATCGGGAACTCATTAATTTCTGCAAGTTCTTGAGCTGTAAGGCAGAATTGTTGAGCAATTGACTCTAAGCTATCACCATCTTTTACGAAATAATACTCCCCACTTACTGGAATAATAATAGCTTGTCCATCCACTAAAAATGCTGGTTCTTCTATTTTGTTGGCCACAATAATTTCATCCATTTTAACGCTATATTTGTTTGCGATACTGTAAACACTCTCCCCATTTTTTACAACGTGAATTTGCACATGACTCCCCCCTCATAAGTTGTTTCTCGTATAAACTTATGAGATAGGGAGAGGTAGTATGTTATGAAAAGTGTGATATAGGCGTTATATCTGCTTTAAGTACATTCTCCATCATTTTAAGCGCATAAGCATTGTCCTGTGCATCATTTGATGCAATGCCGTCTTGTGGCACAGATAATGAGTATTCTCTCATATAAGCATCATTAGCTGTGAACAGAACACAAATGTTACCGGCGATTCCTGTGATAATGAGGTGCTTTATACCGAGTTCAGATAACAAAGCTTGTAGGGCAGTTTGATGAAAAGCAGAGTGTTTTGGTTTAATAAGAAAGTAATCTGTTTCATGTGGAACAATTTGGTCAAGAAGTTCTTGGTTTTGGTCATGAAGACACTTATTGTAGATGCGTTGTAAATCAGCTTGCCAAAGATTATAATGATCATTTATATATATAATAGGAAAATGACGATCGCTCGCATACTGTTTTAATTGAATAATATTAGGAAGTATTTTTTTCGATTCAGATAATAAAGTTTCTCCATGCGAAAACTGAAAGTCGTTGATCATATCCACAATTAATACTGCAGTTTGGTTTGGAGGATGCATAAGGATGTCTCCTTTCAAATAGTAGTATTTCACGTTGAAAGAATTTAAACCCTGAATGAAGTGAAGTGATACCATGAGTCATGAAGAATTTATGGAATTGGCGATTAAAGAAGCTAAAAAAGCAGAAGAAATAGGAGAAGTTCCCATTGGAGCTGTAATCATAAAAGATGGAGAGGTCATTGCTACGGGACATAATTTAAGGGAGTCTAGTCAAAAAACTTCGTCCCATGCTGAGTTTATTGCTATCGAACGAGCTAATGAGGTGATAGGAAGTTGGCGTTTAGAGGAATGTACACTTTATGTTACCCTTGAACCGTGCCCTATGTGTGCAGGGGCTATTTTGCAGTCTAGAATATCGACTGTTGTATTTGGAGCATATGATCCCAAAGCTGGCTGTACCGGCTCGCTAATGAACCTCCTGGGTGATGAACGATTTAATCACCAGTCCGAAGTGATTCCAGAAGTTCTACATGAACAGTGTAGTTACATGCTGAAAACCTTCTTCCGTAAGCTAAGAGAAGAAAAAAAGCGTTACAAATGATAAATGATGAAGTGTTTACAAACATTAACAAGCATTTGATATTGCATTTTTAATCTACAGTCGCTATACTAGGTATTGCACATCGATAGAGATGGGCAAAACAAATTTGATAACAGTCTTGCCGTGCTAAGCGGGGAGGTAGCGGTGCCCTGTACTCGCAATCCGCTATAGCGAGGCCGAATCCCCGCCCAAGGTGGGGTGGCCTCAAGGCCTGCCTTAAGCGATTGGTGTTGACACCTGGGTCCTGCACAATCGGAACCCGTAAACCCTGTCAGGTCCGGAAGGAAGCAGCAGTAAGCGGTCATTCTGATGTGTTGCAGGGTCGCCTGGGTCGAGCCATGACCTTGAGTAACGCTTGGGGCCACCTCATCGAAGGTGGGTGCACGGCTCATACATAAAATCAACTCACCTGTTTAAGGTGAGTTTTTCTTTTATATAAGTAAAAGATTTTTTGAAAACCAAGGCTTTTTTTCGGTATAATTAGGAAGAAACCAAAAAGGAGAACGAGGACAATGAGTTATCAGGCGTTATATCGCGTATGGCGACCAAGAAACTTTTCTGATGTTGTCGGACAATCACATATCACGCGTACACTTCAAAATGCGATCGTACAAGAAAAGTTTTCTCATGCCTATTTGTTCTCAGGACCTCGAGGAACAGGGAAAACAAGTGCGGCAAAGATCTTTTCAAAAGCTGTTAACTGTGAGCGTGGACCTGCTAAGGAACCTTGTAATGAGTGTTCAGCTTGTGTTGGTATTCAAGATGGTTCCGTTTCTGATGTCATTGAAATTGATGCAGCCTCTAACAACGGCGTAGAACAAATTCGTGATATTCGTGACAAGGTTAAATACGCTCCAAGTGCAGTACAATACAAGGTTTACATTGTCGATGAGGTGCATATGCTTTCGATTGGGGCTTTTAACGCATTATTGAAAACGTTAGAAGAACCACCTAAACATGTGATATTCATTCTTGCAACGACAGAACCGCATAAAATTCCGCTAACGATTATTTCTCGATGTCAGCGCTTTGATTTCAAACGGATTTCACAACGTTCAATGGTCGAGCGAATGGAGTATATCGCCCAGGAAGAAAGTATCCCTGTTTCGAAAGATGCCCTTGAAGCTGTAGCTCTTTCAGCTGAAGGTGGTATGAGGGACTCCTTAAGCTTGTTGGACCAAGCGATCTCCTATAGTGAAGAACAAGTTACGATAGAAGATGTTCTAGCTGTAACTGGATCGGTTTCTCAACAAAAGCTAGCAGGTGTCGTTCAGGCATTACAACAAAATGAAGTGAAAGAAGCCTTACAGTTTGTCGATTCCCTCATTCAAGAAGGGAAAGATCCGGGACGTTTCATCTTTGATTTAATTTATTACTTGCGAGATCTTTTACTCTTTCAAAGTGCGCCTGGTTTAGAGGGGATTTTGGAACGAGCTATCCCAGATGATGCGTTTAAGCAACTCAGTTCAGAATTGCAACCGAATTGGATCCAACAAACGATCTCTACATTAAATCAGTGTCAGCAGGAAATGAAATGGACAACAAGTCCGAAGGTTTTCATTGAAATTGCTATGTTAAACATTTGTGATATTCAATCAGCACCAGCGAATTCTCAAGTGGCGATCGAACCTGAATCTGTACAAAAGCTACAGAAAAAAGTGGATGAGCTAGAGAAGAAGCTTTCAAACATACAACAAGCACCTGCAAATGCGACACAATCACAGCCAGAGCAGAAACGTCCGCAGCAAAGAACGAGAAGAAATCAGTATAAGGTTCCTTATGAACGCATACGACATGTATTGAATGAAGCTTCGAAACAAGATTTAAAAGCTGTCCAAACACAGTGGGCTAGCTTTATGGAATCCTTGAAGCAAAACAGTCCACCTGCACATGCGCGATTAATGAATAGTAAACCTCGCGCTGCATCGGACCATGCTATTGTGTTATCGTTTAAATATGAAATTCATTGCTCATTAGCTCTTGAAAACCAAGAGGTCATTCAACAGTTATTAGCTGATCATCTAGGGAAAGAGGTTCAAATCATCCCAATTCCTGAAGATAATTGGCAAGAGTTAAGAGAAGAATATGTACAAAAACAACGTCATCAGGAACAATCTCAAGAGGGTGAAGAGGCTGAGCCTCAAGAAGACCCACTTATTGCAGAGGCACGTAAGCTTGTTGGCGAAGATTTATTAGAAATCCAAGAAGAATAAAGGAGGTACTGCCATGAAGGGTGGTATGGGAAACATGAATAATATGATGAAACAAATGCAAAAGATGCAAAAGAAGATGGAGAAAGCTCAAGAAGAACTTCACGAAATGACGTTTGAATCCACTGCAGGTGGCGGAATGGTTAAGGTAGTTGCAAATGGTAAAAAACAAATTACAGACGTTGAAATTCAAGAAGACGTTGTAGACCCTGATGATGTAGATATGCTTCAAGACCTTATCCTTACTGCAACAAATGATGTTATTAAGCAAGTAGAAGATAAAACAAACGATACAATGGGACAATTCACTAAAGGGATGAATATCCCTGGAATGTAGGGGGTAGTTGAATGTATTATCCAGAACCTATTTCCAAATTAATCGATAGTTTTACAAAATTGCCAGGGATAGGCCCAAAGACGGCTGCGCGCCTGGCTTTTTTTGTGTTAGAGATGGAAGAAGACGATGTACTGGATTTTGCAAAATCGCTCGTAAATGCTAAACGTGAACTCACACACTGTTCAACTTGTGGTCATATTACCGACCAGGACCCTTGTGCGATTTGTCAGGATGAAGAACGTGATAGCTCAGTTATCTGTGTAGTTCAAGATCCAAAAGACGTTATTGCTATGGAAAAGATGAAAGATTTCAGTGGTCGATATCACGTGTTACATGGAGCTATATCACCAATGGATGGTGTAGGTCCAGAGGATATTAATATATCAAGCCTAATTAACCGCCTGAAAGACGAGGGGGTTGAAGAGCTTATTGTTGCAACTAACCCAAACATTGAAGGGGAAGCAACAGCTATGTATATTTCACGGTTAGTAAAACCTGCTGGAATCCGTATTTCACGAATTGCTCATGGACTCCCTGTAGGTGGAGACCTTGAATACGCTGATGAAGTAACCTTATCCAAAGCCCTAGAAGGTAGAAGGGAACTATAGAAGTAGGTGTTTCCAAAATGTTTGGTAAGAAAAAAGTGAAAAAAGAAGAATATGATAAAAGGCTTCTTCAAGACCTTCAACGTCTAAAAGAAGAGGTAGCAACCCTGAGGAAGATCATGAAACACAGCGTCGATATGAGTTCTACCGGTGCAAATGATCTTGCAATAGCAGAATGTAAATATTTTTATCTATTAAGAGAGGCGCGCAATCGAAACATAAGTGCCCGATAACAATAGAAGTTCTTTTCCTCCTTGTTTGTTCATAGAATACATCAAAAGGACAAGCAAAGGAGGGTTTTGTTTGAGCTCAACAATTATCGTTATTTCTATTGTACTTCTTATTGGAATACTGTTAATAGCTGGAGCACCGTTAAAACCTATGAAGTTTTTGGCTAATGGGGCAGTAAAAGTCGTCATTGGTGTGTTGTTTATTTTCTTCTTTAACGTTTTCGGAGCTTCAATGGGATTACACATTCCTATTAATGTGTTCACAGCTTTGATTTCGGGTTTTCTAGGTTTACCAGGTTTAGCTTCTCTCGTAGCCATTCATCTTTTTGTTTTATAGGTACACTTGAATCCTCTAGTAAAAAACATATAATCTTGTTAGGGTAGGGAGTCTTGTTTCCTTACCTTTTTTCATGGGAATCACAAAAAAATAATAAAAAATGCTTTTTTTCTATTGCATACGATTTGTGTGCGTGGTACATTATTAATTGTCGCATTGAGAGCGGCAACGCAAAACATTCGAAAGAAACAAATCAAATAAACTTTTTTCAAAAAAGTTATTGACTCTCTTTCGGACAGATGATATATTAATTGAGTCGCTGTTTTAAGGCGACGAAATAAAAGAAACACTATTTGATCCTTGAAAACTGAACGAAACGACATGTTACGTCAATGAATTACTTTTTTATTTTAAAAGCCAGACATCATTTTGATGCAAAGGCGAACTCTTATGGAGAGTTTGATCTTGGCTCAGGACGAACGCTGGCGGCGTGCCTAATACATGCAAGTCGAGCGCGTGAAACAACATGATCCCTTCGGGGTGATTGTTGTGGATCGAGCGGCGGACGGGTGAGTAACACGTGGGTAACCTACCTAAGAGATCGGGATAACCCCGGGAAACCGGGGCTAATACCGAATAATCGTTGGAACCGCATGGTTCTAACGTAAAAGGCGGCTTTTGCCGTCACTTTCAGATGGACCCGCGGCGCATTAGCTAGTTGGTAAGGTAACGGCTTACCAAGGCAACGATGCGTAGCCGACCTGAGAGGGTGATCGGCCACACTGGGACTGAGACACGGCCCAGACTCCTACGGGAGGCAGCAGTAGGGAATCTTCCGCAATGGACGAAAGTCTGACGGAGCAACGCCGCGTGAACGATGAAGGTCTTCGGATCGTAAAGTTCTGTTGTTAGGGAAGAACAAGTACCAGAGGAAATGCTGGTACCTTGACGGTACCTAACCAGAAAGCCACGGCTAACTACGTGCCAGCAGCCGCGGTAATACGTAGGTGGCAAGCGTTGTCCGGAATTATTGGGCGTAAAGCGCGCGCAGGCGGTTCCTTAAGTCTGATGTGAAAGCCCACAGCTCAACTGTGGAGGGCCATTGGAAACTGGGGAACTTGAGTACAGAAGAGGAGAGCGGAATTCCACGTGTAGCGGTGAAATGCGTAGATATGTGGAGGAACACCAGTGGCGAAGGCGGCTCTCTGGTCTGTAACTGACGCTGAGGCGCGAAAGCGTGGGTAGCAAACAGGATTAGATACCCTGGTAGTCCACGCCGTAAACGTTGAGTGCTAGGTGTTAGGGGGTTTCCGCCCCTTAGTGCTGAAGTTAACGCATTAAGCACTCCGCCTGGGGAGTACGGCCGCAAGGCTGAAACTCAAAAGAATTGACGGGGGCCCGCACAAGCGGTGGAGCATGTGGTTTAATTCGAAGCAACGCGAAGAACCTTACCAGGTCTTGACATCTTCCGCTATCCCTAGAGATAGGGAGTTCCCTTCGGGGACGGAATGACAGGTGGTGCATGGTTGTCGTCAGCTCGTGTCGTGAGATGTTGGGTTAAGTCCCGCAACGAGCGCAACCCCTAATCTTAGTTGCCAGCATTCAGTTGGGCACTCTAAGGTGACTGCCGGTGACAAACCGGAGGAAGGCGGGGATGACGTCAAATCATCATGCCCCTTATGACCTGGGCTACACACGTGCTACAATGGATGGTACAGAGGGCAGCGAGACCGCGAGGTCAAGCAAATCTCAAAAAACCATTCTCAGTTCGGATTGCAGGCTGCAACTCGCCTGTATGAAGCCGGAATCGCTAGTAATCGCAGGTCAGCATACTGCGGTGAATACGTTCCCGGGCCTTGTACACACCGCCCGTCACACCACGAGAGTTGGCAACACCCGAAGTCGGTGAGGTAACCTTTTTGGAGCCAGCCGCCGAAGGTGGGGCCAATGATTGGGGTGAAGTCGTAACAAGGTAGCCGTATCGGAAGGTGCGGCTGGATCACCTCCTTTCTAAGGATAACTACGGAAAACGCAGTTTTACTGCGTTCACGTAACATGCTTCGTTTCGTTCGGTTTTGAGGAATCAAATTCCTCAAAGTCATGTACCTTGAAAACTAGATAAGAATTAGACATCAAACCAACGCAATTTTTTCATTCACACCAGATGATATTCGCTCATCTGGCAACTGAGATAGTTAAGTGAATAAGGGCGCACGGTGGATGCCTTGGCACTAGGAGCTGATGAAGGACGGGACAAACACCGATATGCTTCGGTTAGCCGTAAGTAGGCTACGATCCGGAGATTTCCGAATGGGGAAACCCACCGCCCGTAATGGGGCGGTATTCTTAACTGAATTCATAGGTTAAGAAAGGCAGACCCGGGGAACTGAAACATCTCAGTACCCGGAGGAAGAGAAAGCAAACGCGATTTCCTGAGTAGCGGCGAGCGAAACGGAATTAGCCCAAACCAGAGAGCTTGCTCTCTGGGGTTGTAGGACACTCCTTTGGAGTTACCAAGGAACAAGATAGATGAATCGATCTGGAATGATCAGCCAAAGAAGGTAACGGCCCTGTAATCAAAATCTTGTTCCCTCCGGAGTGGATCCTGAGTACGGCGGAACACGTGTAATTCCGTCGGAATCCGGGAGGACCATCTCCCAAGGCTAAATACTCCCTAGTGACCGATAGTGAACCAGTACCGTGAGGGAAAGGTGAAAAGCACCCCGGGAGGGGAGTGAAATAGAACCTGAAACCGTGTGCCTACAAGTAGTCGGAGCCCGTTAATGGGTGACGGCGTACCTTTTGTAGAATGGACCGGCGAGTTACGATCCCATGCAAGGTTAAGTTGAAGAAACGGAGCCGCAGCGAAAGCGAGTCTGAATAGGGCGATTTGAGTATGTGGTCGTAGACCCGAAACCGTGTGATCTACCCATGTCCAGGGTGAAGGCCAGGTAACACTGGCTGGAGGCCCGAACCCACGCACGTTGAAAAGTGCGGGGATGAGGTGTGGGTAGCGGTGAAATGCCAATCGAACACGGAGATAGCTGGTTCTCTCCGAAATAGCTTTAGGGCTAGCCTCAAAGTGAGAGTCATGGAGGTAGAGCACTGATTGGACTAGGGGCCCTCATCGGGTTACCGAATTCAGTCAAACTCCGAATGCCATCGACTTATCTTTGGGAGTCAGACTATGAGTGATAAGGTCCATAGTCGAAAGGGAAACAGCCCAGACCGCCAGCTAAGGTCCCTAAGTGTATGTTAAGTGGAAAAGGATGTGGAGTTGCTTAGACAACCAGGATGTTGGCTTAGAAGCAGCCATCATTTAAAGAGTGCGTAATAGCTCACTGGTCGAGTGACTCTGCGCCGAAAATGTACCGGGGCTAAACATACCACCGAAGCTGCGGATTGTTCTTTGAACAATGGTAGGAGAGCGTTCTAAGTGCTGTGAAGTCAGACCGTGAGGACTGGTGGAGCGCTTAGAAGTGAGAATGCCGGTATGAGTAGCGAAAGAAGAGTGAGAATCTCTTCCACCGTAAGTCTAAGGTTTCCTGAGGAAGGCTCGTCCGCTCAGGGTTAGTCGGGACCTAAGCCGAGGCCGAAAGGCGTAGGCGATGGATAACAGGTTGATATTCCTGTACCACCTCCTTTCCGTTTGAGCAACGGGGGGACGCAGTAGGATAAGGGAAGCGCGCCATTGGATGTGCGCGCCCAAGCAGTGAGTGTGATGCATAGGCAAATCCGTGCATCAAACACAAGCTGTGATGGGGAGGGAACTATAGTACCGAAGTCCCTGATTTCACACTGCCAAGAAAAGCCTCTAGCGAGGAAAGTGGTGCCCGTACCGCAAACCGACACAGGTAGACGAGGAGAGTATCCTAAGGTGATCGGGAGAACTCTTGTTAAGGAACTCGGCAAAATGACCCCGTAACTTCGGGAGAAGGGGTGCTCCTTCATAAGGAGGAGCCGCAGTGAAAAGGCCCAAACGACTGTTTAGCAAAAACACAGGTCTCTGCGAAACCGTAAGGTGAAGTATAGGGGCTGACACCTGCCCGGTGCTGGAAGGTTAAGAGGATGAGTTAGCTTCTCGCGAAGCTTTGAATCGAAGCCCCAGTAAACGGCGGCCGTAACTATAACGGTCCTAAGGTAGCGAAATTCCTTGTCGGGTAAGTTCCGACCCGCACGAAAGGTGCAACGATTTGGGCACTGTCTCAACAAGAGACCCGGTGAAATTATACTATGCGTGAAGATGCGCATTACCCGCGACTGGACGGAAAGACCCCGTGGAGCTTTACTGTAGCCTGATATTGAATGTTGGTACAGCTTGTACAGGATAGGTAGGAGCCTTGGAAACCGGAGCGCCAGCTTCGGTGGAGGCATTGGTGGGATACTACCCTGGCTGTACTGACATTCTAACCCAGGGCCGTGATCCGGCCCGGAGACAGTGTCAGGTGGGCAGTTTGACTGGGGCGGTCGCCTCCCAAAAAGTAACGGAGGCGCCCAAAGGTTCCCTCAGAATGGTTGGAAATCATTCGCAGAGTGCAAAGGCACAAGGGAGCTTGACTGCGAGACCTACAAGTCGAGCAGGGACGAAAGTCGGGCTTAGTGATCCGGCGGTACCGAATGGAAGGGCCGTCGCTCAACGGATAAAAGCTACCCCGGGGATAACAGGCTTATCTCCCCCAAGAGTCCACATCGACGGGGAGGTTTGGCACCTCGATGTCGGCTCATCGCATCCTGGGGCTGTAGTCGGTCCCAAGGGTTGGGCTGTTCGCCCATTAAAGCGGTACGCGAGCTGGGTTCAGAACGTCGTGAGACAGTTCGGTCCCTATCCGTCGTGGGCGTTGGAAATTTGAGAGGAGCTGTCCTTAGTACGAGAGGACCGGGATGGACACACCGCTGGTGCACCAGTTGTTCCGCCAGGAGCACAGCTGGGTAGCTACGTGTGGACGGGATAAGTGCTGAAAGCATCTAAGCATGAAGCCCCCCTCGAGATGAAATTTCCCATCACTTCAAGTGAGTAAGATCCCTTGTAGACGACAAGGTTGATAGGTCAGAGGTGGAAGCGTGGTGACACGTGCAGCTGACTGATACTAATCGATCGAGGACTTATCTATCTCTATTGAAAAAAACGTTATGATGTCTCTTATCTAGTTTTGAAGGTATATCCTTCAACTACATAGGTTTGGTGGCTTTGGCGAAGAGGTCACACCTGTTCCCATGCCGAACACAGAAGTTAAGCTCTTCAGCGCCAATGGTAGTCGGGGTTTCGCCCCCGCAAGAGTAGGACGCCGCCAAGCACATTTGAAAACCAGAAGAATTCGTTCTTCTGGTTTTTTTGTGTGCAGAATTAAAGAGCCGTAAACGTAAATAAGAATGATCTTCCATACGAATCTTTTAAAAGATCTTAAATTTTTTCAAAGATTCATTGTATATTTTCCGTTAGATTAGGAGAGACTATTGTAACGGAGGTGTTATTGATGAGCGAGGAAAATAAATGTAAGATGTGTGGCATTTGTGATACAGAGAAAGATCATGGGATTCATTTATATAACATGTTTATTTGTAATGAATGTGAGAAAGAAATTATACAGACAGAGCCAAGTGAACAAAAGTATCATTACTTTTTAAAAAAAATGAGATCCATTAATCAAACAACACAATATTCATAGACTATGATTCCGGACCGATATGTTCGGTTTTTTTCTTGTTTATATGATAACTTGTCATAAATCTACCTATTTCCTTATTACGATGATAGAATAGAACAACAAATGAAATCGGAAAAGAGGAATTTCAGATATGTACGAGCGACCGAATCAACATGAGACCCCTTTATATGATGCATTAGTTCAACATAGTCAACGAAAACCATATTCTTTTCATGTGCCTGGTCACAAAAGTGGTTCGATCCTCCCAAGTAAAGCAGAAAAACACTTCCGAGGTATTTTAGAAATTGACCTAACTGAAATAACAGGGTTAGATGATCTACACCATCCAGAAGAGTCGATTAAAGAAGCTCAAGATTTACTATCCACCTATTTTGGTTCCAAACATTCATTTTTCTTAATTGGTGGTAGTACAGCGGGCAATCTTGCAATGATTCGGGCAACTTATCAAGAGGGAAAGCCGTTTTTGGTTCAACGGAATTGTCATAAATCAATTATCCATGCCTTAGAACTATCTGGTGCCCATCCAGTTTTTCTACACCCAATCTTCGAGCAAGAGACAGGTCGATATGGACCTGTCTCAAGTCAACAGGTTGAAGAGGCCCTGAGAGAATTTCCGGATGCTGCTGGCTTAATCTTAACTTATCCAGACTATTATGGGAGAGCGTATGACCTTAAATCTATGATCGAACACGCTCATGATAAAAGTGTTCCTGTATTAATAGATGAAGCGCATGGTGTACATTTTTCTTTAGGAGAACCTGTGCCTCCTTCATCACTTCATTTAGGAGCTGATGTTGTCGTGCAGTCCGCTCACAAAATGTCGCCTGCAATGACTATGGGAGCATACTTACATATAGGAAGTAATAGGATTGAGAAGCAGAAAATCTCTACGTATCTACAGATGTTTCAATCTAGTTCACCCTCTTATCCTATTATGGCCTCTCTTGATATAGCAAGATGTTATTTAGCTACCTTTACTCAAGAGGAATTAGCAAATTCTTTTGAGTATGTAAAAGAAATAAGAGAAGTGCTTCAATCTTATCCATTGTGGGAGGTACTTCCTTCTGAACCCGGAATTGATGACCCTTTTAAAGTCACATTACAAGTGAAGAAAACCTACGGTGCTAGGCTTGTATCACAACTTCTTGAGAAAGAAGGAATCTATCCAGAGTTAGTAACGGACAATCAAATTTTACTTCTACTAGGTCTAGAACCAACAGTTAGCATTTCATCTTTAAAAGCACATTTGCAAAATGTTTATTCAAATTGTAGTGCTACCCACTTAGAAGCACATGCTACAATAGAACAAGGTGTTATACATGTGGAACAACCAAGGTACCAAAAGCTCGCCTATTCTTACCTAGCCTTAGATCGAATGCAACCCACTTTTCTGCCATGGTCAGAGGTGGAGGGAAAGATTGCTAGTTATTCCGTTATCCCTTATCCACCAGGGATTCCGCTTATAATGAAAGGAGAGCGTATTCAGCCTTTCCAGATTAATCAAGTGAAACAGATACTGGAAAAGGATGTTCACATTCAAACTCAAGAGTCTAACATACAAGAGGGTATTCACATTTATATAGAGTAAAGGAGAATCATCGTGAAAGGTCTTTTTATTACATTTGAGGGTGGAGAAGGTGCAGGAAAATCCTCTATCCTTAAGAAACTGGCTAAAACTTTAATGGATGAGGGATACGATGTCCTTGCCACAAGAGAGCCAGGTGGGATTGATATTGCTGAAAAAATAAGACACATTATATTAAATCCATCACATACAGCCATGGATGGGCGTACCGAAGCTCTTCTTTATGCAGCTGCTAGAAGACAACACCTTGTTGAAAAGGTATTACCAGCACTTGATGAAGGGAAAATTGTACTTTGTGATCGTTTTGTAGATAGTAGTCTTGCTTATCAGGGGTATGCTAGAGGGTTAGGTATAGATGAAGTATATGAGATCAATAAGTTCGCCATTGAAGGTTGTATGCCAGATGCTACATTGTTTTTTGATATCACACCTGAAAGAGGGTTAGAACGCATAGAGCAAAATAAAGGTCGAGAACAAAATCGGCTTGATCTTGAGAATCTCCAATTTCACCATACAGTATATGAAGCTTATCAAAAGTTGATTGAAAAGTTTCCTGAACGTATTTCAGTTGTAAATGCTGATCAATCATTTGATCACGTATTAGAGGATGTCACTACTCGAATGAAGCAATGGATTCACTCCCAATCATAATCCACCATTCGTAACTTGGCGATTTCTTGTTATAATAGAAAATAAATGTCTTTCAATTAAGAGGAGGACCATGTCGATGAAAATGGTTGTTGCTATTATTCAGGATAAAGATAGTAACCGGTTAACCGATGCATTAGCCGATCAAAATTTTAAAACCACAAAGCTTTCGACTTCTGGAGGGTTTTTAAAGGCAGGAAACACAACATTAATGATTGGTTGTGAAGATGACAAAGTTGATGATGTGTTAAACATCATTAAAGATAACTGTAGTCAACGAGAGCAAATGGTAGCACCTATTTCTCCAATGGGAGGTAACGCTGACTCCTATATTCCAAAGCCTGTTAAAGTTGAAGTGGGTGGAGCTACGGTGTTTATCCTACCTGTTGAATCCTTTTTTCAATTTTAATGAATAAGGCGATGGAAAGGAAGATCACAAGATGAAGATCGGTCAGGAGCTGCGTTCACAACTTGAATCCACCCAACAACATACTAGACCGACCACAGCGAATGGAAAAGGCTTTGACTCTTTAGTCCAGACTCAATCGAATAAGATGCGGGAAGAAGAGCTGAAACGTCTTATGACTGATATTACGAAGCAAGGAGAAAAGGTTGCCCGTTTTCGCTCATTTAAAGATTTAGCTCGCTACAAAAGACTTGTGAAGTCATTTGTAGAAGAATCCGTGCAATACGGAATGGACCTAAAACAGTCTCATAGCTGGAGTATGGAGGGAGAAAATCGTAAGCTAACATTAGTACGCTCTGTGGATGAGAAGCTTAATGAGCTTACAGATGCTGTCCTTCAACAAGAAACAAAATCCATTGATGTGTTAGGAATCATCGGAGAAGTTAAAGGACTATTAGTGAACTTATATACGTAAGGTCGTGACATACATGCAAACTTGGACCAGCATGGCAGATATCCAACCAAATGTGACGAAAATGCTCATGAATAGCATCAAGAAAGATCGGATCTCTCATGCCTATCTGTTTCAAGGTTCACGCGGAACAGGGAAAATGGAGATGAGTCTACTTTTTGCCAAGAGCTTTTTCTGTGCCTATCGGGATGGAGTTGAGCCTTGTCACTCTTGTAAAGACTGTAACAGAATCGAATCAGGAAATCACCCTGATGTTCATGTTATACAACCTGAAGGACAGTCCATCAAAAAAGAACAAATTCTTCACCTTCAAAAAGAATTTACTTATACAGGGTTGGAATCAAATCAAAAAGTCTATATTGTTGAAGATGCTGACACGATGACGGTGAACGCATCCAATCGTCTTTTAAAGTTTTTAGAAGAGCCAAGTCGTCAAACAGTAGCTATGCTCCTAACTGAGAATGGGCAGTCGCTACTGGATACCATTCGTTCACGTTGTCAGGTCATGGCCTTTCAACCTTTGAATCCTCATCAATTTACACAGAAGCTCATAGATGAAGGGATTCCAGAGTCTTCTGCTCGTTTGATGAGTGCTATAACGAATAATTTGGAAGAAGCGATTGAGTTGAGTAACGATGAGTGGTTTGCGAAGGCTCGAAAGTTAGTGATACAATTAATTGAAGTGCTTCAAGACAAACCCAGTGAAGCCTTCTTATTTATCCATAATCATTGGATGACTCATTTTAAAGACCGTGATTCATTGAACATGGGACTTGATTTGCTTATGCTATGGTATAAGGACCTTGTTTACGAACATGTGGGTCATGAGTCATCGATTGTTTATATTAAAGAAAGGGAACGGCTTCAGGCTAGTTCCTATAAATGGTCAAAGCAGCATGCACGTGATGCTTTAACCCATATCCTAGAGGCAAAACGGAAGTTATTTTCCAATGTTCATCCAACCCTAGTGATGGAACAACTCTTGCTTCAAATACAGAGGTGATCACGATGGTTGAAGTAGTTGGTGTAAGATTCAAGCAGGCAGGAAAGATATACTATTTTGACCCAGATGATTACCAAATAACGGATTCTGACTATGTCATCGTTGAAACCGTACGAGGCATTGAGTTCGGAAAAGTGGTAATCGCTCAAAAACAAGTAGAAGAAGAGGATATTGTCCTGCCACTCAAAAAAGTCATTCGTAAAGCGGATGAAAAAGATAAATTAACGGTTTCTGAGAATAAGCAAAATGCCCAGGAAGCATTTGATGTTTGTGCCAAGAAAATTTCTGAGCACAAACTAGATATGAAGCTAGTAGATGTTGAATACACATTTGACCGCAATAAAGTAATCTTTTACTTTACAGCTGATGGTCGTGTAGACTTCCGAAATCTTGTTAAAGATTTAGCTTCCGTGTTCAAAACACGTATTGAATTGCGCCAAATTGGCGTTCGTGACGAGGCGAAAATGTTAGGTGGAATCGGTCCATGTGGCCGTATGCTGTGTTGTTCAACCTTCTTAGGCGACTTTGAGCCTGTATCCATAAAAATGGCGAAAGATCAGAACTTATCCTTAAATCCAGCCAAAATTTCAGGTTTATGTGGACGCTTAATGTGCTGTCTGAAATATGAGAATGATGATTATGAAACAGCAAAACGTGACTTACCTGACATGGGTGAGGATGTTAAAACACCACAAGGAACTGGAAAAGTGGTTGGTTTAAACATTTTAGAACGCGTTATTCAAATTGAAATTCCAGATAAAGACCGCGTATTAGAATATACATTAGACGAACTCATTGAGGAAGGTGCATTACCGACTCAGGCCACAGAATAATGAGGTGGATGAAGACGTGAATAAAAAACAAGTACATGAACAAGTCACACATATGGAAGAACAAATTGGACAACTCTATCAACAGCTAGGTGATTTAAAAAAACATTTAGGTGAGTTGTTAGAGGAGAATCAGCATTTATCGGTTGAGAACCACCATTTAAGACAACGTCTCGAAAACGGGCAAGAGCAACAAAAAGGTACGTCCGAACAATCAGAAGCAAAGGGAACATTAGTAGGGGAAGGGTATGATAACTTGGCTCGGTTATACGAGGAAGGTTTTCATATTTGTAACCTCCATTTTGGGAGTCCCAGGGATGAAGATTGCTTGTTTTGCCTCTCGTTTCTAAATAAAAAGAAATGATCGTAACGTCAGCCTTTCCTTATTTTATAGGGAAGGCTTTATTTATAGGTTTGTATTGAGGTGACAAATAGTAGTGGTTAAACTATATGATGATGAACGAATTGATTATTTGTTAGCAGAGGAAGATATGCAAGTCATTCAAAGTTCAAATGTATTTGCCTTCTCGCTCGATGCAGTTTTGCTAGCAAAATTTGCATACCTCCCGATTAAGAGAGGAAAAATATTAGATCTCTGCACAGGAAATGGGGTTATTCCTTTATTTTTATCTCGTCGCTCGAATGCTCATATAACTGGGGTTGAAATTCAAGAACGATTATATGATATGGCAAAACGGAATGTGGAGCTAAATAATCTTAGTGAACAGGTCTCTATGATTCATGGCGATTTAAAGGATATGCCCTCTTATTATGGCAATAACAAATTTGATGTTGTAACCTGTAATCCTCCTTACTTTCAGACACCAGCTGACGATAAAAAAAATATAAATGAACATTTAGCTATTGCTCGTCATGAAATCTATTGTTCCTTGGAGGATGTCGTTCAATCCTGCAGTAAGCTTGCGAAGTCAGGTGGGAAAGTCGCAATCGTACATCGCCCGGAGCGCCTGGTCGATTTAATGACACTTTTTCGAAAGTATCGCCTTGAACCGAAGCGTATCCAATTCGTTTACCCTAAAGAAGGACGAGATGCGAATATGCTATTAATTGAAGGAGCTCGTGATGGTAAGCCTGACCTGAACATCCTTCCTCCATTTTATATTCATAAACAGAACGGAGAATATTCTGATGAAATGAAGGAGGTTCTGTATGGAAGCTAATCATATGGTGTACATCCTTAAATGTAAAGATGGATCTCTTTACACAGGCTACACGAATGACTTTAATCGAAGACTTCGCATGCATGAGCAAGGTAAAGGGGCAAAATATACAAGAGGAAGAGGTCCTTTTGAAGTAGTCTATAAACAAGCTTTCTTAACGAAGGAAGAGGCGATGCAAGAAGAATATCGTATTAAAAAACTTAACCGTCCCTATAAAGAGCAGATGATTTCCTCATATCAAGAAAAGGTGGATTCGAAATGAATATCCAAAAAAGCTATCAAAACCAAAATCAAGATATAGGGGAGCTCTATATAGTGCCTACACCCATAGGGAATTTAGAAGATATAACGTATAGAGCATTAAAAACGTTAGAAAATGCGGATATGATTGCCGCTGAAGATACCCGCCAAACGAAGAAGTTGATGAGTCATTTTGAACTTCATACTCCATTAGTCAGTTATCATGAGCACAACAAATTAGGAAAGGAAAGTTATTTAATCGAGGAGATCCAATCTGGTAAAACGCTAGCGGTTGTAAGTGATGCAGGAATGCCGGGTGTTTCAGATCCAGGGTTCGAACTTGTTAATCGTGCAATCCAAGAAGGAATACATGTGATTGTTCTCCCAGGTGCGAATGCAGCACTTTGTGCATTAGTTGGCTCAGGATTAAACACAGACCGTTTTTATTTTCACGGGTTTTTACCTCGTAAGAAGAAAGAACGAAAAGAAGAGTTAGAAGGGTTATATCGCATGACCTCGACGATAATTTTTTATGAATCTCCCCATCGTCTCAAGGAAGTTGTAAAGAGCATTCACGAAGTAATGGGAAATAGACAGATGGCAATAGCTCGTGAGCTTACGAAGAAATATGAAGAATATGTGCGTGGTAGCGCAGATGAGATTGTGGAATGGGTACAACAAAATGAGATCCGTGGAGAGTTCTGTATAATTGTTGAAGGTAGTGAAGAAAGTGAACCACAAGATGAGGAATTGTGGTGGACAGCTTTCTCATTAATTGAGCATGTCGAACATTATATAGATGAAGGAAAATCCTCTAAAGATGCGATCAAACAAGTAGCGAGAGATAGAAAAAAGCCTAAAAGAGAAGTGTATCAAGCATATCACACTTGATCATGACAAAAATAAAACCCTCGCTATTTAGCGAGGGTTTTGTCGTCTCTTTTATCTCTTTTTATTTTTCTACTTTGTTTAGGCTGTTTTGGATCTCGTTCATTAGCTCTTTAGCACCTTCTGGGCTAAGAACTAGGTTGCCATTTGCAAGGCTCATGTTTTGATCGGATACTTCACCAGTAACATGGCAAGTCATGTTAGGCTTGTACTTCTTAAGAACGATTTGATCATCGTCTACATAGATTTCTAGAGCATCCTTTTCATTAATTCCTAGAGTACGGCGTAATTCGATTGGAATCACCACTCGTCCTAGTTCGTCAACCTTACGTACAATTCCTATAGATTTCATAAATTGTAACTCCTCTCACTCAAATATTTTTTCTCTTTATTCGTCATGATTCGACATTCTATACCTCATATAGTAGCAATCATTCCAGTGGCTGTCAATTCTTTTATTTCCCATTCTAAACAAAAAAATGACAGATTAATAGGAATAAGCCTATTAAATTAGGGATTTTCCTCCTAATTTAGGTATAGAATCACCTAACTTTTTCAAAGAATAGGAATCATCTCTTGTTAATACCATTCGACAAAATTCGACTTTTTTAGGGGTACCTTCACATTTTTGTCGACAAACTTCTTTTTAGTATAAGAATAGAAAGTGATTGAGCATCTTTAGTGACTAGTGATGGTATTTTGAGGTGACATAATGATTTTGCTGGCCCTTTTCTTGACACTATAAATCAGGTTTTTGTATAGTTTTTTGTTAGAGATGGAAATAATGCTTATAAATCGATAAAATAGAACTATGCTGCTTTTTGAATTTGTTGATTTTTTGTCGACAATTTTTCTATCAAAAAGATATAGACAGAATGGGTCGAATGCTCGAGACGACATTTGGCTTTTTCTTTTGATACATACTATAAGGAGGGATCCCCATGCCTGAAGAAAAAAATACGTTTTATATTACCACCCCCATTTATTATCCTAGTGGAAACCTACACATAGGGCATGCTTACACGACTGTCGCTGGTGACGCGATGGCTCGCTATAAACGCTTGCAAGGTTATGATGTCATGTACTTAACAGGTACAGATGAGCATGGCCAAAAAATTCAACGTAAAGCAGATGAAAAAGGTGTTACACCTCAAGCCTATGTCGATGAGATTGTCGATGGCATCCAACAACTTTGGAAAAAATTAGATATCTCTTATGATGATTTTATACGAACTACACAACCACGTCATGAGAAGATTGTCGAGCAGATTTTTTCTTATTTAGTCGAAAAAGGTGATATTTACTTGGATGAGTACGAAGGATGGTACTGTACTCCATGTGAATCCTTCTTTACTGAGCGACAGCTAGACAATGGACATTGCCCAGACTGCGGTGGCCCTGTTGAGAAAGTGAAAGAAGAATCCTATTTCTTTAAGATGAGTAAATATGTCGATCAACTTCTAGAGTTTTATGAAAATAATCCTTCCTTCATTCAACCAGAAAGTCGTAAGAATGAAATGATTAATAACTTCATTAAACCAGGTTTAGAAGATTTAGCTGTATCTCGTACAACATTTGATTGGGGAGTACAGGTTCCTGGTGATCCGAAGCACGTTATTTATGTTTGGATCGATGCATTAAGCAACTATATTACGGCATTAGGATACGGTACAGAAGATGACGAACGATACCAGAAATATTGGCCAGCTGATGTTCAGCTTGTAGGAAAAGAAATTGTTCGTTTCCACACGATCTATTGGCCAATTATGTTAATGGCGCTTGATTTGCCATTACCAAAGCAGGTTTTTGCCCATGGTTGGATCTTAATGAAAGACGGAAAAATGTCTAAGTCTAAAGGGAATGTTGTAGATCCTGTAGATCTAATTGAAACGTATGGACTTGATGCTCTTCGTTATTATCTTTTACGTGAAGTTCCATTTGGTTCTGACGGTGTCTTCACACCAGAAGGCTTTGTGGAGCGTACAAACTATGACCTGGCTAATGACCTGGGTAATCTTCTAAACCGTACAGTTGCTATGGTGACTAAGTACTTTGATGGTGAAATTCCTGCATTCCGTGCTAGCGAAGATCAGTACGATGAAAACCTAGAAACATTTGCTGTAGAAACACGTGAAAAGCTAGAAACGGCTATGGACAACATGGAATTCTCTGTTGCATTATCTACGCTTTGGCAGTTCGTAAGTCGTACAAACAAATATATTGATGAAACACAACCTTGGATTCTTGCAAAAGATGAAAATCAGAAAGAGCGTCTTGGTAATGTGATGGCTCACTTAGCTGAATCGTTACGTCATATCGGTATTATGTTGCAGCCGTTCTTAACACAAACACCTCAACGCATTTTTGAACAGCTTGGTATAAATGAAGATGAATTTACAAGCTGGGAGAGTATGAATACGGTGGGTCTTATTCCAGAAGGTACGAAGGTACAAAAAGGGCAGCCAATCTTCCCTCGTTTAGATGTGGACGCTGAAACTCAAGCAATTAAAAATATGATGAAGAAAAATGCACCTAAAGAAGCGGAAGAAGAGAAACCTGCTGAAGATCAATCAGAAGAGATCGCTATTGATGACTTTATGAAAGTGGATATGCGTGTTGCTGAAGTAGTCGAAGCTGACAAGCATCCAAAAGCGGATAAACTCTTACGTCTTCAATTGGACCTTGGTTCTGAAAAACGACAAGTGGTATCAGGCATTGCGCAGTACTATAAGCCAGAAGATCTTGTTGGAAAGAAAGTCATTTGTGTAACAAACCTTAAACCTGCCAAACTCCGTGGCGAGCTTTCTCAGGGAATGGTGTTAGCAGGTGAAGATGAAGAAGGCAACCTTGCCCTAGCCAACATTGATCAAAGCCTACCTAATGGTTCAAAAGTAAAATAATTTAACATTAAGAGGAGCTTCTTAAAGGAGCTTCTCTTTTTTGCATTTAGTGTTTATTCAGTTAAATGGCAGTTATGTTGAATTAGGAATTCAGTGAGAGAGAGGCGGTTCCGTTGCTATTGTGGAGTGCGGCGGGCTTGGGAACGGGTTGCTTTCCCCGGACGAACGATCGAGCCTCCTCATCCGCTACGCTTCTTGCGGGGTCTCGCTCGCCCGTTTTTCCGGAGTAGTCAACCAGTTCCCAAGCCCACCTTAGCCGAATGGTGATGAACGGAATCGCAGCGATATTGTGAAGGCGATGCTTACGGACATTCATTCCGTTATTTGCTTCAAATCACCTTGAAAAAGCCCATTTTGTCACAAATAAGGTACTATATGTCCTTAACGACTCTCGAAATGCCTTAAAAGATCAAAATAAAGGAACAGATGTCCGTAAGGTATAGAGCTCACACAACTAGGGTCCGTTATTCTCCATAAACGCAAAGGGGGGAAGGAAACAGCAAACTCCAGTGGTAGAAAGGGCAGATGAGACCCCACAGAGAACGGAGTGAACGAGGAGGTTCAAAGTAAACAATGAAGATCGACTAAGACCGCCACATCGTGTGGCAACGTCGACCTACCCCACGTCGTGTGGGGCAACAGGAGTATTGCCGTTTCACTGAACCCCTAGCTCTCGTAAAAAGCAAAGGACTGCTCTCAACTTATCTTGATTCTAAGTCTACCGTTAAAGAGGGAAAATAATTGAATAAGCGAGTGTTTATTCCTCTGATCAGGATCAATAATTACTAACATTCTACCTTTTCCCCATATTTTTTGGGTAGCCTATGGTTAAGTGTTACAATAAAACTAGAAGATATCGCAAAGGAGATCGTACTAATTATGCTTTTTGATACGCATGTTCACTTAAATGCAAGACAATTCGATGAAGATCGTGAAGAAGTAATCAAACACGCAAAGGAAGCAGGAGTCGATTACATGGTGGTCGTTGGATTTGATCGTGAGACGATACCATTGGCCATTGAAATTGCAGAAGCACATGACAATATATACGCTGCAGTTGGGTGGCACCCAGTAGATGCGATTGATATGGAAGAATCGGATTTACAGTGGATTGAAGAATTAAGTTCCCATCCTAAAGTTGTAGCAATAGGTGAAATGGGGCTGGATTACCATTGGGATAAATCACCTGTGGATGTGCAAAAAGATGTATTCCGTAAGCAAATCCGATTAGCGAAAAAAGTTCAAATGCCTATTATTATTCACAATCGTGAAGCCACACAAGATATCGTGGATGTACTAAAAGAGGAAAATGCAGAAGAAGTAGGCGGTATCATGCATTGCTACAGTGGTTCTGTTGAAATCGCTGAAGAATGTGTAAAGATGAACTTTTATATTTCACTTGGTGGTCCAGTTACGTTCAAAAATGCAAAAAAACCAAAAGAAGTAGCAGAAGCCATCTCGTTAGAGCATATGCTTGTAGAAACGGATTGTCCGTTTCTTGCACCTCACCCTAATCGAGGAACACGTAATGAACCAGCATATGTAAAATTAGTGGCAGAAAAAGTAGCTGAAATTAAAGGACTTTCGCTTGAGGAAATTGGACAAAAGACAACAGAAAATGCGTTTAAGTTGTTTAAGCTTGACCAGTAAATAAGCGATATACTAGAATGCGGAAAAATAATGCAATATATGGTCGGATTTTGTTATTATTTTTCCGTATTATATTTCTCTAGATTTGGTTATATTGGTAAAGGGAGTCAAGCCTTTCAATTGGACGTTTTTCCCAATGGTAACGTTTACTTGTTGACAGGCTGATTACGCAGTCGTTATAATACACTGCGTATGAAAAAGGAGGCAGAAGCATGAAAAGATTAGTTGTGTTGATCGCTAGTGCTATTGTATTTTTTGCCTTACTTGGAAGCTTAACGTATGAAGCTACTAAAGCTGAAGTAAAGGTTCAAACAGAAAAAGAGACAAAATCTGTTCGAACTCATGCAGACACAGTTGGGGAACTGTTAGAAAGTCTTAAAATTAATGTTCAAACTCACGATAAATTATCACACCAACTCGAAGATCCAATTACGACAGGAATGAAAATAGACTATCAATCTGCTAAACCAGTAACGGTAACGATTGATGGTCAAGATAAGCAGTACTACACTACAGCAGATACCGTTAAACAATTCATTGATGAAAAAGAGATAAAAATCAATGAACGTGACAAAGTGTCACACAAAGATAAGGCAAGTATCGAAGCAGGAATGAACATTGAAGTTCAAAAGGCCTTCCAAGTGGCGCTGAATGACGGTGGGGAAGAAAAGAAAGTATGGACAACAGCCAATACGGTTGGAGAATTCTTAAAACAACAAGAAATAAGCCTTGGAGAGCTTGATAAACTTAAACGAGACAAACAGGCTAAACTTTCTAAGGAACAAGCTTCTGTCACCATTACACGCATCGAGAAAGTTACCGATGTCGTGGAAGAACAAGTAGACTATGCTGTTGTAACGCGTAAAGACAGCTCCATGCCAAAGGGCAACAAAAAGGTTGTTCAAAACGGTGAAGAAGGAAAAGTTGTTAAACATTACGAAGTTACACTTAAGAACGGTGAAGAAGTAGACCGTAAGCTTGTAAAAGAAGAAACGGCAAAAGAAAGTAAACAGAAAATTGTAGCGGTAGGTACGAAAGTCATTCAACAAAATGTATCCCGTAATAATAACGATAGCGTTCAAAAGACGCTTTATATGGAAGCTACAGCATATACAGCTTTTTGTGATGGTTGTAGTGGGATTACGCGTACAGGTATAAACCTTCGTGCTAATCCAGATCGTAAGGTGATCGCTGTTGATCCAAATGTAATTCCATTAGGATCTCGCGTCTGGGTTGAAGGCTATGGTTATGCAATTGCTGGAGATACAGGTTCAGCGATTCAAGGGAATCGTATTGACTTGTTCGTTCCTTCCAGAAGTGATGCATTAAGTTTTGGTCGCAGAAGAGTTCAAGTTAAAGTATTAGGTAATTAAGCAGGGGATAATCCTCTGCTTTTTCTTTTGTATAAAAAACTTTTTCTTTGTAAATCTTTTTCCACTTATACAGGCGGTCTTAAACCTCAGATTTGAATGCAAAGATCGTTTTATTTTATGTCACGATCGTGGTATAACTAATCATAGATAACAGTTTTGGAGGACATAATTTGAAAATTAAAGAAATCATTGTCGTTGAAGGCAAAGATGATACACAGAATGTGAAACGATCGGTTGAAGCGGATACGCTAGAAACAAATGGATCAGCCGTGAATGAAGATACATTAGTTCGAATACGTCACGCCCAAGAAAAGCGAGGTGTGATCATTTTTACAGACCCAGATCACCCTGGGCAACGGATCCGTAATATCGTTTCCCAAGCGGTACCAGGATGCAAGCATGCCTTTTTGCCAAGGCATGAAGCCAAGGCGAAGCATGATAAAGGACTTGGGGTGGAGCATGCTTCACCAGAAGCTATTCGAGAAGCTTTATCCCATGTATATAGTATGTCAGAGATTGAGAACAGTGACATTACGCAAGAGGATCTTGTGGAGTATGGTCTTGTTGGAGGAGCAACAGCTAAGCTGCTTAGAGAACAATTAGGCGAAAGGCTGAAAATTGGCTATACAAACGGCAAACAGCTTTATAAACGATTAACCATGTTCCAAATTACGCGAGAAGAGTTTGTAGATGCCATGGAGGAAATTCTGAAAGAGGAAGGAAACATAAAATGAGTGATACAAAAGCAATTGCAACGCCAAAACGGACCAGAGAAATTTTAGAGAAGTACGGGTTCTCTTTTAAGAAAAGCTTAGGTCAGAACTTTTTAATTGATGTAAATACTTTATCCAATATTGTGGAGCATGCTGGTGTTACAGCCGATAGTGGAGCGATTGAGATTGGACCAGGAATTGGCGCGCTAACAGAACAACTAGCTCGTAAAGCGGATCAAGTTCTTGCTTTTGAAATTGATCAGCGACTCCTCCCAATCTTAGATGATACATTAAGCGACTATGATAATGTCCGTATTGTTCATCAAGATATTCTAAAGGCGAATGTCTCTGAAGTTATACAAGAGTATTTCCATGAAGGACAATCCGTTCATGTAGTCGCAAACTTACCTTATTACATTACGACGCCAATTATTATGAATTTACTGATGGCTCGACTACCAATTGAAAGTATTACCGTTATGATTCAAAAAGAGGTAGCTGAACGAATTGCTGCTAGCCCCAATAATAAAAGCTATGGCTCTTTATCGATAGCAATTCAATACTATACAGAAGCGAAGGTAGTCATGGATGTTCCAAAGACCGTGTTTATGCCTCAACCAAATGTAGGCTCATCTGTTTTACGATTAACTATGCGCGAACAACCGCCAGTTCAGGTAGAAAACGAGCCTTTCTTTTTTGATTTAGTACGAGCATCTTTTGGTCAAAGACGTAAGACGATTATGAATAACCTTTCTCGTCATTTTAAAGACCGTTTTGATAAGGATTCGATTCGTCAGTCACTTGATGAAGCGGAGATTGATGAAAAACGTAGAGGTGAGTCCTTATCAATGGAGGAATTCGCAACGTTAGCAAATGTGTTTTATACAAAGCTATAGGCACAAACTATATCTTCTCACATAGGCTATGAAAGAAGTGGTAACTGTGTGAGGAGGCAGGCTTTCATGGTAAACAAAGGTGATATCGTAACACGTTCCTCCTATAATCATGACCTTTTATTTCGGGTTCAAGCTATTCAGGGGTCACGTGTGATTTTATATGGTGAAGATATTCGATTAGAGGCCGATGCTCCAATTGAAGACTTAAAAGTTGTTCAAACAGAAGAGTTAAAGCGAAGAAAGCAAAAGGCCAAGGAGCAGGAGGAGTATTCTTATCGACTCTTCCGACAGGATTATCAACTAATGCGTCAAAAGCGTGATTACGAGGCTTCCTCTGGTTATAAGCATGAAGCCCCCTATTTTCAATTGCCATCACGTGTCTTACATTTAGATGGTGATCGATTATATTTAAAAAAATGCATTGATTTATATGAACAGCTCGGACTACAAGTTCATGGGGTGCACATGAATGAAAAAGAAATGCCTCATCAAATTGGTGAGCTAATTGATAAAGTAAGCCCTGACATTATTGTGATTACGGGACATGATTCCTTTTCAAAAAATAAAGGGGATAAAGGTGACTTGCGTGCTTATAGACATTCCAAGTATTTTGCAGAAACGGTGAGAGAGGCAAGACGCAAGGTGCCACACCTCGATCAAATGGTCATTTTTGCAGGTGCTTGCCAATCTCACTTTGAATCTCTAATACGTGCAGGTGCTAATTTCGCTAGTTCACCTTCTCGAATTAACATTCACGCATTAGATCCAGTTTATATTGTTGCTAAAATCGGATACACATCCTTTATGGAAAAAGTCAACGTATGGGATGTTATTCGGAATACCTTAACAGGTGAAAAAGGGCTTGGTGGTGTTGAAACTCGAGGTTTAATGCGAACAGGAATGCCTTATCAGTCAGAAGAATATCACGAACAACAACATCAGGATACTGAAGAAACTCGTCCTAAACTATTATAAGAGGGGCGAGTTTTTTTATGCAGAAGAAATGCTACATTCAAGACATACTACTTATTAAAGGCCTGTTGAACCAAGTTTGAATCCACTTTCCCTAAAATGTTTTTACATAAAATTTCATTTTTTAGAGAGAATATAAATAAGATGAAAAAATTATACGTATTTCATTGCAATACAAATCATATATTGCTATAATATAAAGATTTATTTGACTTTGTACTATAGCTTGTGTTAAAGTATAAGTAGTGAGGTGGAGTGTAGTGGCAAAAACGTTATCAGAAATTAAGCAGTCTTTAGATGGGCAAATCGGTAAGCGGTTAACATTGAAAGCAAATGGCGGTCGCCGAAAAACCATTGAGCGTAGTGGTGTTCTAGCTGAAACGTATCCATCTGTTTTTATTGTTGAACTTGATCAGGAGCAAAATGCGTTTGAGCGAGTATCATACAGCTATGCAGATGTCTTAACTGAAACTGTAGAACTTAGTTTTAGTGAAGGATTAAGCAATTTGGCGTTAGGGGAGCAGTAAACTGAGGTTTACTGCTTTTTATTTAGATACTAAAGCATTTTTATTTCAATGTTTTTGCTGAAATTCCATTATAAAGATCGATTCTTTTAAAAGAAATTAACACATACTAAGCGTGTCGTAAAATCTATATAGAAGGGAGCTGTTTTCCTTTGGGTAGACGTAGAGGAGTTATGTCTGATCGTTTTAGAGAGGAAATCGCTAAGGAGTTAGGTTTTTACGACACGGTGCAAAAAGAAGGTTGGGGCGGGATAACAGCACGTGATGCAGGTAATATTACAAAGCGTGCTATTCAAATCGCTCAGGAGCAAATGACACGGGGCAGATCTTAATAAGGGGTCTGTCCCTTTTTTACAACTTAAGAGAACGAGCCTCTGTTTACGCTTTGCTTTGACATACTTACAAATCGCTAAGATTTCCTTAAGATAGGATTTTGAACAAACCATCCTTATAGATCAAAATATATGGTACAATTTGTTGATATAAGCTGAAAAGAGCAGGTGATGAGATGCGATTATTAGAAAAGGCTCCGGCCAAAATTAATTTAGCTCTCGATGTATTATATAAACGTCCGGATGAGTACCATGAAGTTGAGATGGTCATGACGACGGTTGATTTATCAGATCGAATTGAGTTAAGTCCTTTGCGTGAAGATGAAATTCGTATTGTTTCTGAAAATCGATTTGTTCCAAATGATCAGCGTAACCTTGCCTATCAAGCAGCTCAACTTGTAAAAAATACATATCAAATACGTGAAGGTGTCGAGATTTTTATTGAGAAACAAATTCCCGTTGCCGCTGGTTTAGCGGGAGGTAGTAGTGATGCTGCAGCTGTTTTGCGAGGTTTAAATCGTTTATGGGATTTAGAGTTAACGGCAGAACAATTAGCTGAATTAGGAGCTCATATTGGGTCAGATGTGGCTTTTTGTGTATATGGAGGTACAGCTTTAGCTACAGGTAGAGGAGAACAGATAAGAGAACTTCCTACGCCTCCTCCTTGTTGGGTGGTTTTGGCTAAACCTTCTATTGGGGTATCAACTCAAGCGATTTATCAAAATTTGAACCTGAATGATGTACAACACCCTGATACACAAAAAATGATACAAGCCCTAGAAGACGGCGATTACAATGAGATGTGTGCTCAAATTGGTAATGTTCTTGAGCCCGTAACGAGTCAACTTCACACAGAAGTAGACCAAATCAAAAATCATATGAAAGATTTTGGTGCAGATGCTGTATTAATGAGTGGGAGCGGTCCAACTGTATTTGGTCTAGTTCAACAGGAATCACGAGCACATCGTATTTATAATGGCTTACGAGGATTTTGTGAAGAAGTATACGTAATTCGAATGCTTGGAAATCGACATGCACTTGATTAAATCCGTATAAAACTGTTATATTTATTGCATATTATTCGGATTTAGAGGTGTATGTATGAAAAGAAGTGAACGATTGGTCGCAATGACTCATTATCTAATAGAACACCCTCAACAACTTGTGTCATTGCCGTTTTTTACAAATGAGTATGAATCCGCTAAATCTTCAATTAGTGAAGATTTAGCGATCATTAATCAAATGTTCCAACAACAAGGGATAGGATATCTTCAAACGATTCCAGGAGCTGCTGGCGGCGTAAAGTATATACCGCGCAATTCTAAAGAAAAAAGCGAAGTGTTTATCGATCAGTTAGCTAAACAGCTGGAGGACCCTGAGCGATTGTTGCCAGGAGGTTACTTATTTATGAGTGACCTATTGGGTGACCCTCAAACTGTAAGGAATATCGGACGGTTATTTGCAACACACTTTTCCAGTAGCACGATTGATGCGGTCGTAACCGTGGCTACAAAAGGTATTCCATTAGCATATGCTGTAGCGTCTTATTTAAATGTACCGGTTGTCATCGTACGTCGAGATCCGAAAGTTACAGAAGGATCTACAGTAAGCATTAATTACGTTTCTGGATCATCAAGAAAAATTCAGACCATGGTTCTATCTAAGCGAAGCTTAAAACAAGGGGCAAATGTGCTTATTGTAGATGACTTTATGAAAGCTGGTGGCACGATTAATGGTATGAAAAGCCTTTTAGAAGAATTTGAAGCAAATGTTGCAGGTATTGGTGTCCTAGCTGAAGCTGAAGACGAGGATGAAGATCGTGTAGTAGATGATTATGTCTCCCTACTTCAGATTAATAATGTCGATATTAAAAATCGTAAAATTGAAGTTCATCGTGGAAATCTCTTTGAACAATAACTGTATTTTAGTGAGATAGCTTTTGCCTTTTAAGGCAAAAGCTATTTTTGTCTTTTGAGACTTTTATTGCTTTATTAAAAAAATATTTCTATCAAAACTACATTTATTTTCAAAGTGATTAACGTATAAAAAGGGCTGTGTTGGTAGTAGAGGCTTGCTTCAGAGTCTCCAAATGATAAGTAGGAAAGTGCAGAAAATTAGAAAAGAATAATTTTTTTTCAAAAGTAGGGAGGAATTCATGTAACTTTGTTGAATATTGGTAACTAAGTTCTTATAGGGAAAAGGTGGTGAGACATAATGGAAGTAACTGACGTTAGACTGCGACGCGTTAATACTGAAGGACGAATGCGAGCAATTGCTTCTATTACGTTAGACCAGGAATTCGTTGTTCATGACATTCGAGTAATCGATGGAAACAACGGTTTGTTTGTTGCTATGCCAAGCAAACGTACTCCTGATGGAGAGTTTCGTGACATTGCGCATCCGATCAATTCTGGTACACGTGGAAAAATCCAAGATGCTGTACTAGAAGAATATCACCGCGCAGGGGAATTGGAAGTTGAATATGAAGAAGCAGGTGCTTCTTAATACTCACTGAAGACAATAGGGGGGAGTCTAATCTACCGGGTTAGGCTCCTTTTTTTGTTGGATTTTACAGCCTATACGTCACTCACTGAGCACTTCCACTTTTGTTCTAACAGTTGAAATAATGGTGTTTTTAAGATATATTCGTAGATGACAAAAGGATGGTGGTTTGTTAATGAGTAATCGTTACGCAGTTGTGTTGGCTGCTGGTCAGGGAACACGTATGAAATCATCTTTATACAAAGTGTTACATCCTGTATGTGGTAAGCCAATGGTTCAACATGTTATAGATCAATTAAAGCCCTTACAGCTAAATGAAATCATTACGATTGTTGGTCATGGGGCAGAGACTGTTCAAGATCAAATCGGGGACGACAGCCGATTCGTAATCCAAGAAGAACAGCTCGGTACAGGCCATGCTGTTCAACAGGCTGATAGCATTCTGGAGCAACAAGAAGGAACAACACTCGTCGTATGTGGTGACACACCACTATTAACGAAAGATACACTTGAGTCTCTTATTACTTATCACGAAGAAGAAGGTTCTAAAGCGACACTTCTCACAGCACATGCAGAAGACCCTACAGGTTATGGTCGTATTGTGCGAACTGAAGATGGTAATGTTGCTCGTATTGTAGAGCAAAAAGATGCATCTGAAGAGGTTCAAAAGATTCAAGAGATCAATACAGGTGTGTTCTGTTTTGATAATAAAGCTTTATTCGAAACGTTAAAGCATGTATCAAATGATAATTCTCAAGGGGAATACTATCTCCCGGATGTAATTGAGATTTTAAAAAGCCAAAGTGAAAAGATTGCTGCCTACCAGACAGAGCGATTTGAAGAAACGTTAGGTGTTAATGACCGCGTTGCTTTATCACGTGCCGAGGAGGCTATGAAACGTCGGATTAACGAGTATCATATGAGAAATGGTGTGACCATCATTGATCCGAGTCATACTTATATCGGATTAGATGTCCAAATTGAACAAGATGCTGTTATTTATCCTGGAAGTGTGATTGAGGGGAACACCACGATTGCTACAGGTGTAGAAGTTGGTCCTCATTCTGAAATTAAAAATTGTACGATTGGGCAAAATACAGTTATCAAACAAAGTGTAGCACATGATAGTCATATTGGTCATGGCGTGAACATTGGGCCGTATGCTCATATTCGACCGTCTTCTGAATTAGGCGATAATGTTAAGGTTGGCAATTTCGTAGAAGTGAAGAAAGCTTCCTTTGGTAAAGGAAGTAAAGCATCTCACTTAAGTTATATTGGCGATGCTAAAGTAGGCGATGGCGTTAACATTGGCTGTGGCACGATCACAGTAAATTATGATGGTCAAAATAAACACCTTACTACAATTGAAGATGAAGCGTTTATTGGATGCAATTCGAATTTAGTAGCACCTGTGAATGTCGGGAAAGGTGCGTATGTTGCAGCAGGCTCTACAATAACCGAGGACGTACCAGGAGATGCATTGTCCATTGCTCGTTCTCGTCAAACGAATAAAGAAGGTTATGTTGAAAAACTCAAGAATATGAAAAAAGATTAATGGAGGGTATTAGCGCAATGGCTAACAATCAATACAAAGATCCGTCTTTAAAAGTGTTTTCTCTTAACTCCAATCCAACACTAGCTCAAGAAATCGCAGAAAACATCGGCACAGAGCTTGGTAAGTGTACGGTTACTTCTTTTAGTGATGGAGAAATCCAAATTAATATCGAAGAAAGTATTCGTGGCTGTGATGTATATGTTGTGCAATCAACATGTGAACCTGTAAACCAGCACATCATGGAACTTTTAATTATGATTGATGCATTGAAGCGTGCATCTGCCAAGACCATTAATATTGTTATGCCTTATTACGGCTATGCGCGTCAGGATCGTAAAGCACGTTCTCGTGAACCAATCACTGCTAAGCTAATGGCGAACCTTTTAGAGACTGCAGGAGCTTCAAGAGTCATCATGCTAGACCTCCACGCTTCTCAAATTCAAGGATTCTTTGATGTACCAATTGACCACCTTGTTGGTGGACCACTTCTTTCTGATTACTTTGAAGGAAAGAACTTTGATGATGTTGTAATTGTGTCACCAGACCATGGTGGCGTGACTAGAGCTCGTAAAATGGCTGACCGCCTAAAAGCTCCGATTGCTATTATTGACAAACGACGACCACGTCCAAATGTTGCGGAAGTTATGAATATTGTAGGTAATATTGAAGGTAAGACAGCTATTTTGATTGATGATATTATTGATACAGCTGGAACCATTACATTAGCAGCCAATGCACTTGTAGAAAACGGGGCAAAAGAAGTATATGCATGCTGTACACACCCCGTTCTATCTGGTCCTGCTATTGAGCGTATAAATAACTCAAAAATCAAAGAGCTTGTTGTAACGAACACGATTCCTCTTAAAGATGAGAAGCGCATTGATAAGATTACGGAACTTTCTGTAGGCCAGCTTATTAGTGAAGCAATCATGCGTGTTCATGAACGTAAATCTATTTCAATTCTGTTTGATTAATTATAATTTTGGAGCATAAAAATAAGTCATCTGAAGAATAATTTGTTTGATATTGTGAAAAAAGGGTTTACCCCCATCCTAGGATGGGAATTATATAACATTAGAAGGTTTATAATTTGATGGAGGGTGATTGACTTGGCAGTAACAGTTAAAGCAAAAACCAGACAAGACTTAAGAGGTTCAGTAAATAATAAACTTCGTCGTGAAGGTCGAATTCCAGCAGTTGTTTATGGTAAAGACAAGGAACCACTTGCGGTTTCTGTAGACAGCTTGGAATTGCTTAAGACACTAAGAGATGAAGGGAAAAACGCAATTATATCCTTAGATGTAGAAGGCGATTCTCCTCGACAAGTTATGTTCCATGAATATCAAATAGAACCAATTCGTAATGAGTTATATCATGCGGACTTTTATATTGTGGATATGTCAACAGAAGTTGATGTACAAGTTCCAATCCATGTTGAGGGTACTGCACAAGGTGTACAAGACGGCGGGATCTTATCTCAGCCTTTACATGAATTATCACTACGTGCGAAGCCGAATCAAATTCCAGACGAAATTCAAGTTGATGTTTCTAATTTAGAAGTAGGAGATAGTTTCTTAGTAAGTGATCTAAAAGAAGCTAACAACTATGAAATTACTGAAGATGAATCAACAGCGATTGTAACTATTCTACCTCCTCAGACTGAAGAGGTTGTTGAACCCGGCGAAACCCAAGATGGTGACGCTGAACCAGAAGTCATTAATCAAAAAGATGACGATGAGGAAGAAGAAGAGTAAACCTCACATAAAGGAAAGGCGTAGCCGTGTGGTTACGCCTTTTTTACGTAAAAATCTTTACGATTGGCAAGTTTTCTTTACATATAAAGAAGGTAAAACTAAAGTGATGGTTTATTTTTATTCTAGGATGAATTTCGGTACAATAGATGAAGATAAGTTTGATAGGGACTGGAAAGAGGGATTGTTATGAAGTGTATTATTGGATTAGGAAACCCAGGTCCAAAATATGAGAAGACCCGCCACAATGTTGGCTTTATGGTCATAGATGAACTACTTGAACGACATAATTGGAAACTTAATAAAGAAAAATATAAAGGGAGTCATACCGTTGAACGTTTAAACGGTGAAAAAATGGTTTTGCTTAAACCGCTAACATTTATGAATTTATCAGGGGATGCTGTAAAACCATTAATGGAGTATTATGATCTCTCACCAGAAGACATCGTAGTGATTTATGATGACTTAGATCTCCCTCCTGGTAAGATTCGTCTTCGCCAAAAAGGTGGCCATGGTGGTCACAATGGCATGAGGTCGATTATTGACCATCTTGATACCAAAGATTTCCCAAGAATCCGTATTGGCGTTGGACGTCCAACAGGATCGAAATCAGTAAGTGACCATGTACTTAGTCCATTCTCTAAAGAGGAAAGTCAGGACGTAACTGACAGCGTGAAGAAAGCTGCGGATGCGTGTGAGGATTGGATGAAAGACACCTTTCTTGGTGTCATGAATGAATACAATTAAACGTGCATATAGTGAAGCAACATCCTTCACGTATAAGCCATTTTCTTCTCGGGCAAACTTAAGGTAAATAGTTTGTGCAAGGAGGAATGATTATGGCTGTGATCTATCAATGTAGACATTGTAAACAGCAGATCGGCGCTTTTCATCAAGAGGCTGTGGATACAGACCACTTGGGATTGGACCAACTTACTGAAGAAGAACGTGTCGATATGGTTCAAATGCACGAGAACGGAAATATTGAGATTAAAACGATTTGTGAGAATTGTCAGGATGCTTTAGAAAGCAATCCGCATTACCATGAACTCGATAACTTTATTCAATAAGTCAATAGGCTTTGGTTATATACTAAAGCATTTTCAAGTGTATAAACGTGTAGATAAAGCGTAGTTGTTTGATTTTGGCTCCTATAAGCCTGCTACGCTTTTCTTACATATGCAGGGGGAACGATATGCAAGGACTTAAGGATTTTTTAAAAAAACAAGATGATGTGCATTCTATCATTTCCGGACTTTCTTCAGGGATGCAAGAGCAGTTTGCAGCTGGGCTCTCTGGTTCAGCAAGAAGTGTGCTTGTTTCGTTATTAGAGGAGTCAACGAAACGGCCTATATTGCTTGTTACACACCAATTAATGCAAGCTCAACAGTTATATGAGGATTTACTAGGGATATCTGATGCTGAGCATGTTCATTTGTACCCTGTAAATGAACTTATCGCTTCTGAGATAGCTGTTGCAAGTCCAGAGCTACGAAGTGAACGTATTGATGCCTTGAACCACTGGGCTCAAGAAAAATCAGGGATCTTAATTGCTCCTGTCGCAGCACTAAAGCGTATTTTGCCACCCCCATCTTATTGGGAACAATATCAGTTGAATTTCAAAGTAGGAGAGGCTATTGATCTTGATGCTTACCTAAAAGGGTTGATTAATGTCGGTTATGATCGATCCGATATGGTTGCTTCCCCAGGTGAATTTAGCTTACGTGGTGGGATATTGGATATTTACCCTTTAACCCAGCCTAATCCTTTGAGAATAGAACTGTTTGATGATGAAGTAGACTCCATTCGTTATTTTGATTCTGAAAGTCAACGATCGTTAGAAAAGTTAGATCAAGTTACTATTGGACCTGCTAGTGAGCTACTTTTAACAGATGAGGATTTAACAAGAGGGGCACATAGGCTTGAGGAAGCTTTATCCGAAACTCTTCAAAAGATGCAAAACAGTGATCTAAAGGAGAAAGTAACCGAGACCATTGAACATGATATCTCACGTTTGAACAATCTTGAACGTTTTGAAGAGATGTACAAATATATATCTTTATATTATGAGCGTTCTGCCAGTCTGCTAGATTATATACCTGAAAATGGACTGGTTGTTCTGGATGAGATGAGTCGAATCCAAGAAACAGCGAATCGATTAGATGAAGAAGAGGCTGATTGGTATAGTAGTCTTTTAGAGTCAGGGCAAATGGTTAGGGATATTTCAATCTCCTATAATTGGCCTGATGTTTGGCATGCCATTAAACAACCTCGACTTTACATGTCTGTCTTTTTGCGCCATATCCCAAACACACAACCTCAAAATATCGTGAACTTTTCTTGCCGTGCTATGCAGCAATTCCATGGCCAAATGAATCTTTTACAGAATGAAATGGATCGTTGGAAGAAAAGTGGGTATTCTGTGATCATCGTTGCACCTAATCATGAGCGTGCCGAAAAGATTCAGAATGTCTTAGAAGATTACGATATGGAAGCGGTAGTGTCAGAACAAGAACCTTCCTTACCTGTAACGACACCAACGATCGTAACGGAGCAAATGACATCTGGATTTGAGTTGCCGATGCATAAGGTTGCTGTGCTTACAGAGAGTGAATTGTTTAAGAAACAAACAACAAGACCGAAGCGGAAGAAGAAAATCTCCAATGCTGAACGAATTAAAAGTTATCAGGAATTAAAAGTTGGAGATTATGTTGTCCATGCTAATCACGGTATTGGAAAATACATCGGCATAGAAACGCTAGAGTTAAATGGCATTCATAAGGATTATATGCTTGTTAAATACTCTGGAGATGACAAACTATATGTACCCATCGATCAAATTGATCAGGTTCAAAAGTTTGTTGGTTCAGAAGGGAAAGAACCGAAGCTATACAAGCTCGGGGGGAGTGAATGGAAAAAGGTTAAGAGTCGTGTGCAATCTTCCGTTGAAGATATTGCTGATGACTTAATCAAACTTTATGCGGAGCGAGAAGCAACAAAAGGATATGCTTTTGGTGAAGACACGGAAATGCAAAAAGATTTTGAAGCGGCTTTCCCTTATCAGGAAACCGAGGACCAAATTCGCTGTATTCAAGAAATCAAAACGGATATGGAGAAAATTCGCCCGATGGACCGACTCTTGTGTGGAGATGTAGGTTATGGAAAAACTGAAGTAGCCATCCGTGCAGCTTTTAAAGCCATTGCAGATGGAAAACAAGTAGCCATCCTTGTCCCGACAACGATTTTGGCTCAACAGCACTACGAAACGGTGCGTGAGCGTTTTCAGGATTTCCCGATTAACATTGGTTTGTTAAGTCGTTTCCGCACGCAGAAACAGCAAAAGGAAACAAAAGAAGGTTTGAAAAGTGGAATTGTAGACATAGTCATTGGAACACACCGTCTTCTGTCTAAAGATATTCAGGTGAAAGATCTTGGTTTATTAATTGTAGATGAAGAGCAACGTTTCGGAGTTAAGCACAAAGAAAAGATTAAGCAAATGAAAACGAATGTGGATGTTCTTACATTAACAGCAACACCAATTCCGCGTACGTTGCATATGTCCATGCTAGGTGTTCGTGATTTATCCGTTATTGAAACACCTCCTGAAAACCGTTTCCCAATTCAGACCTACGTATTGGAATACAATCCAGTGTTTATGCGTGAGGCGATTGAACGAGAAATGGCTCGTGGTGGACAAGTCTTCTTCCTGTTCAACCGGGTAGAGAATATAGAACGTATGGCTGAAGAAATTTCCGCTCTTGTTGAAGATGCACGGGTCACATTTGCACATGGTCAAATGAATGAGACTGAACTTGAAAATGTCATGTTCAGCTTTCTTGAGGGAGAATCAGATGTACTTGTTTCCACTACGATTATCGAGACAGGTGTAGATATTCCAAACGTAAATACGCTTATTGTATATGATGCCGATCGAATGGGCTTAAGTCAGTTGTATCAATTAAGAGGACGTGTAGGACGCTCAAACCGAGTTGCTTATGCTTACTTTACGTATCAAAAGGATAAAGTTTTAACAGAAGTAGCGGAGAAACGTTTGCAAGCTATAAAAGAATTCACGGAGTTAGGATCAGGATTCAAAATTGCTATGCGTGACCTTTCTATACGTGGGGCTGGAAATCTCCTGGGTGCACAGCAACATGGGTTTATCGATTCTGTAGGTTTTGATATGTACTCTCAAATGCTTAAAGATGCAATAGAGGCCAAACAAGAGGGTAAAACCTATGAGGAAACCAAACCATTTGAGCCAGAGCTGACTCTGAATATCGATGCCTACATTCCAGATGGTTACATTGATGATGAGAAACAAAAAATTGATATGTACAAACGATTCCAAGCGATAGACTCTCAAGAGGATATTCACGACTTACGTGAGGAACTTATTGACCGTTTTGGAGATTACCCAGAAGAGGTCGAAAACTTATTCCAAGTTTCAGTTTTAAAATTATATTTGAAACGTGAACGTATTGAATCCATTACGGAGAAGAATAAAAAAGTTGAACTTATTATGGATGCAGAAGCTAGTCAACAAATTGATGGGGCAAAACTGTTTGAATTAGCGAATCAATACGGAAGAATGATTCAATTAGGTACAGAAGGAAAACAACTTAAGATCACATTCCAATTCCAACGTGATATGTATCCAAGACGATACAAAGTGATGGAAGAAATCCTTCAATCTTTAAAAGATGTAAAGCATGATGAATAACAATACTGTAATAAAACCCGCCATTAAATTGGTGGGTTTTTCTTTTTAATAAATACAACCAAATCAATAAGATCATACTATTGGAAAGTATTCAGTTAAATGGCAGTTATCTTGAATAAAGCTGGTGCGGAGTGGTTCCGTTACGTTTATGCAGTGCGGCGGGCTGTGGAACGGGTTGCTTTCCCCGGAAGACCGATCGAGCTTCCTCGTCACTTCGTTCCTGCGGGATCTCGCTCGCCCTTTCTACCGGAGGAGTCAACCCGTTCCACAGCCCACCTTGGCCAAATGGTGAATAACGGAACCGCAGCGATGTTGAGAGGTCGATGCTTACGGACATCTGTTCCTTTATTTTGAACTTTTAAGGCATTACGAGAGTCGTTACGGACATATGATACCTTATTTGTGACAAATTGGTCTTTTTCGGTGATTTGAAGCAAATAACGGAATGAATGTCCGTAAGCTCTTCAATGAAGTTAGATTAAGATAAAATAACGGAACAGATGTCCGTAAGGTTAAGAAATCACACAACCAGAGTCCGTTAATCTCCATAAACGCAAAGGGGTGAGGGAAACGGCAAACTCCCGCGGTAGAAAGGGCGGCCGAGACCCCGCAGGAACGAAGTGACGAGGAGGCTTGGACGGTCTTCCGCAGGAGTATTGCCGTTTCACTGAACCCCTCCCCCTCATAAAAGCAACGGACCTTCACCGCACAATATCTCGATTCCAAGTCTTCCACATAAGGGGGCTTTAATGGAATAACGGCTAAACTACTAACAATAAGTTTTACAGTACCTATTCAAGAAAACATCAACGATTCTCCTGATATTTTTTATACAAAAGTATTACAAATCATGTACAATTTGGATTTTAACAAGAAAAATTAAGGAATCATGTATAGTTCTGGCGTGGTGAAAAATACTATACCCATCAACTGGTGATTCCTACTTAAAAAAGGAAGTCAAATCATATCACCATATGTATAATCATCAAAGGAAAGTGAGGCTTCATACATGAAAGCAACAGGAATCGTACGACGTATTGATGATTTAGGACGGGTAGTAATCCCGAAAGAAATTCGCAGAACACTGCGTATCCGTGAGGGAGATCCACTTGAAATTTTTGTGGATCGAGAAGGAGAAGTTATTCTCAAAAAGTATTCACCGATTAGTGAGTTAGGGGATTTTGCTAAGGAATATGCAGACGCGCTATTTGATTCCCTAGGTCATACTGTTCTTATTTGCGATCGTGATGAATTTATAGCTGTTTCCGGCGCGTCCAAGAAAGATTACTTAAACAAAAGCATTGGGCCAAAAGTGGAACAAGCTATTCAAGATCGTACTTTAATAACAGAATCGAATGAATCGACGATTGAAATTGCAGATGGTAATGAAGAAAAGGTATCATCCTATATCGTTGGTCCAATCATTGCAAATGGAGATCCAATCGGATGCGTTATGATTATGTCTAAAGAAGGCGAGTCCGTCAGCGCAGTCGAACAAAAAGCAGTAGAAACTGCAGCAAGTTTCTTAGCCCGTCAAATGGAATAATTCATCGGAAAGGAGCCTACCTATAGGCTCCTTTTTATTGTTAATGTGGATACAATCACTCTTAATCAACTCAGTCTCTGTGCTATAATGAAGGGTAATGGAAAAGTATAGAAGGGGTACCTTTATGGCAAAACAAATCAACAAGAAAAAAATCTTTCAGGGAGCATTTTTATTAACGCTCGCAGGGATCTTGAGTAAGGTTCTAAGCGTGGGTTATCGTATTCCCTTACAAAATATCGCCGGCGACGTCGGCTTTTATATTTATCAGCAAGTGTACCCTATCTTAGGAATGGCGTGGATGATATCTCTATATGGATTTCCCGTTGCTATATCCTCGTTTGTATCAGAATGGGAAGGTGAAGGGCGTGCATTAACGTTACGCAATTTCTTTATACCAGCTTTTACGATTCTTTTCAGTATAAGTTTGTTGTTATTTGGCTTATGTTACTTTGGTGCATCTACGATTGCTGTATGGATGGGGGATCCTCAGCTTGAGTTCCCCATTAAAATAACATCGATTGTTTTTTTATTTCTTCCTTTCACATCATTACTTAGAGGAACATTTCAAGGATTACATAATATGAAACCTACAGCCATGTCACAAATTGCTGAGCAGTTTACTCGTGTACTCATTATTATCCTCGCTACATACTTTTTCGTGAAAGCAGGAGTAGACTTATACGTTGTCGGGGCTGGAGCGGCTTTTGGATCTGTTGTAGGAGCTATTGCCTCCGTGTTGTTGCTAGGTGGGATGATGTTAAGAAAGTCTCCACTTTCAAGAAGATCTACACAAGGTAACATCCCATACAAAAAGCTAATTCGATCCATCTTGGTAGTTGGGTTATTCTTTTGTGTGAACTACATGATGCTTTTATTTCTTCAATTAGCAGATGCTTTAACCTTGGTCCCGAATCTTCAACAGGCAGGAAGTTCACTTCAAGAGGCAAAAGCAGCAAAAGGAATATTTGATAGAGGATATCCGCTAATTCAAATTGGGACAGTTGTTGGCTCATCCATAGCACTCGCATTAATACCAGCTATTACTAGGCAACGTTTAGAAAAGCGTAAAGAAGAGACTTATGCGGATGCAAGAAGTGCGGTGAAATTCTCGTTTTTATTTTCGTTAGCCGCTACAGTGGGGCTTTTAATGGTGATGCCTTATGTAAACGTGTCTTTTTTCCGAACCACTGATGGAACGGATGCGCTACGGATTCTTTCTCTTGTGACCTTATTTGGTTCATTATCTCTAACCTATTCATCCTTGCTTCAAGGATTTTCGATTGTTGGACGACCAGCTTTAGCTGTCATTTTGGCATTCTTTATTAAAATTGGAGCCAATGAAATGTTGATTCCTGCGTATGGAATTAAAGGAAGTGCCGTTGCCTCGGTTCTTGCAGTTCTATTCATTTGCTTATTTAACTATATAAGTTTAAAAAGACACTTTACACTTCGATTGAAGCATCATATTCCATGGCGACAAGCCGGGTTTGCGATAGGAGCAATGTTTCTTGTGGTTTTGGGAGCAAGTTTGTTATATAAGACTCTTATACCATTAACAGAACGACTTGCTTATGTGGGAGTTACGCTTTTCACAGTTTCCCTTGGTGTTCTAACGTATTTTTTAGTGTTACTAAAAACAGGGGCATTTTCAAAAGAAGAATTAAGTCAATTTCCATTTAGTGAGTTAATCATAAGTAAACTGGAGGAAACAAAATGAACAAACAAATTACCATAATAGGACTTGGAGCAGCAGATATAGATCAGCTTCCTCTAGGAGTATATCGAATATTAACTAAGCATGAAGGAACCGTTTATACACGTACATTGGATCATCCTGTTATCGAGTCGCTACAACAAGAAGGCCTAACATTTGAAGCCTTTGATTCTACTTATGAGTCATATGATCAATTTGAAGATGTATATGAAGTAATTGTTGATCGTTTGTTGGAACAAGCAACTCATGAAGCGGTTCTTTACACCGTTCCAGGTCATCCAATGCTAGCTGAACGAACGGTACAACTCTTATTACAAAAGCAAGAACAAGGTGAAGTCACACTGAACATTCAAGGTGGTCAAAGCTATCTAGATGCTCTTTTTACTTCTTTAAAAATTGATCCTATTGAAGGGTTCCAATTTTTAGATGCCACATCTTTTACTAGAAATATGATTGAACATCGCCAGCATACTGTGTTTTGTCAGGTATATGATGAGCTGATTGCTTCCCACGTAAAAGTAGAACTCATGGAGGATCTTCCTCATGACTTTCCCGTATATATTGCTGATGCTGTAGGAAGTTCTCAAGAAACGATTAAGGAAGTTCCGTTGTATGAATTAGATCGAAGTGTAGAATTAAGTAATTTAACAAGTGTTTATATTCCTCCTGTACCAGAAGAGAGATTGAATCATAAGTTCTTCCGTTTGCGAGATGTTATCGCAACATTACGTGGTCCTGAAGGGTGTCCTTGGGATCGTAAACAAACAAACGAATCTTTACGTCCTTATTTAATTGAAGAAGCTTATGAATTATTACAAGCTATCGAGGATGAAGATGATGAGGGTATGGTTGAAGAGTTAGGTGACGTTCTTTTACAGGTCATGCTTCATAGTCAAATTGGAGAAGATGAAGGATTTTTCACCATCGATGACGTAATTGTTACAATAACGGATAAAATGATCCGCCGTCACCCTCATGTATTTGGTAATCATCAACTAGAAACAGCAGAAGAGGTTGTAGGGACCTGGGATGAAATCAAGCAGCAAGAGAAAGGTGATACGCGCCCATCTGCTTTAGATGGTGTTGTTAAAGCTTTACCTGGGTTATTACGTGCTCAAGAATTGCAAAAGAAAGCTAAAAAAGTCGGATTTGACTGGGATGATCCTGCGCCGATGTGGGAAAAGGTCCAGGAAGAAATTGAAGAATTTAAAATGTCCTTAACAACAGAAGCAGAAGATGAGCAGGAACTCGAACTTGGAGATGTATTATTTGCACTAGTGAATGTCGCTCGTTACTATAAGGTTAATCCTGAATTGGCTATTCAACGTACCAATGATAAGTTTGAACGTCGTTTTCGAGAAATGGAAGATATGATTACTGCTGAGAATATCGATATGAAGAGTTTGTTGCTTGAGCAACTCGATCAATACTGGGAAAGAGCAAAACGAAAAGAAAAAGGTGAATAAAAGATGAGACTAGATAAATTTTTAAAGATTTCACGACTCATTAAGCGTCGAACGCTAGCTAAAGAAGTAGCTGAGCAAGGCCGTATTCAAATCAATGGGAACCAAGCCAAAGCCTCTGCTAATGTAGCTGTAGGAGATACGCTTACAATCCGCTTTGGTCAGAAGCAACTAACCATTGAAATTACCTCGTTACGTGAAACAGTGAAAAAAGATGAAGCTTCTTCGCTTTATAAAGTTATAAGCGAACAAGAAGTTTAAGGAGAGTCCGGGGATTTCCCGGACTTTTTTATCCATTCTATGCAACCGTTATAGCTCTTAATTTTGAAATAATTAAAGAGAGAAGCTTCTTGGTCTGGAATCGTTCTCAATAATGCATAGCACTATGGATTTCATCTATCAAACTAGTAACTTCTCAGTACTTACAGTTTTCTTCAAAAAGTGAAATGATGCTAAAAAGCTTGGCTAATGCCAGGCTTTTTTTAATTAAATAGTTCGTTTTTGACGAATTCGACTTAAATCAGTTATAATTATTTTGAATTCGAGATAAATAATGAAATGACTTATATATAAATAAAGGAGGATGTCCAATGCAATTGTTAGGGATCCATCATATTTCTATATTAACAGGTAGTGCTGAGAAGAATTTTGAATTTTTTACTAAAGTATTAGGCATGCGCCTAGTGAAAAAGAGTGTAAACCAAGATGACACGAGTTGCTACCACCTTTTCTATGGCGATGGAAAAGGAAGTCCTGGTACAGAGGTTACCTTTTTTGATATTCCAGGTCTTGGGTCTACGCATGAAGGAACATCAAGTATTACAAGTACATCGCTGCGTGTAAAAAGTACCGAATCTCTGAAGTATTGGGGACAACGCTTTGAACAGTATGGTGTGAAGCATGAAGGAATTGAGCAACGTGCAAACCGAAATACAATGGCCTTTGAAGATTTTGAAGGTACGAAGTTGATACTTGTAGCAGATGATGATGAAGAGGGAGTTGCAGCTGGTGAACCTTGGGAAGGGACGGAGGTACCAGCAGAACATGCAATTGTTGGCTTAGGGCCCGTGCTGTTAACAGTAGCTCGCCCAGAGCGTACTGAGCGCGTTTTAACTGAGATACTAGGCTTTAGACATGAAGGTTCGTATCCGTCCTTACTAGGGGAAGGATACGATGATGTAGAAGTGTACGCTACGGGTGAAGGTGGTGCAGGAGCGGAAGTGCATATTCAAAAACGCACAGATCTCCCACTTGAAAAATTAGGACGCGGTGGCGTTCACCATGTTGCCTTCCGTATTCCCGATGAAACGGAGCATGCAAAATGGGTGGACCGTATAAAAGAAACCGGTATGATGAATTCAGGTAAAGTGGATCGCTTTTACTTTAAAGCATTGTACTTCCGTGAGCCAAACGGAATTCTTTTTGAGCTTTCATCAGATACACCAGGCTTTGACGTTGATGAGTCCGTTGAAACTCTAGGTGAGAACCTTTCTTTACCTCCATTCTTAGAACCTAAACGTGAAGAGATTGAAGAAAAATTAAGACCGTTAACATTAGATTAGAATGATCGATATAGGCTGTCCCTATTAATAAAAAAGCATGTAACGCATCTGCGTTACATGCTTTTTATTTATAGTAAAGAAAGTATAAGTTGTAGCTCTTAGATGTCTAGCTCTCAGCGCCCAGCAACGAATGGACTTCCCTCGCCTCCGTTCGATAAGTCAACATCAAATTGTTTCACAATTTGTGTTTCCTTTATCTCACTACGGGCTCAGTCCAGTCCCTTCGTTGCTAAACGGGCGCTTGCGCTTTTCTTAACAATGTTGAGAAAATGCGTTCGTTAAGTTTGCTATAATATCTTCTGGTTCATGATCTTCAATCTCTTCACGAGGAATGAAGTGAACAAGTTGACCGTCTTTAAATAGAGCCATTGAAGGAGAGGAAGGTTCCTCATCAATATACTCTCTCATTTGGTTTGTTGCTTCACGATCCTGGCCAGCAAATACAGTTACGGTATGGTCAGGTTTTACATCTTGTTGAACGGCATGTATAGCAGAAGGACGTGCTAGTCCTGCAGCACAGCCGCAAACAGAGTTGATTACAACAAGAGCAGTTCCTTCCATGGAACTCATAAATTCATTCACTTCTTCAGGTGTTGTAAGCTCCTTAAAACCAGCGTTTGTTAATTCGTCACGCATGGGTTGCGTAACCTGTTTCATATATTCTTCATATGCGTTCATGGGTGTAGCCTCCTTAAGATTAATCGGTCTTTCTAGCTTGAGTCATTTGGTGCCAAACAGACCCTTTAGCTTCTTCTCCGCCCTCAATACGTTGCAGAGCCATTTTAGCTTGCATACGTACTTCAAATTCAGGATCCTGGATGGCTTCTCTAAGAGCGGGAACGGCTGACTCATCACCAAGTTCATATAAAAACATTGCTGCTCTCCAGCGAACGAGCTTATTTTTATCCTGCAGTGATTCAATCACTTGTGGCATGGCTTCTTTAAATCCTAAGTCAGATAAGCAATCACCGGCTGTTCGTCTAACTGTAACGGATTTATCCTGAAGTGCTTTATACAAGTAAGGAAGCACCTCAGGTTCCTCAATCATACCCAAATATGCTGTAGCAAGTCGACGAATTGATGCTTTTTCATCGCTCAATGCCTTATCCAATACGGGTAAATCCTCAAAAGTTGGGTTCATACGGTCTAATGCTGCATAACGTACTTTCCAATCTGGATCATCTAATGTCTCAAGGGTCACAGTCTGGCCCTTAGGCTCACTAGGTTGATTATCTCCTGGATCCACTTCAAATGCTTGTTGGACAAGTGCTTCTAGCCTATCATCATCATAACTTGCCGATAACTCCTCAGCAACCTCTTGCCCAATATCCTCTAGATCGCCATAACGAGGATTTTGTTCAATCCATTGACGTTCCATTACCATGTTTGAAGAAGCTGGTGAAGCCTTCATGGCTGCATTCATAAATGATTCAGGAAGACCGACGCGTTTTTCGGTGTCGCCTTCTTCTAGTTTCACTTGCATCGGGATACCTCGGAACATTTGGATGAAGACTTTTACCTCGCCAAACGCATCCTCAGAACTCTGGTTCTCCTCTTGTTGTGTCTGCTCTGTTGCTTCGACAGCCTCTTCAGTCCCTAGAAGTTCACGCACTTCTGGCAAAATAGCTTCCCATTTATGTTTGGGGTGGCGGTCCAGTGCAATGAAATCCATGACATGATATAAGCTCTTGACCCCTTCAATGTTCAAAAGATTCTCTACATACTCAGGTGCATCTTTGAGATCATCACCCTGTTTATAGTTGCGTGTGTCCCCATCAGGTAAGGATTCACTCAAGTTAACTTTCATCGAGTTGGGGCTTGGTGTCGGTTCGATAGACACGATGTTCACTATAATTCCCCCTCATTAATAGCACTTTATAGCGATTTTAACAAAATAACAAGATACATTCCATCATTCGGGATGTCAGGCTTAAACGAGCTAGGCCTCAAGACGTATATGAATTACCTCTTAGGGTCGTTATGAAAAGTTTCGTTTTAACTGAAAATGGAAGTAGATGAAAATTAGGAGGAGACGCTTTATGAAGAGAAAATTCTATTTGTGGTGTTTAAGTGTTGGCTTGTTAGTTGTCCTTTCAGGTTGTAACTTGGTGTTTTCAGAAGAGGTTATGGAAGAAGAAATAAAGATTGAGGCAGGTCAAGCAGAAGAATTGAAAGTTGATCTCGATATGGGCGCTGGAAAATTAATCGTTCAAGGTGGCGCAGAAGATTGGCTAAACGGTAAATTCCGATACAGTGATAAAAAGCTAGACCCAGATGTTTCATATAATCAGGATCAGGGTCAAATTCGCATCGACCAATCTAACGTAAATTTTAATTATGGGAAAGATACAAAAAATGAATGGGACCTTCAGTTAACAAATGATACTCCTATCGAATTAAATGTAAATACTGGAGCATCAAAGACTGAATTGAATTTAGAGGGAATAAACTTAAATCATCTTAATATTGATTCTGGTGTAGGTAAACTAACAGTGGATCTAAGTGGAGATTGGGAAGAAAGTTTTGATGTGAATGTTGAATCAGGGGTTGGGAAAACGACATTTATATTGCCTTCTGATCAAGGAGTTAAGATTAAGTCGGATAGCGGTATTGGCACAACATCTTTTGAAGGTTTTATCTCTAAAGGTGATGGGATATACGTGAACGAAGCATACGAAAAATCAGACGTTACAATCGAAATAAATGCTGATGTTGGAGTTGGGAAAACAGTCTTCAAAAAAGAATAGAGGAGGATTAGAGTCAGTAACGTAATATGCTGGCTCTTTTCATGTTCTATTTACGTCCAAGCCCTCATAAATTAATAGAGATAAAAGGGAGGGGTCTATAATGGAATACTATGATAAAAACGAATCGATTCGTGGACAAGCCGAGCATCATGTAAAAATGAATAACCGTCGTAACCTTGAGATTACAGGTGTTAAAGAGGTGGATAGCTTCGATGCAGAAGAGTTTTTGTTGCAAACGAGCATGGGATATCTTGTGGTTCGTGGTCAAAACCTCCAAATGAAAAACCTGGATGTGGACCAAGGAATCGTAGCGATAAAAGGAAAAGTATATGAGCTTTCTTATTTAGATGAACAGCAATCGGAGAAAGCTAAAGGATTCTTTAGCAAAATGTTTAAATGAGTTTAAGCACGCAATTCCTTACGATGCTCGTTATGTTCGGGAGTGGTCTATATTTAGGTATGGCCATTGATACATTCCGTCGGTTTGAGCGTTACTGGAAGGAAAAACACATATTAACTTATGCCCTTGAGATTCTTTTTTGGATTCTCCAGGGCTTAGTTATCTTTTATTTCCTTTTTATTGCGAATCAAGGCGAATTACGCTTATATATTTTTCTATCAATTTTATGTGGCTTTGCCGCTTATCAATCCCTCGTTCGGACAACCTACTTAAATGTGCTTGAAGTGTTGATAAGTTGGGCTGTAGCACTTATCCAGTTCGGAAGACGCATGTTTAATTTACTCGTTTATCGTCCAATTCAATGGGTTATATTATTAATTATAAAGTTACTTATTGGGGTATGGGCTTTATTTGTTTGGTTGTTTTGGGTCCTTCTTAAGGTTGTGTGGTTTCCAATTCAACTGATAGGTCGCATATTATGGTGGTTTATACCGAAAAATGCGAAAAATTACTTAAGGAAGTTAGCAGGGATTTATAGTAAAATAAAGAATATAATACTAAAATGGTGGACCTATATCCAAAATAAAAGGAGGTAGCTTATCGGTGGCAAAAAACAAGTCTGTAGCCAAAATTGATTCAGGTTATGTACAACAATATGATGCCTATATGAAAAGACAACAAAAGAAGAAAAAACGTCTTGTTCGCCGGTTAGCTCTGTTCGCCCTTGTAACCTTCCTTTTATTCGGGAGTCTCCTGTCGTATCATTTAAAGCAACGGTCTTTACTAGCTGATAAACAACAGGAGTACCAGCAACTACAAGAGGATATGCAGCAGCTAAACAAGAAAGAATCGGATCTTAAAGAGGAAATTCAACTTCTACAAGATGAGGAATACGTGCTTCAAATTGCTCGTACAAATTACTTCTTCTCCAAAGAAGGCGAAATAATCTTTAAATTGCCCGATAATGGCCCGTCTTATTGACACCCTTTTCAATGCTTATATATAATATATAAGAATGATACTTTTTTAAAATCTTAAGGAGGAAACTTTTTTTTATGTCAATTGAAGTAGGCAGCAAGTTGCAGGGCAAGGTAACAGGAATCACTAATTTCGGAGCTTTCGTGGAGCTACCAAACGGATCTACTGGTCTCGTTCACATTAGTGAAGTTGCTGATAATTACGTGAAAGACATTAATGATCATCTTAGCGAAGGCGATCAGGTTGAAGTGAAAGTAATTAACGTTGAAAACGACGGTAAAATTGGCTTGTCCATCAAGAAAGCTCAAGAGAATTACAAGAGCAAACCAAACAACCGTGGTGGCGGTGGTGGCCGTAAAGGCGGCGGCGGAAAAGGCAAGAACGACCGCGCTCAACGTCCAGAGAATTTCGAAGCGAAAATGAATCGTTTCCTTAAAGATAGCGAAGATCGCTTAGCTACTTTAAGAAAGCACACTGAATCCAAACGTGGAGGTCGAGGTGCTAAAAGAGGATAACTTGCTGTCTATGTAGAGTGAGTAAATAAATTGTTTTTCTATAATATACACGAAAGCAGACGTCGGTGCGCATGACGTCTGCTTTTTTATCGTTTACTTGTGTCGAGCTTGTTCAACTTATTCTCAAAACCACAAAACATCATGACTACCTCACACTCAAATTATTTGATACCATATTAGTGAAATTTCATCTGTGAAGAGCTTAATAGGAGGAAGATTATGCGTGAGAGAAGGGTTCGCGAGGATGTATTTGCGAAATTATTAGAACAGGCCGTTGATCATACGCAAATAGGCGTGACCATCACTGATCCAAACCAAGATGATAATCCAATTATTTATTGTAATGATGGATTTTTGCATTTATCAGGATATGAGAAGGAAGAAGTTATAGGCAAAAACTGCCGCTTTTTGCAGGGGGCTAATACTAACCGGGATGCTAAAGAAAAAATAAAAAGTGCGATACGGGCACAAGAACAAGTTTCTGTTGAAATCATCAATTATCGAAAGAACGGAGAAGAATTTTGGAATGACTTACACATTGATCCGATTTATATAGAAGAAGAGGGTCTGTACTATTTTGTTGGTATTCAAAAAGATATCACAGAGCAAAAGAAGTCAGAAGAACAATTAAAAACTTCTCTAAAAGAGATTACTGCACTCTCAACACCGATTGTTCCAATTACTGAAGGTGTTTCTGTCCTTCCGCTTATCGGAAATATGGATATGGAACGTTTGCAAATTATTTCAGATAATATTACAAAGAAAATGACAGAGGCAAAACATGAGACACTCATTATGGAACTTTCCGGATTGAATGATGTTGATGATGAAGTGATTCATGGCATTTTCCGTTTTAATGATGTTTTACAGTTACTTGGTACAGACCTAGTCATCGCAGGTATATCACCACAACTTGCTTTAAAAGCAACACAACTGGATTTAGATCTTTCATCTATGAAAACATTTGCTACAGTAAAAGAAGCGATACAGCAACACGCTGTTCAACAATAAATGTGCACTAAGCCATCAGTTCCAAAGGGAGCTGTTGGCTTTTTTGATAGGTGGGTATTCAGTTATATGGCAGGATTGTTGAAGACTTGAAACTGAGAGGAGTCCGTTGCTGTTGGGTAATTTGTTGCGGTCAGTGAAACGGCAAGCCTGTTGTTGCCCCACACGACGTGGGGTAGTTCTACGTTGCCACATGATGTGGCGGTTTTAGTAGAACCTCCATTGTATAGCCTCCTCGTTCCTGCGGGGTCTCGTCTTGCCTTTGCTACCACGACAGTTTGCCGTTTCCTTCCCTCCACGCGATTATGGAAACTAACGGACCATAATTTTGCTATCCCACCTCATGTTGGTTGGAAATCATATTCAGAGAAGTTGTTCAGAGCCTTGTCATGATAGGGTTATACTACCTGGAAACAGAACACCTCATCCCAGAACTAAGGCGGTTCCGTTCCACAGCCCGCCGATCTGCACAAAAGCAACGGAACCATACGCACATTATCTCGATTCCAAGTCTTCCAGATAAGGGGGGCTATAATAGAGATCCGTTTTTAAACATAAAAAACCCGCACATGAAAAACATGTGCGGGTTAGGACAAGAATCGGATGACCCGTACGGGATTCGAACCCGTGTTACCGCCGTGAAAGGGCGGTGTCTTAACCACTTGACCAACGGGCCATTATAGCTTGTGATATGTTTTAGATCGAATAACGATCTTTTAATAAAAAATGGTAGCGGCGGAGGGAGTCGAACCCACGACCTCACGGGTATGAACCGTACGCTCTCGCCAGCTGAGCTACGCCGCCAAATATAAGAGAAAGGCTCCTTCTTTCATGATCTACTCTAAAAGTTTCTCAGAATGAAATCATCGCCTTTGCTAATAAGGACAATGTGTCGTTCAAAGTCACAAGCATTATATTACACCACCAGAAATACAGTGTCAACAAAATTTAATAGATAAATTATTGTCAGTATATTTGAACAATTTTCACTCGTGGATTTCATAGAAAACTTCATCATTTACGACAGCATATCCCCTCTGTTTCTCTCTAACTATTATAGTTTATGACGAAATGTCCTCTGTAACACAGAAACACGTCGAATGTTTTTTCTATTCACTTCTGTTGTTTTGACAAAATTAGCTTGTCTACTGTGTTTAAATGGAAAAACAAGAAGGAGTGGTAAACATGATGGAGACATTAACTCGACGGGGGATTAAAATAATGGGAACGGGATTAACCTCGTTGGAAAATTGGAAGCGGAAGATGGGGGAGCAGACGAAGGTATTGTTCATTGAACGGGGCTGGCTTTTATTCATCGTGGGCTTTTTACTTGGACGAGCGATTGTGCTTTCGTCCGTATCGCCTTTTGCCCTGTCTTTTCTCGCTTCCGTGTGGCTTATGCGGAAAGAAAAGTCGTTGAAGGTTGTGACTGCAACTCTATTAGGCGCTATCACGATTCACTGGCAGCATAGCTTATACATCATGGGATCCATGTTCGGTCTATTTTTACTTGCTTTTCTATTTCAACGGTATCGGAATCAGCAACAGATCTTACCAATTCTTGTGTTTGTCGCTAGTATTCTACCAAGAATCGTAAGTTATACGATTTTTCAAAGAGTAGAAGTATATGATTGGGTACTAGCATTAGTGGAAGCAAGCCTAAGTGCGATACTTGTTCTTATCTTTATGCAAAGCATTCCTTTGATATCACCAAAACGGTATAAACAATCTCTGAAAAACGAAGAAATCGTTTGTATGATTATCCTCCTTGCCTCTGTGTTGACCGGAACGATCGGCTGGCATATCAATGACGTGTCGCTTGAACAAATTTTGTCTCGTTATCTAGTTCTATGGTTGGCCTATATTGGTGGTGCGGCGATCGGTTCCACAGTTGGTGTGGTAACGGGACTCATACTAAGCCTGGCGAATGTGGCGAGTCTCTATCAAATGAGCTTGCTCGCCTTCTCTGGTTTATTAGGAGGACTATTAAAAGACGGGAAAAAATTTGGAGTCGGTATGGGTCTCTTTGTAGGGACGCTTTTGATAGGGATTTATGGGGAAGGTGTTCAAGCATTAATGCCATCTATGATAGAGTCTTCTTTCGCAGTATTACTATTCTTCCTCACTCCTGAGAAATGGATTCGCAAGCTTGCTCGTTTTATTCCAGGTACAAATGAACATTCTCAAGAACAAGAACAATACTTACAAAAGGTTCGTAACGTCACTGCGAATCGAGTGGAACAATTTTCTGAGGTCTTTCAAGCTTTGTCAAAGAGCTTTTCACAGGTGCAGTGGCAGACAGAGGATGATAGCGAATCAAAAGAAACGGATTATTTCCTGAGCAATGTTACTGAGAAAACGTGTCAGGCGTGCTTCAAGAAAGATAAATGCTGGGCGCAGCAGTTTGATAAGACGTATAACTATATGCAAGAGATGATGTCAGAACTAGATGCAGGAACGTATCAAAATAAGCGAAAATTGCAACATGAATTTGAAAACCATTGTGTGAAATCGAAAAAAGTAGTCGAGACCATGCAACATGAGCTCTCTTTTTTTCAGGCAAATCAAAAACTTAAAAAGCAAGTGTTAGAGAGCCGACGATTTGTAGCAGATCAACTCAGTGGAGTATCTGAGGTGATGGGTGATTTTGCTAAAGAAATATTAAAAGAACGTGAAAACCATGAACTCCAAGAAGAAGAAATTGTCCATGCGCTTAAAGGGATGGGTTTTGAGATAGAAAAACTAGATATATATAGTTTGGATGCAGGGAATGTAGATATTGAAATGACGTTATCGTTTTATGATTACAAAGGGGAAGGTGCTAAGATCATTGCCCCTGTTTTATCGGAGATACTTAGCGAAACAATCGTGATTAAGCATGAAGAAATTTCTCCATTCCCGAATGGCTATTGTTATTTCTCTTTTGGCTCAGCGAGAAAATTCGTTATTAATACGGGTGTATCTCATGCAGCAAAAGATGGAGGCTTAGTATCGGGAGACAGCTATTCCACAATGGAACTCGGGGCTGGAAAGTATGCTGTAGCGATTAGTGACGGAATGGGAAATGGGGAACGAGCACATGTAGAAAGTATGGAAACGCTACGGTTGTTGCAACAGATACTCCAGTCCGGAATTGAAGAGAAAGTTGCGATCAAGTCAATTAACTCGATTCTATCCTTACGAACGACTGATGAGATCTTCTCTACTTTAGATTTGGCTGTAGTTGACCTACATGATGCAGCGGTACGTTTTCTGAAGATTGGTTCTACGCCTAGTTTTATAAAACGTGGCGATCAACTTATGAAGGTGGAGTCAAGTAACTTACCTATTGGAATTATTCGAGAGTTTGACGTTGAAGTGGTGAGTGAGCAACTGAAGGCTGGCGATCTATTAATTATGATGAGTGATGGTATATTTGAAGGTCCAAAACACATCGAAAATGTCGACATGTGGCTGAAGCGAAAAATTCGCGATATGGAGACAGAGGACCCACAAGCTGTAGCTGATCTTTTGTTAGAGGAGGTTGTTCGAACGCGTTCTGGTGCCATTGAGGATGATATGACTGTTGTTGTAGCGAAGATCCAACGCAATGTACCAGAGTGGGCTAACATACCAATCTATGAAAACCATGCACAATAAGCGGTAAAGCTAGAACTTACCGCTTTTCTACTTTTTTAACGTATAAAGTTTTCTCCTCTTGTCCAAGATGGTAGTAGAAATCTCGGAGGAGGAGATCGTTAATGAATAAAGGGACATTAAAGCAGATTTTGTTGATTACGGATGGATGCTCAAATAAAGGGGAAGATCCTGCAGCTGTTGCTACACTTGCTTTACAGCAAGGAATTACAGTAAATGTAATTGGTGTTTTGGAAAATGAACAATCGGAACAACCTGAAGGATTAGAAGAAGTTGAAGAGATTGCAATGTCTGGTGGTGGGTATAGCCAGGTCGTTTATGCCAAGTCACTTTCTCAAACGGTTCAGATGGTCACAAGGCAAGCCATGACCCAAACGCTACAAGGTGTAGTGAACCAGGAACTTCAACAGATCCTTGGACAAGAGCAAAATATAGAAGAATTACCTCCAGAAAAACGAGGAGAAGTCATGGAAGTTGTAGAAGACTTAGGTGAAACTTGTGACTTGGAAGTTTTGGTTTTACTAGATACAAGTGCGAGTATGCATAACAAACTTCCAACCGTTCAGGATGCTCTATTCGATTTATCTCTTAGTCTAAATGCACGTACAGGGAACAACCGCTTCTCTATATACTCGTTCCCAGGAAAACGAGGTAAAGATGTAAGCAAGGTGATGGATTGGACACCGCAACTTGAATCGATTTCATCTGTTTTTCCGAAGCTTACAAGTGGAGGGATTACACCAACCGGACCAGCTTTGCGCCAAGCAATGAATCAGTTTGCTCCAAAAAAACGAAGCTTGAGGAGTTTCTTATCTCGTGATGAATCAACAATGGAAGAGTCAGGGGATTAATCTCCCGATAGGGTCGGTGGTCACAGGGAAGTGGCACAACCACTCCTATCTCATTCGCAAAAAACTTGGGTCCGGTGCTTGTGGGACAGTGTACCTTGCTGATCAAGGGAATCAACAGGTTGCAATAAAGTTTAGCCAAAATGGTTCCTCTATCACAACAGAGGTCAATGTGTTACGAACATTTCAGAAGGTCCAGGGTAAGCGCCTTGGACCTTCTTTATTAGATGTAGATGATTGGGTGCAACCGAACGGAAGCCAAATTTCTTTTTATGCAATGGAGTATTTAAAAGGGAAAGAATTATCGACCTTTATCCAAAAGCATGGCCAAGAATGGTTGGGAATACTGATGGTTCAACTTCTAAAGGATTTAGGTGATTTGCATGAAGCTGGCTGGGTTTTCGGTGACTTAAAGCCTGAGAACCTTATTGTAACGTTTCCTCCAGCCAGATTACGTTGGATTGATGTAGGGGGGACGACACAGATAGGAAGGGCCATTAAGGAATACACAGAGTTTTATGATCGCGGTTATTGGGGATTAGGCTCAAGAAAAGCAGAGCCTACCTATGATTTATTCGCACTTGCCATGGTTATGATTCATGTATATTATCCGAAGCGGTTTGAAAAAGGAAAAGACCCAGAAAAAACTCTAATGCGTCATCTTCATCAAGCCTCTTCTCTAAAGCCATATGCAAATGCAATTCAAAAGGCATTATACGGAAAGTATCGTTCGAGTAAAGAAATGGAGCGGGACATTACAAATCAGCTGATGAATGCGTCCAACAATCGTTCAAATGACCAGCAATCGTCTCGATCTCACTCTCGAATACACAGGAAACAGCAGCAAAAAACCGTTCAAAAGCGTAATAATTCTTCTCCATCTCAAGCAAAATATATATGGGAAGGAGCTGGGATTATTGTTGTGGTCTGCATGTTTTATATACTTTACGTAATTTTGCAATGGATTTAGCCACAGCTTTTGCAGTTAGTGTTCCATAAATGGTAGGATATAGATGGTATAAAGTCGTTGTTCATTATGCTATGAACGCACTCTTATAAAGATATAAATATAGAACGGAGTGGAGCGATTGTTTAACCTGAAGGTCGATCAATTTGCTCGAAAACACCAGCTTTTCAAATATGGTGCAACCATTTTAATAGGAGTTTCTGGAGGGCCTGACTCTATGGCCCTTCTTCATTATTTCCTTCAAAAGCGGGAAGCTTGGCAGTTTCGACTTGTTGTGCTGACAATCGACCATCAATTGAGAGGGAATGAATCAGAGAGTGATGTGCAATATGTCGCATTACAATGTGAAAAGTGGGGGATAGAGTATAAGGTAGCCTCATTAGATGTTCCAACATATAAGCAAAAACATGGAATGGGGACTCAAGCTGCTGCAAGGGCTGTGCGTTATCAATTCTTTGAGGAATGCATGGACACCTATCAGGCGGACCTATTAGCTCTTGGACACCATGGTGATGATCAAGTGGAAACATTGTATATGGGGATGATGCGAGGGGTTGAACCCATGCACATACATGGAATCCCAGAGAAAAGACCTTTTGGACAAGGTCAGCTTATCCGTCCCTTTTTAGGGGTAACGAAAGGTGAGATAGAAGCGTATTGTAAGCAAAATCATATTCAGCCTAGATACGATGAATCGAATGAATCACCTTATTATACGCGTAATGCTTTCCGGATGAAAGTTCTTCCCTTTTTAAAAGAACACAACCCGAAAATTCATGAACATATGCAAAAGTATCATGAATATCGGGAGGATGATGAGGACTATTTGCAACGTAAAGCAAAACGAATTTTTGACTCTTCCATGTTTCAAAAACAAGGTCAAAAAATGGTTGTAGATCGAACCGAATTTCTATCTATTCCTCGTCCTTTACAAAGGAGAACCTTTCATCTAATATTAAACTATCTTTATCAACAGACCATTTACGATGGTTCTTACCTTCATTGGGAACAATACATACGAATGATGGAAGATGAAACACCTCAAGCATCAATCGATATGCCGTTAGGGTTAACCGTTGTTCGTTCATATGAAACGGTCACTTTTACGTTTGATCAAACAGAAGTTGTACCCTTTCATTATCCATTACAAGTACCAGGAGAAGTCCAGTTACCAAATGGTGCAATGATACAAGCTTATATCAACGATCGTTACCAAGATGAGGGTCTTTATCACTTTGCTTGTGATATCAATAACATAACTCTCCCTCTTACTGTTCGTACAAGGAACCCTGGAGATCGTATTTCCATAAGGGGAATGGATGGACATAAGAAAGTGAAGAATTTATTTATTGATGAAAAGATCCCTCAGATAGAGCGCGATCAGTGGCCAATTGTAACAGATGCTTCAGGAAAGCTTTTGTGGATTGTGTCACTAAAAAAAGCCCGAATCAAAACAAGCTCAAAGCCCGAAGCCTGGTTACATCTCATGTATAAGAACCAAGAGAACTTCTAGGAGGATGGAAAATGCATAATGACATGGAAAAAGTCTTAATCTCTGAGGAAGAGATTCAAGAGAAAATTAAAGAAATGGCTGGGAAGCTAACAGAAGAGTATAGCGGAAACTTCCCATTAGCTATTGGGGTTTTAAAAGGTGCTATGCCTTTTATGTCTGATTTGCTAAAACGCGTGGAAACACATCTTGAAATGGATTTCATGGACGTTTCTAGCTATCATGGCGGAACCGAATCATCTGGAGAAGTGAAAATCGTAAAAGATTTAGACACAAAGGTAGAAGGAAGAGACTTACTCATTATCGAAGATATTATCGATAGTGGTTTAACGCTTAGCTATTTAGTGGACTTATTTAAATATCGTAAAGCAAGATCCATAAAAATTGTTACACTCTTGGATAAGCCATCTGGCCGCAAGGGTGATGTAAAACCAGATGTAGCTGGTTTTGAAATTCCTGATGAATTCGTTGTCGGGTATGGGTTAGACTATCAAGAGAAATACCGTAATCTTCCGTACATTGGTGTATTAAAACCATCTGTATATGGTGGAGACAAGTAGTCATAAAAAAAGCCTTGTAGCATATACTTGCTTAATCAAGGTTTAACTTTGCCCCCTTTTATGGATAAGGGGTATCAGTTGTATAGCAACTTTTAAATATGGTACGATTTACTATAGTTTTCTCGCTTGGGAGGAGGTAGGCAATGAATCGCGTATTTCGCAATACAATCTTTTACGCTCTAATATTTCTAGTTGTGATCGGGGTCGTAGGCCTTTTCAATTCAGAAGAACCTGAAGATACACAACTGAATTATAATCAGTTCATGCAAAAGTTAAATAATGGTCAAATTGAAGAAATGACCTATCAATATACGAACCAGGCTTATAACATCAGTGGTAAGTTGACTTCAACGGGAGAAGAAGGGGAAAACGAATCATTCAATGCAACATTCCCTGATAATGAAATCGTTGAAGAAAAAATGTTAAATACCGCTCAAGAGCAGGGTACAGTAGTTGAAAATCTAAAAGCAGAAGAGCCTAGTGGATGGGTGCGCTTTTTCACATCCATTATTCCTTTTGTGATTATCTTTATTTTATTCTTCTTCTTACTTAACCAAGCCCAAGGTGGCGGCGGTAAAGTAATGAACTTCGGTAAGAGTAAAGCAAAACTCTTCAGCGAAGATAAGAAGAAAGTACGTTTCAAAGACGTAGCCGGTGCGGACGAAGAGAAGCAAGAGCTTGTCGAAGTGGTTGATTTCTTAAAAGACCCACGTAAGTTCGCAGCAATCGGTGCTCGTATTCCGAAGGGTGTTCTTTTAGTAGGACCTCCAGGAACAGGTAAAACATTGCTTGCACGTGCTGTAGCAGGTGAAGCAGGTGTACCATTCTTCTCCATCAGTGGTTCTGACTTCGTGGAGATGTTTGTAGGTGTCGGTGCATCCCGTGTACGTGATCTATTTGAAAATGCGAAGAAAAACGCACCATGTATCATCTTTATTGATGAGATTGATGCTGTTGGTCGTCAACGTGGAGCTGGTTTAGGTGGAGGTCACGATGAGCGTGAACAAACGCTGAACCAATTGCTTGTTGAAATGGACGGTTTTGGAGCGAATGAAGGTATTATCATTATCGCTGCAACAAACCGCCCTGACATTCTTGACCCAGCGTTACTACGTCCAGGACGTTTTGACCGTCAAATTACGGTTAACCGCCCAGACTTAAAAGGACGTCAAGAAGTTCTTAAAGTACACGTGCAAAACAAGACAATGGATGAGGATTCCGTTGATCTTAAAACGATTGCAATGCGTACTCCAGGTTTCTCTGGTGCCGATTTAGAAAACTTACTGAACGAAGCTGCGCTTGTTGCTGCTCGTGCAGATAAAGAAAAAATTGATATGCAATCCATTGATGAGGCAATTGACCGTGTTATTGCTGGTCCAGCTAAGAAGAGCCGTGTTATTTCTAGTAAAGAACGAAATATTGTGGCTTATCACGAAAGTGGACACACCATTATCGGTATGGTTCTTGATGAAGCAGACGCCGTTCACAAAGTTACGATTGTTCCAAGAGGTCAAGCTGGCGGCTATGCTGTTATGCTTCCGAAAGAAGATCGTTTCATGATGACGAAGCCAGAACTGCTTGATAAGATTATCGGTTTACTTGGTGGACGTGTTGCTGAGGAAGTTATCTTTGGTGAAGTGAGTACAGGTGCTCACAATGACTTCCAACGTGCTACAAGCATTGCGCGTAAGATGGTTACTGAATATGGTATGAGTGAAAAACTTGGACCATTGCAATTCGGTGGGGGAGGCGGCCAAGTCTTCTTGGGTCGTGACATCCAAAACGAACAAAACTACAGTGACCAAATCGCTTACGAAATCGACCAAGAAGTACAGCGTATTATTAAAGAATGTTATGATCGAGCGAAGCAGATCTTAACGGATAACAAAGAGCAACTTGAGCTCATAGCGCAAACATTGCTTAAAGTTGAAACGCTTGATGCTTCTGAAATTAGATCCTTGTTCGAAGATGGTGTAATGCCTGAAGAATCAGAGCATAAACTAGAATTGGCTGAAAACAAGGAAAAGAATTCTTCTGAATCAAATTCTGATGTGAAAGTGAACATTCAATCGAAGGATGAAGAACAAAAGCAATCAGACGAAGAGTCAACGAAAGATGAAGAGGAAGAAAATCGTAAAGACGATTAATAATAAAACTGCTCCTGCCAAAAGGCTGGGGCAGTTTTTGTGTTGCTAAACGGGTGCTTGCGCTTTTGTTCATAAGAGCATACAGATATATCTAGATTTGTTGATGTGGTATGATGTAGTCGTTATCGAGTGAATCGATAATGAACAGGGAAAGGTAAGTTGTAGTAGTCATAATTAATAAATTTATGATATGCCCGCTAAGGGATATAAAGAAATTGTCTGCTTTAAGCAGGAAAAATGATCAATAAAGGAGAATGGATCATCATGAGTGATTATCTAATAAGAGCGACTGCATTTGGCGGTCAAGTACGTGCGTATGCAATTGAATCAACTGAAACAGTAGCAGAGGCATGTCGTCGTCAGGATACGTATGCAACTGCATCAGCAGCATTAGGTCGTACAATGTCCATTTCAACAATGATGGGTGCTATGAACAAAGGAGATGACCAGCTTACGATAAAAGTTGAAGGTGGAGGTCCTATAGGTGTTATTGTCGCTGACGTTAATGCGCATGGTGTTGTACGAGCTTACGTGTCTAATCCGCATGTAGACTTTGACCTTAATGAAAAAGGGAAATTGGATGTTGCTCGAGCAGTAGGTACAACAGGTACACTAAGTGTTGTGAAAGACACCGGATTAAAAGATTACTTTACTGGTGAAGTTCCTATTGTGTCTGGAGAAATTAGTGAAGATTTCACCTATTACTTTGCGAACTCGGAACAAGTACCATCAGCTGTAGGTGCTGGTGTTTTGGTGAATCCAGATCAGTCAATTAAAGCATCAGGCGGTTTCATTATTCAAATGATGCCAGATGCTGATGATGAAACGATTACTAAAATTGAACAAAAACTAAATGAACTCCCTCCTATATCAGCCATGATTGAACATGGAAAGTCACCTGAGGATATCTTAAAAACCATTCTAGCGGATGGGGATGTAAATATTCTTACGCATACGCCTGTTCGATTCCAGTGTCGTTGTTCTAGAGAACGTCTAGAACAAGCATTAATGGGGCTAGGAGATGAAGAGTTAGATAAAATGATTCATGAAGATCATGGTGCAGAAGCATCCTGTCATTTTTGTAATGAAGTGTACCACTTTACAGAAGATGAGTTAAAAGCTATAAAGTCTGAAGCGTAACAAGATCAACTGGGGGAAAAGGTGGTCATCATGACGAGAAAGTTCTTATGGGGGATTATTGTAGTGTTGTTAATTACAAATTTAACGACACTTCTTATTTGGGTGAATGTTAAAGGACAAGTTGACGATGCTGAAAATCATGCAGCGAAACCTTTAGTCGAAAATCGTAATGAGCCTGTGGCACTTATCGGGGAAGAGCCAATTGAGTACGAAGAGTGGGAGCAAGAGTTGCAAAATCAGTATGGAAAATCGGTGTTAAGCGGCATGATTGATCGTCAGGTTGTATTTGCGATGGCAGACCAATATGATATCCAAATTGAAGAGAAGCTGATCCAACGTGAACTTTCTCTTATGGAAACCATGCTAGGTGTAATGGAAGAAGCAAAAATAGAAGCAAAGCGAAAAGAATGGCTCGATGAGGTGCGTTATCGCTTTTTTCTAGAAGAACTTTTAACAAAGGATATTGGGATAGAAGCTGAGAAAATCAAGTCCTATTATCAGGAGCATGAAGATCAATATGACTTTCATGAAACTTATCAGCTCTCCCAAATCTTAGTGAAAACTCAGCAAGAAGCAAATAAGGTAAAAAAGGAACTTGATGAAGGGGCTTCATTTGAAATGCTTGCTCGAGAGTATTCGATTGATAGCTATACCAATGATAATGGCGGTTACCTTGGGTATTTTTCAAAAAAAAGCCAATACCTTCCGGGAATATATTATCGGACAGCACAGGATTTATCCTCTCAATCCTATAGCTCTCCCTTTGATACAGATCAAGGATATGTATTAATCTATGTTCACCGTAAGTTGCCTTCCATAATGTTTTCCTTTGAGGAAGTACAAAAACAAATTAAAAGAGAATTAGCACTTGAATATGTAGGTGATTCGTTTTCTGCAAAACCCCTTTGGGAAGAAGCCCAAGTGGATTGGGTATTTGGCGATTAACGTTTCGCCTATTTTTTTGCATTATAAATGGGTTCAAGCGGGTATATGTACTTAATGATAGGCATATTCGTATAGTAGGCTATAGACACTTTTTATTTGACAATTCATACTATGTTGCATACATTGTATATAAATCATATATAAATACTAGGGATTGAGGTGGACGGAATGAGAATAGCAAATTCAATTGCAGAGTTAATTGGAAAAACTCCAATCGTAAAGCTTAATGGGATGACGAATGAAGACGAAGCAGATATTTATGTGAAATTGGAATTCATGAATCCAGGGAGTTCAGTTAAAGATCGTATTGCTTTAGCGATGATTGAAGACGCTGAAGAGAACGGCAAACTAAAACCTGGTGATACAATCTTGGAGCCAACTAGCGGAAACACGGGTATTGGCTTGGCTATGGTTGCTGCAGCCAAAGGATACAAATCTGTATTAGTCATGCCAGATACGATGAGTGAAGAACGTCGCAACCTCTTAAAGGCGTATGGAGCTGAATTAGTATTAACGCCAGGTAGTGAAGGAATGAAGGGCGCTATTAAAAAGGCGGAAGAATTGCATGAGGAAAAAGGGTACTTTATGCCTCAACAATTTAATAACGAAGCAAATCCTCGTGTTCACGAACGAACAACTGGACCCGAAATTGTTGAGCAAATGAGTGATGGTCTCGACGCATTTGTATCAGGTATCGGAACAGGCGGAACGATTACTGGTGCCGGTAAAGTATTAAAAGAGCACTTTAAAGATATTCAAATCTATGCAGTAGAACCTGAAGGCTCTCCGGTTCTATCTGGTGGAAAAGGCGGACCGCATAAGATTCAAGGTATTGGTGCTGGCTTTGTTCCGAAGATTTTAAACACAAACATTTATGATGAAGTGTTAACCGTTACAAATGAACAATCCTTTGAAACAGCTCGGGAAGCGGCGAAAGTAGAAGGGTTACTTGGTGGGATTTCTTCCGGGGCAGCTATTTATGCTGCACAACAAGTGGCTAAAAAGCTAGGCAAAGGGAAGAAAGTTTTAGCCATTGTTCCTAGTAACGGAGAACGTTATCTATCTACGCCTCTTTATCAATTCGACTAAATCGGAAGTAAACCCTTTCTCCTAATGAGGAAGGGTTTTTATTATGTAAAAAGATCAAGTACAATAGAGGAAGAAATGTAAGACGGTAAAAGGAGTTAGATCATGGAACATTATCTACAAACAAGTGTGAAATCCTATGATTTACAAAAGCAAACTCTCGTAATGGGAATTCTAAATGTCACGCCTGATTCATTTTCTGATGGTGGTCAGTTTAATGAATTAGACGCAGCTATAGAACAAGCTAAAGAAATGGAAGCGAACGGAGCTCACATTATTGATATCGGTGGTGAATCCACTCGACCTGGGCATGAACCCGTTTCTACTGAGGATGAGTTGAAAAGGGTGCTACCTATCATAAGGAAATTAAAGCTAGCAGTGAACATACCGATTTCAATTGATACCTATAAGGCTGAAGTTGCACAGCAAGCTATTGAAGCTGGTGCGTCCATTATTAATGACGTGTGGGGAGCGAAGCATGACTCAGAAATGGCAAATGTCGCTGCGGCTTATCAGGTACCCATTATCCTGATGCACAACCGTGACAATCGAGAATACAACGACTTAATCCAAGATATGAAGGAAGATCTAAAAGAGAGTATTCGGATCGTAAAAGAAGCAGGAGTAAAAGATCATAACATCTTCTTGGATCCTGGAGTAGGCTTTGCGAAAACGATGGAGGATAACTTATTTGTTATGCGGCACTTAGATTCATTTGAGGATTTAGGTTATCCGATTTTACTGGGAACATCACGTAAAAGGTTTATTGGCCATGTGTTAGATCTTCCGGTAGAAGAAAGAATGGAAGGTACGGGAGCTACAGTTTGTCTTGGAATTCAAAAAGGGGTTGATATCGTGCGTGTTCATGATGTACAACCTATTGCCCGTATGGCGAAGATGATGGATGCTATGATTGGGAAAGGAGATGCAATCAATGGATAAAATATTAATGAATCAGATGACATTTTACGGCTATCATGGTTTGTTCCCTGAAGAAAATAAATTAGGTCAGCGTTTTGTCGTAGATTTAGAACTTGAGTTAGACTTGAAAAAAGCAGGAGAGACAGACGACATGAATGAAAGTGTCAATTATGGCCATATTTACGATGAAACGCAGAAAATTGTGGAAGGTCAAGCGAAGCAACTAGTAGAAACAGTAGCTGAAGATATTGCATCAACCATGCTAGATACCTTTCAAAAAGTACAAGCAATTAAGGTGAAGGTCATTAAGCCAGACCCTCCTATTCCTGGTCATTACGACTCGGTTGCGATCGAAATTTATAGGGAGAGATCATAGTTATGGTGCATGCCTATATAGCGCTTGGATCCAATATCTCCCCTCGATCAGAATACCTTAATCAAGCCATTGATCGAATTGAGGAACATCAGGAAATTCATGTTATAAAAAGATCATCTATTTATGAAACGGTTCCGGTAGGTTATACTGAACAAAGTGATTTCTTGAATATGGTTATTCATGTGGAAACAAATTTAAGTGCTCAAGAACTGCTATCTTACTGTCAGTCTATTGAACAAACGTTAGGTAGAGAACGTTTGGTAAGATGGGGGCCTCGTACGATAGACCTTGACATTTTACTATATAATCAAGAAAATATTGAATCAGAGCAGTTAATGGTCCCACACCCAAGATTACAAGAACGAGCTTTTGTGCTCGTTCCTTTATATGAAATAGATCAAGAACTACACGTTCCGCATATGCAGCAGTCTGTTAAGCAACTGTTATCTGCTTTAGCGGATGAAGAGATAGAAGGGGTAAAACCATGGAAGCCGAAAAATGGGGAAAGCGAATCAAAGCATACAGAAAACTAAAAGGTTATACGCAAATTAACTTTGCTAACAAAATTGATATTTCTGTATCGGTATTAGGTGAAATTGAAAGAGGAACACGGGCACCCAATGAGAAAATGATCAATAAAATGTCCATTGAGCTTGGTATCCCCGTGCAAGAACTCACACCAAAAAAGTAAGCTTCTTTTGAACCATTACTTAAGATTAATTATATGAACCAAATCGTTCATAATAAATGGAGTGATAAAACATGACGGAAGAATTAAATGAGCACATGCGGGTTCGCCGTGAAAAGTTACAGTCCTATGCTGACCAAGGCATCGATGCATTCGGTAACAAATTCGAGCGTACACATCTATCTGAAGATCTAAAAGAAGCCTATAGCGAAATTTCAAAAGAGGACCTTGAGGAAAAAGCTATTCAGACAACAATAGCTGGACGTATTATGACAAAGCGTGGTAAAGGTAAAGCTGGATTTGCCCATATTCAAGACCTTAAAGGCCAAATCCAAATCTACGTACGTAAAGATACAGTAGGAGAAGAGGCATATGAACTTTTCCAATCTGCTGACATGGGAGATATCGTAGGTGTCGCAGGTACGGTTTTCAAAACAAAAGTAGGTGAACTTTCCGTAAAAGCAAGTGAATTGCACATGCTTACAAAGTCACTACGTCCATTACCAGAGAAGTTCCACGGACTTAAAGACGTTGAGCAACGTTATCGTCAACGTTATCTTGATCTTATTACTAATCCAGATAGCCGTGACACGTTTGTTACAAGAAGTAAAATCATTCAATCCATGCGTCGTTACTTTGATGGTCGTGGATTCTTAGAAGTAGAAACACCAACTATGCACGCAATCCCAGGTGGTGCATCTGCGCGACCATTTATTACACACCATAATGCGTTGGATATGCCTTTATATATGCGTATTGCTATTGAATTACACTTAAAGCGCCTTATTGTTGGTGGTATGGAAAAAGTATATGAAATCGGTCGTGTATTCCGTAACGAAGGTGTATCTACACGTCATAATCCAGAATTTACGATGCTTGAATTGTATGAAGCCTATGCAGACTTCCATGACATCATGTCTCTAACAGAAAATGTTATTGCTCACATTGCAAAAGATGTACTTGGAACTACAACAGTACACTATGGTGAATATGAAGTTAACCTTGAGCCAGAATGGACAAGACTTCATATGGTAGATGCAATTAAAGAATATACAGGTGTAGACTTCTGGCAGCAAATGACCGACGAAGAAGCTCATGCATTAGCAAAAGAACATGGTGTAAAGGTAGAGAAAAGCATGACGTTTGGCCATATTGTAAATGAGTTCTTTGAACATTTTGTAGAAGAGAAACTTATTCAACCTACATTTGTTTATGGACACCCAGTAGAAATTTCTCCACTAGCGAAGAAGAATAAAGAAGATGAACGCTTCACGGATCGTTTTGAATTATTTATTGTAGGTCGCGAACATGCGAATGCATTCTCTGAGTTAAATGATCCAGTAGATCAACGTAAACGTTTTGAGTCACAAGTGAAAGAACGTGAAGAAGGAAATGATGAAGCTCATTTAATGGATGAAGATTTCCTAGAAGCTCTAGAGTATGGTTTACCACCAACAGGCGGGTTAGGAATCGGTATCGATCGTTTAGTTATGCTACTAACGAATTCACCATCCATTCGTGATGTGTTACTGTTCCCGCAAATGCGTCATAAAGAATAATCATAGAAAAACGTCCTCCATTTAATAATGGTGGACGTTTTTTATATCACCTTCTTATAATAGAAGAACATGAACAGACCAGAGATGTTTATAGTGTTTGTAATAAGTAGATGAAAGCTTCAAATCAGTTCTGTTTTCCTATTGTGGCGTTTATCACAACAGCTTCAGAAATATCTGAATAAACTTATATTAAAAAAGTATAAATAATCTATTGCATTATCCATTGGAGCCATGGTACATTATTAAACGTTGCGTTATCGACACAGCAAAGCAGCACAGCAAAACAACGCAGCAAATCAACTGAAGTCATCAAAAAAACTTAAAAAAGTTATTGACTTAAGGTTGGCAAGATGGTATATTGATTAAGTCGCTGTTTTGAGGCGACGAAATAAAAGAAACACTATTTGATCCTTGAAAACTGAACGAAACGACATGTTACGTCAATGAATTACTTTTTATTTTAAAAAGCCAGACATCATTTTGATGCAAAGGCGAACTCTTATGGAGAGTTTGATCTTGGCTCAGGACGAACGCTGGCGGCGTGCCTAATACATGCAAGTCGAGCGCGTGAAACAACATGATCCCTTCGGGGTGATTGTTGTGGATCGAGCGGCGGACGGGTGAGTAACACGTGGGTAACCTACCTGAGAGATCGGGATAACCCCGGGAAACCGGGGCTAATACCGAATAATCGTTGGAACCGCATGGTTCCAGCGTAAAAGGCGGCTTTTGCCGTCACTTTCAGATGGACCCGCGGCGCATTAGCTAGTTGGTAAGGTAACGGCTTACCAAGGCAACGATGCGTAGCCGACCTGAGAGGGTGATCGGCCACACTGGGACTGAGACACGGCCCAGACTCCTACGGGAGGCAGCAGTAGGGAATCTTCCGCAATGGACGAAAGTCTGACGGAGCAACGCCGCGTGAACGATGAAGGTCTTCGGATCGTAAAGTTCTGTTGTTAGGGAAGAACAAGTACCAGAGGAAATGCTGGTACCTTGACGGTACCTAACCAGAAAGCCACGGCTAACTACGTGCCAGCAGCCGCGGTAATACGTAGGTGGCAAGCGTTGTCCGGAATTATTGGGCGTAAAGCGCGCGCAGGCGGTTCCTTAAGTCTGATGTGAAAGCCCACAGCTCAACTGTGGAGGGCCATTGGAAACTGGGGAACTTGAGTACAGAAGAGGAGAGCGGAATTCCACGTGTAGCGGTGAAATGCGTAGATATGTGGAGGAACACCAGTGGCGAAGGCGGCTCTCTGGTCTGTAACTGACGCTGAGGCGCGAAAGCGTGGGTAGCAAACAGGATTAGATACCCTGGTAGTCCACGCCGTAAACGTTGAGTGCTAGGTGTTAGGGGGTTTCCGCCCCTTAGTGCTGAAGTTAACGCATTAAGCACTCCGCCTGGGGAGTACGGCCGCAAGGCTGAAACTCAAAAGAATTGACGGGGGCCCGCACAAGCGGTGGAGCATGTGGTTTAATTCGAAGCAACGCGAAGAACCTTACCAGGTCTTGACATCTTCCGCTATCCCTAGAGATAGGGAGTTCCCTTCGGGGACGGAATGACAGGTGGTGCATGGTTGTCGTCAGCTCGTGTCGTGAGATGTTGGGTTAAGTCCCGCAACGAGCGCAACCCCTAATCTTAGTTGCCAGCATTCAGTTGGGCACTCTAAGGTGACTGCCGGTGACAAACCGGAGGAAGGCGGGGATGACGTCAAATCATCATGCCCCTTATGACCTGGGCTACACACGTGCTACAATGGATGGTACAGAGGGCAGCGAGACCGCGAGGTCAAGCAAATCTCAAAAAACCATTCTCAGTTCGGATTGCAGGCTGCAACTCGCCTGTATGAAGCCGGAATCGCTAGTAATCGCAGGTCAGCATACTGCGGTGAATACGTTCCCGGGCCTTGTACACACCGCCCGTCACACCACGAGAGTTGGCAACACCCGAAGTCGGTGAGGTAACCTTTTTGGAGCCAGCCGCCGAAGGTGGGGCCAATGATTGGGGTGAAGTCGTAACAAGGTAGCCGTATCGGAAGGTGCGGCTGGATCACCTCCTTTCTAAGGATAACTACGGAAAACGCAGTTTTACTGCGTTCACGTAACATGCTTCGTTTCGTTCGGTTTTGAGGAATCAAATTCCTCAAAGTCATGTACCTTGAAAACTAGATAAGAATTAGACATCAAACCAACGCAATTTTTTCATTCACACCAGATGATATTCGCTCATCTGGCAACTGAGATAGTTAAGTGAATAAGGGCGCACGGTGGATGCCTTGGCACTAGGAGCTGATGAAGGACGGGACAAACACCGATATGCTTCGGTTAGCCGTAAGTAGGCTACGATCCGGAGATTTCCGAATGGGGAAACCCACCGCCCGTAATGGGGCGGTATTCTTAACTGAATTCATAGGTTAAGAAAGGCAGACCCGGGGAACTGAAACATCTCAGTACCCGGAGGAAGAGAAAGCAAACGCGATTTCCTGAGTAGCGGCGAGCGAAACGGAATTAGCCCAAACCAGAGAGCTTGCTCTCTGGGGTTGTAGGACACTCCTTTGGAGTTACCAAGGAACAAGATAGATGAATCGATCTGGAATGATCAGCCAAAGAAGGTAACGGCCCTGTAATCAAAATCTTGTTCCCTCCGGAGTGGATCCTGAGTACGGCGGAACACGTGTAATTCCGTCGGAATCCGGGAGGACCATCTCCCAAGGCTAAATACTCCCTAGTGACCGATAGTGAACCAGTACCGTGAGGGAAAGGTGAAAAGCACCCCGGGAGGGGAGTGAAATAGAACCTGAAACCGTGTGCCTACAAGTAGTCGGAGCCCGTTAATGGGTGACGGCGTACCTTTTGTAGAATGGACCGGCGAGTTACGATCCCATGCAAGGTTAAGTTGAAGAAACGGAGCCGCAGCGAAAGCGAGTCTGAATAGGGCGATTTGAGTATGTGGTCGTAGACCCGAAACCGTGTGATCTACCCATGTCCAGGGTGAAGGCCAGGTAACACTGGCTGGAGGCCCGAACCCACGCACGTTGAAAAGTGCGGGGATGAGGTGTGGGTAGCGGTGAAATGCCAATCGAACACGGAGATAGCTGGTTCTCTCCGAAATAGCTTTAGGGCTAGCCTCAAAGTGAGAGTCATGGAGGTAGAGCACTGATTGGACTAGGGGCCCTCATCGGGTTACCGAATTCAGTCAAACTCCGAATGCCATCGACTTATCTTTGGGAGTCAGACTATGAGTGATAAGGTCCATAGTCGAAAGGGAAACAGCCCAGACCGCCAGCTAAGGTCCCTAAGTGTATGTTAAGTGGAAAAGGATGTGGAGTTGCTTAGACAACCAGGATGTTGGCTTAGAAGCAGCCATCATTTAAAGAGTGCGTAATAGCTCACTGGTCGAGTGACTCTGCGCCGAAAATGTACCGGGGCTAAACATACCACCGAAGCTGCGGATTGTTCTTTGAACAATGGTAGGAGAGCGTTCTAAGTGCTGTGAAGTCAGACCGTGAGGACTGGTGGAGCGCTTAGAAGTGAGAATGCCGGTATGAGTAGCGAAAGAAGAGTGAGAATCTCTTCCACCGTAAGTCTAAGGTTTCCTGAGGAAGGCTCGTCCGCTCAGGGTTAGTCGGGACCTAAGCCGAGGCCGAAAGGCGTAGGCGATGGATAACAGGTTGATATTCCTGTACCACCTCCTTTCCGTTTGAGCAACGGGGGGACGCAGTAGGATAAGGGAAGCGCGCCATTGGATGTGCGCGCCCAAGCAGTGAGTGTGATGCATAGGCAAATCCGTGCATCAAACACAAGCTGTGATGGGGAGGGAACTATAGTACCGAAGTCCCTGATTTCACACTGCCAAGAAAAGCCTCTAGCGAGGAAAGTGGTGCCCGTACCGCAAACCGACACAGGTAGACGAGGAGAGTATCCTAAGGTGATCGGGAGAACTCTTGTTAAGGAACTCGGCAAAATGACCCCGTAACTTCGGGAGAAGGGGTGCTCCTTCATAAGGAGGAGCCGCAGTGAAAAGGCCCAAACGACTGTTTAGCAAAAACACAGGTCTCTGCGAAACCGTAAGGTGAAGTATAGGGGCTGACACCTGCCCGGTGCTGGAAGGTTAAGAGGATGAGTTAGCTTCTTGCGAAGCTCTGAATCGAAGCCCCAGTAAACGGCGGCCGTAACTATAACGGTCCTAAGGTAGCGAAATTCCTTGTCGGGTAAGTTCCGACCCGCACGAAAGGTGCAACGATTTGGGCACTGTCTCAACAAGAGACCCGGTGAAATTATACTATGCGTGAAGATGCGCATTACCCGCGACTGGACGGAAAGACCCCGTGGAGCTTTACTGTAGCCTGATATTGAATGTTGGTACAGCTTGTACAGGATAGGTAGGAGCCTTGGAAACCGGAGCGCCAGCTTCGGTGGAGGCATTGGTGGGATACTACCCTGGCTGTACTGACATTCTAACCCAGGGCCGTGATCCGGCCCGGAGACAGTGTCAGGTGGGCAGTTTGACTGGGGCGGTCGCCTCCCAAAAAGTAACGGAGGCGCCCAAAGGTTCCCTCAGAATGGTTGGAAATCATTCGCAGAGTGCAAAGGCACAAGGGAGCTTGACTGCGAGACCTACAAGTCGAGCAGGGACGAAAGTCGGGCTTAGTGATCCGGCGGTACCGAATGGAAGGGCCGTCGCTCAACGGATAAAAGCTACCCCGGGGATAACAGGCTTATCTCCCCCAAGAGTCCACATCGACGGGGAGGTTTGGCACCTCGATGTCGGCTCATCGCATCCTGGGGCTGTAGTCGGTCCCAAGGGTTGGGCTGTTCGCCCATTAAAGCGGTACGCGAGCTGGGTTCAGAACGTCGTGAGACAGTTCGGTCCCTATCCGTCGTGGGCGTTGGAAATTTGAGAGGAGCTGTCCTTAGTACGAGAGGACCGGGATGGACACACCGCTGGTGCACCAGTTGTTCCGCCAGGAGCACAGCTGGGTAGCTACGTGTGGACGGGATAAGTGCTGAAAGCATCTAAGCATGAAGCCCCCCTCGAGATGAAATTTCCCATCACTTCAAGTGAGTAAGATCCCTTGTAGACGACAAGGTTGATAGGTCAGAGGTGGAAGCGTGGTGACACGTGCAGCTGACTGATACTAATCGATCGAGGACTTATCTATCTCTATTGAAAAAAACGTTACGATGTCTCTTATCTAGTTTTGAAGGTATATTAATTTTTTAAAATTTACTCTTGATTTCTTTTTTGAAGGGTTATATAATATATCTTGTCCTTGAATTGAGGACACAATAAAATTGTCTGGTGGCTTTAGCGAAGAGGTCACACCTGTTCCCATGCCGAACACAGAAGTTAAGCTCTTCAGCGCCAATGGTAGTCGGGGTTTCGCCCCCGCAAGAGTAGGACGCCGCCAGGCAGTATATAATTCGGAGGATTAGCTCAGCTGGGAGAGCACCTGCCTTACAAGCAGGGGGTCGGTGGTTCGAGCCCGCCATCCTCCACCATCTATGCCGACCTAGCTCAATCTGGCAGAGCAACTGACTTGTAATCAGTAGGTTGGGGGTTCGAGTCCCTCGGTCGGCACCACTTGAAAATACGATATAAGATTGAAACATCGATCGAAATACTTTAGTTAGAGCCATTAGCTCAGTTGGTAGAGCATCTGACTTTTAATCAGAGGGTCGGAGGTTCGAATCCTCCATGGCTCACCACTTTTCACACTAAGCGGGTGTGGCGGAATTGGCAGACGCGCTAGACTTAGGATCTAGTGTCTCTTGACGTGGGGGTTCAAGTCCCTCCACCCGCACCATATCAATGCGGAAGTAGTTCAGTGGTAGAACACCACCTTGCCAAGGTGGGGGTCGCGGGTTCGAATCCCGTCTTCCGCTCCATTTCATTTAAATACTTAAAAGTCCTGCCGGGGTGGCGGAATTGGCAGACGCACAGGACTTAAAATCCTGCGATAGGTAACTATCGTGCCGGTTCGAGTCCGGCCCTCGGCACCATTCGAATATGCGCCCGTAGCTCAATTGGATAGAGCGTCTGACTACGGATCAGAAGGTTAGGGGTTCGACTCCTCTCGGGCGCGCCATATTAATAACGGGAAGTAGCTCAGCTTGGTAGAGCACATGGTTTGGGACCATGGGGTCGCAGGTTCGAATCCTGTCTTCCCGACCATCCCTTTAATAATAATGGGGCCTTAGCTCAGATGGGAGAGCGCCTGCTTTGCACGCAGGAGGTCAGCGGTTCGATCCCGCTAGGCTCCACCAAGATTTGATCCTTGAAAACTGAACGAAACGACATGTTACGTCAATGAATTACTTTTTATTTTAAAAAGCCAGACATCATTTTGATGCAAAGGCGAACTCTTATGGAGAGTTTGATCTTGGCTCAGGACGAACGCTGGCGGCGTGCCTAATACATGCAAGTCGAGCGCGTGAAACAACATGATCCCTTCGGGGTGATTGTTGTGGATCGAGCGGCGGACGGGTGAGTAACACGTGGGTAACCTACCTGAGAGATCGGGATAACCCCGGGAAACCGGGGCTAATACCGAATAATCGTTGGAACCGCATGGTTCCAGCGTAAAAGGCGGCTTTTGCCGTCACTTTCAGATGGACCCGCGGCGCATTAGCTAGTTGGTAAGGTAACGGCTTACCAAGGCAACGATGCGTAGCCGACCTGAGAGGGTGATCGGCCACACTGGGACTGAGACACGGCCCAGACTCCTACGGGAGGCAGCAGTAGGGAATCTTCCGCAATGGACGAAAGTCTGACGGAGCAACGCCGCGTGAACGATGAAGGTCTTCGGATCGTAAAGTTCTGTTGTTAGGGAAGAACAAGTACCAGAGGAAATGCTGGTACCTTGACGGTACCTAACCAGAAAGCCACGGCTAACTACGTGCCAGCAGCCGCGGTAATACGTAGGTGGCAAGCGTTGTCCGGAATTATTGGGCGTAAAGCGCGCGCAGGCGGTTCCTTAAGTCTGATGTGAAAGCCCACAGCTCAACTGTGGAGGGCCATTGGAAACTGGGGAACTTGAGTACAGAAGAGGAGAGCGGAATTCCACGTGTAGCGGTGAAATGCGTAGATATGTGGAGGAACACCAGTGGCGAAGGCGGCTCTCTGGTCTGTAACTGACGCTGAGGCGCGAAAGCGTGGGTAGCAAACAGGATTAGATACCCTGGTAGTCCACGCCGTAAACGTTGAGTGCTAGGTGTTAGGGGGTTTCCGCCCCTTAGTGCTGAAGTTAACGCATTAAGCACTCCGCCTGGGGAGTACGGCCGCAAGGCTGAAACTCAAAAGAATTGACGGGGGCCCGCACAAGCGGTGGAGCATGTGGTTTAATTCGAAGCAACGCGAAGAACCTTACCAGGTCTTGACATCTTCCGCTATCCCTAGAGATAGGGAGTTCCCTTCGGGGACGGAATGACAGGTGGTGCATGGTTGTCGTCAGCTCGTGTCGTGAGATGTTGGGTTAAGTCCCGCAACGAGCGCAACCCCTAATCTTAGTTGCCAGCATTCAGTTGGGCACTCTAAGGTGACTGCCGGTGACAAACCGGAGGAAGGCGGGGATGACGTCAAATCATCATGCCCCTTATGACCTGGGCTACACACGTGCTACAATGGATGGTACAGAGGGCAGCGAGACCGCGAGGTCAAGCAAATCTCAAAAAACCATTCTCAGTTCGGATTGCAGGCTGCAACTCGCCTGTATGAAGCCGGAATCGCTAGTAATCGCAGGTCAGCATACTGCGGTGAATACGTTCCCGGGCCTTGTACACACCGCCCGTCACACCACGAGAGTTGGCAACACCCGAAGTCGGTGAGGTAACCTTTTTGGAGCCAGCCGCCGAAGGTGGGGCCAATGATTGGGGTGAAGTCGTAACAAGGTAGCCGTATCGGAAGGTGCGGCTGGATCACCTCCTTTCTAAGGATAACTACGGAAAACGCAGTGTTACTGCGTTCAACGTGACATGTTTCGTTTTGTTCAGTTTTGAAAGATTAATTTCTTCATATTTTTCTCCTATAAGGAATGGGCCTGTAGCTCAGCTGGTTAGAGCGCACGCCTGATAAGCGTGAGGTCGGTGGTTCAAGTCCACTCAGGCCCACCATTCCTAACTTTATATGGGGCCTTAGCTCAGATGGGAGAGCGCCTGCTTTGCACGCAGGAGGTCAGCGGTTCGATCCCGCTAGGCTCCACCAACTCAACTAATATGTACCTTGAAAACTAGATAAGAATCAGACATCAAACCAACGTCAATTTTTTCATTCACACCAGATGATATTCGCTCATCTGGCAACTTGAGATAGTTAAGTGAATAAGGGCGCACGGTGGATGCCTTGGCACTAGGAGCTGATGAAGGACGGGACAAACACCGATATGCTTCGGTTAGCCGTAAGTAGGCTATGATCCGGAGATTTCCGAATGGGGAAACCCACCGCCCGTAATGGGGTGGTATTCTTAACTGAATTCATAGGTTAAGAAAGGCAGACCCGGGGAACTGAAACATCTCAGTACCCGGAGGAAGAGAAAGCAAACGCGATTTCCTGAGTAGCGGCGAGCGAAACGGAATTAGCCCAAACCAGAGAGCTTGCTCTCTGGGGTTGTAGGACACTCCTTTGGAGTTACCAAGGAACAAGATAGATGAATCGATCTGGAATGATCAGCCAAAGAAGGTAACGGCCCTGTAATCAAAATCTTGTTCCCTCCGGAGTGGATCCTGAGTACGGCGGAACACGTGTAATTCCGTCGGAATCCGGGAGGACCATCTCCCAAGGCTAAATACTCCCTAGTGACCGATAGTGAACCAGTACCGTGAGGGAAAGGTGAAAAGCACCCCGGGAGGGGAGTGAAATAGAACCTGAAACCGTGTGCCTACAAGTAGTCGGAGCCCGTTAATGGGTGACGGCGTACCTTTTGTAGAATGGACCGGCGAGTTACGATCCCATGCAAGGTTAAGTTGAAGAAACGGAGCCGCAGCGAAAGCGAGTCTGAATAGGGCGATTTGAGTATGTGGTCGTAGACCCGAAACCGTGTGATCTACCCATGTCCAGGGTGAAGGCCAGGTAACACTGGCTGGAGGCCCGAACCCACGCACGTTGAAAAGTGCGGGGATGAGGTGTGGGTAGCGGTGAAATGCCAATCGAACACGGAGATAGCTGGTTCTCTCCGAAATAGCTTTAGGGCTAGCCTCAAAGTGAGAGTCATGGAGGTAGAGCACTGATTGGACTAGGGGCCCTCATCGGGTTACCGAATTCAGTCAAACTCCGAATGCCATCGACTTATCTTTGGGAGTCAGACTATGAGTGATAAGGTCCATAGTCGAAAGGGAAACAGCCCAGACCGCCAGCTAAGGTCCCTAAGTGTATGTTAAGTGGAAAAGGATGTGGAGTTGCTTAGACAACCAGGATGTTGGCTTAGAAGCAGCCATCATTTAAAGAGTGCGTAATAGCTCACTGGTCGAGTGACTCTGCGCCGAAAATGTACCGGGGCTAAACATACCACCGAAGCTGCGGATTGTTCTTTGAACAATGGTAGGAGAGCGTTCTAAGTGCTGTGAAGTCAGACCGTGAGGACTGGTGGAGCGCTTAGAAGTGAGAATGCCGGTATGAGTAGCGAAAGAAGAGTGAGAATCTCTTCCACCGTAAGTCTAAGGTTTCCTGAGGAAGGCTCGTCCGCTCAGGGTTAGTCGGGACCTAAGCCGAGGCCGAAAGGCGTAGGCGATGGATAACAGGTTGATATTCCTGTACCACCTCCTTTCCGTTTGAGCAACGGGGGGACGCAGTAGGATAAGGGAAGCGCGCCATTGGATGTGCGCGCCCAAGCAGTGAGTGTGATGCATAGGCAAATCCGTGCATCAAACACAAGCTGTGATGGGGAGGGAACTATAGTACCGAAGTCCCTGATTTCACACTGCCAAGAAAAGCCTCTAGCGAGGAAAGTGGTGCCCGTACCGCAAACCGACACAGGTAGACGAGGAGAGTATCCTAAGGTGATCGGGAGAACTCTTGTTAAGGAACTCGGCAAAATGACCCCGTAACTTCGGGAGAAGGGGTGCTCCTTCATAAGGAGGAGCCGCAGTGAAAAGGCCCAAACGACTGTTTAGCAAAAACACAGGTCTCTGCGAAACCGTAAGGTGAAGTATAGGGGCTGACACCTGCCCGGTGCTGGAAGGTTAAGAGGATGAGTTAGCTTCTTGCGAAGCTCTGAATCGAAGCCCCAGTAAACGGCGGCCGTAACTATAACGGTCCTAAGGTAGCGAAATTCCTTGTCGGGTAAGTTCCGACCCGCACGAAAGGTGCAACGATTTGGGCACTGTCTCAACAAGAGACCCGGTGAAATTATACTATGCGTGAAGATGCGCATTACCCGCGACTGGACGGAAAGACCCCGTGGAGCTTTACTGTAGCCTGATATTGAATGTTGGTACAGCTTGTACAGGATAGGTAGGAGCCTTGGAAACCGGAGCGCCAGCTTCGGTGGAGGCATTGGTGGGATACTACCCTGGCTGTACTGACATTCTAACCCAGGGCCGTGATCCGGCCCGGAGACAGTGTCAGGTGGGCAGTTTGACTGGGGCGGTCGCCTCCCAAAAAGTAACGGAGGCGCCCAAAGGTTCCCTCAGAATGGTTGGAAATCATTCGCAGAGTGCAAAGGCACAAGGGAGCTTGACTGCGAGACCTACAAGTCGAGCAGGGACGAAAGTCGGGCTTAGTGATCCGGCGGTACCGAATGGAAGGGCCGTCGCTCAACGGATAAAAGCTACCCCGGGGATAACAGGCTTATCTCCCCCAAGAGTCCACATCGACGGGGAGGTTTGGCACCTCGATGTCGGCTCATCGCATCCTGGGGCTGTAGTCGGTCCCAAGGGTTGGGCTGTTCGCCCATTAAAGCGGTACGCGAGCTGGGTTCAGAACGTCGTGAGACAGTTCGGTCCCTATCCGTCGTGGGCGTTGGAAATTTGAGAGGAGCTGTCCTTAGTACGAGAGGACCGGGATGGACACACCGCTGGTGCACCAGTTGTTCCGCCAGGAGCACAGCTGGGTAGCTACGTGTGGACGGGATAAGTGCTGAAAGCATCTAAGCATGAAGCCCCCCTCGAGATGAAATTTCCCATCACTTTAAGTGAGTAAGATCCCTTGTAGACGACAAGGTTGATAGGTCAGAGGTGGAAGCGTGGTGACACGTGCAGCTGACTGATACTAATCGATCGAGGACTTATCTATCTCTATTGAAAAAAACGTTACGATGTCTCTTATCTAGTTTTGAAGGTATATCCTTCAACTACATAGGTTTGGTGGCTTTGGCGAAGAGGTCACACCTGTTCCCATGCCGAACACAGAAGTTAAGCTCTTCAGCGCCAATGGTAGTCGGGGTTTCGCCCCCGCAAGAGTAGGACGCCGCCAAGCACACTTTAGAACCCCAGAGGATTTCGATTCTCTGGGGTTCTTTTTATTTTAAAAGAAATACCACTACACCGCTCTCAAGCAAGCTAGTCAATCACCTTAATCTATCCTAGGAAACATCTATATGAACACCAACATCCTTAACGTTTTCTGTAATACCTTTTTATAATTAATAAAAGAAGTTTCTTTTCTGTAGTAAAACGGGTAAATAAATAGGAAAACCTTTTACCTCCTTATCACATCCTAGAACAGCAGACACCTTTTATACAAATCGGAATATATCTTGTTTCTAATATGCACACCTTGTATTCATAAAGAAATACACAAATGAGATATAATCAAAATACTGGACTTAACATAAGATTAAATGGAGAAGATAAAAGGAGGGGTATGCTTGTCATTAGAAACGTTTTTTGATGATTACTTTACCCTAATGATGTTCAGACTGATAACAGCAGTTATATTGTGTGGTCTGATAGGGTTTGAACGTGAAATAAAGAATCGGTCAGCTGGCTTTCGTACACATATCCTTGTAGGGGTAGGAGCTTGTGTCATGATGCTTTTATCCTTATATGGCTTTGACCCATACTTAAATAAGCACGATAGCATTCGTTTTGACCCAGCTAGGATTCCGTCTTATGTCATAAGTGGTATCGGCTTCTTAGGAGCTGGGACGATAATGGTGCATGGTATTACAATTAGAGGATTAACAACAGCTGCATCGATTTGGACGGTAGCAGGCCTAGGCCTCATTATTGGCGCAGGTATGTATGGCCCAGCTGTGCTAACAACACTCGTTGTATTGCTCAGTTTGATTCTGTTAAATAACATAGAAAAGGTTATTCGAAACAGGTCAAACCAACATTTACAGATTTCTGTGCAACGAGATGTATCATTAGGGGATATTGTTAAAGTTTTTGATCAATATGATATTAGTTTACAACGCTTTGAAATTCAAAATGAAGCAGGAGATCAACGAACCATTTATGTAGAAATTCAACATGCTCAGAAAAATAAGCAAGTAAACTTATTTGATGATATCTCCAAGCTTCCATATGTTAGAGGCGTTTATCATCGTAGTTAAATTCATCTATGACTAGTCAATCATATTTTGTATATGATTTGCATTTCAAAAAAGAATTTGTATAATAAAAGTATAGTCAAAGATAGTCAAAGTCAAAGGTGAGGAGGAGGGAGCATGCGAAATATATCTGACGTAATTGAATCGTATTTAAAGAAGATTATTGATCAAAGTAATCAAAATGCGATTGAAATTAAACGCAGTGAAATCGCTGACCATTTTCAGTGTGTGCCTTCTCAGATCAATTACGTGATTAAAACTCGCTTTACCGTGGAAAAAGGGTATATAGTCGAAAGTAAACGAGGTGGCGGTGGGTACATTCGAATTAGTCGTATCGAATACCAGGATGAGATCAAACTTATCAATGAGTTGATCAACATGGTCCAACCGAAAATATCACAACAAGGGGCTATAGATATCATTGAACGATTGTTAGAAGAAGAACTAATTACTTCTCGTGAAGCTAGGATCATGGCGAGTGGAATTTCAAGAGATGTGTTAGCAGTCCCTATAGTTCTTCGTGATGAAATTCGTTCTCGAATACTAACTGCTATGTTAACGACGTTGAAATATAAACAATAAGGGAAGGAGCGAGTTGTATGGAATGTCAAGAATGCCATCAACGCCCTGCAACTTTGCATTTCACCCAAGTCATTAATGGCAATAAAACGGAAGTGCATGTCTGTGAAAAATGCGCTTATGAAAAAGGGTATATGTCCCAGAATCAGGATTCATTTTCACTTCATAATCTATTATCTGGGTTGTTTAACTTTGAAACGTATCCTATGTCAGAGTCACAAACACCAAACCATTCATATAGTACCCAACAAGGATTGAAATGTGAAAAGTGTGGTCTTACCTATCAAGAGTTCACACGAATCGGTAAATTTGGTTGTGCTGAGTGTTATCGAACATTTGGTGAAAAATTAAATCCAATATTCCGAAGAGTGCATAGTGGTAATACACGACATGATGGGAAGATTCCCGTACGAACTGGAGGCAATCTTCAAATAAGAAAACAAATTGATGACAAAAGACAAGAAATGCAACGTCTTATTCATGAAGAGAATTTTGAAGAAGCAGCTAAGGTTCGTGACCAAATTCGGTCACTTCAAGAACAAATCAATTCAGATGATAGGGATGGTGATGAATAATGTCCCTAGAACGGGTAATGAATGAAGCTATAAGTCCGTGGATGAAAGAGGAAGGGCCAGACAGTGATATTGTGTTGAGCAGTCGTGTACGATTGGCTCGAAATTTCGAAGACACCCCCTTTCCGATTTTAGCCAATGAGGATGACTTAACTCGTATTATAGATTATTTTCAACAAGAATATGCCCATCAATCATTTGAGTCTTATCAGGATTTGGAATTAATCAGAATGAAAGACTTAAAAGATATTGAAAAGCGTGTATTAGTTGAAAAACATTTAATTAGTCCTCATCTATCTGATCACGCGAACTATGGAGGAGTGCTCATATCAGAAAATGAGCAAGTTTCCATTATGGTAAACGAAGAAGATCATATGCGTATTCAATTGTATGTACCAGGTTATCAATTAGAAAAAGCTTTGGATGAAGCATCAAAGCTTGATGACTGGCTTGAGGAAAACATCAATTATGCATTTGATGAGGAGCGCGGTTACCTCACAAGCTGTCCAACAAATGTCGGAACAGGCTTAAGAGCATCCGTTATGATGCACCTACCTGCTCTAGTTATGACACAGCAAATGAACCGTTTAGTTCCTGCTATTAACCAATTAGGGTTAGTAGTCCGAGGGATTTATGGAGAAGGCAGTGAAGCTTTAGGTAACATTTTTCAAATATCAAATCAAATCACCCTTGGGAAGTCAGAAAAAGATATCGTAGAGGATTTGAAAAGTGTCGTTCATCAGTTAATTGAACATGAGAGAACCGCTCGAGACCGTATTATTGGTCAGACAGGGGTACAACTCGAGGATAAGATATTCCGTTCATATGGCGTGCTTTCTAACAGCAGAATTATTGAATCCAAAGAAGCAGCCAAATGTTTATCTGATTTACGACTGGGAATTGATTTAGGCTACATCAAAAATGTATCAAAAACGATCCTCAATGAATTAATGATTTTAACGCAACCAGGGTTTTTACAACAATATGCACAAAAATCACTAACACCGGAAGAGCGAGATGTTCGTCGAGCATCTCTCATCCGAGAACGACTACAATTAGAAAATTAATCTTGTAAGGAGGGAAGCCCTATGATGTTTGGGCGTTTTACAGAAAGAGCACAAAAAGTATTAGCATTAGCTCAGGAAGAAGCAGTTCGCCTAGGTCATAACAACATTGGTACAGAACATATTCTGTTAGGTTTAGTACGAGAAGGAGAAGGAATTGCAGCGAAGGCTCTTGCAGCTCTCGGCTTAGCTTCAGATAAAATCCAAGAAGAAGTCGAGCAATTAATCGGTTCTGGGGATAAAGTTTCCCAAACGATTCACTATACACCACGTGCTAAAAAGGTTATTGAATTATCCATGGATGAGGCTAGAAAACTAGGTCATTCCTATGTTGGAACAGAGCATATCTTACTTGGCTTAATTCGAGAAGGAGAAGGTGTAGCTGCCCGCGTTCTGAATAATCTAGGGGTTAGCTTAAATAAGGCTCGTCAACAAGTGTTGCAGCTTCTAGGAAGCAATGAGTCTACCTCTAATAGTCGAGGCGGGGGGCAAGCATCTAGTGCAAATACACCGACGTTAGACTCTCTTGCACGTGATTTAACTACGGTTGCTAAAGAAGGAAACATTGACCCAGTAATCGGCCGTAGTGAAGAAATTGAACGTGTTATTCAAGTGCTAAGTCGTCGTACAAAAAATAACCCGGTATTAATCGGTGAACCTGGTGTTGGTAAAACAGCCATTGCTGAAGGTTTAGCTCAACAAATCGTAAATAATGAAGTACCGGAAATTTTACGTGATAAGCGTGTAATGACATTAGATATGGGGACAGTAGTAGCTGGAACAAAATATCGTGGTGAATTTGAAGATCGTTTGAAAAAAGTGATGGAAGAAATTCGCCAAGCAGGCAATATCATTCTATTCATTGATGAGCTTCACACATTGATTGGCGCAGGAGGAGCAGAAGGTGCGATTGATGCATCTAACATCTTAAAACCTTCTCTAGCTCGTGGAGACTTGCAATGTATCGGAGCTACAACTCTTGAGGAATATCGTAAATATATTGAGAAAGATGCAGCTCTCGAACGTCGTTTCCAACCAATCCAGGTAGATGAGCCTACGAATGAAGAGTCTGAGCAAATCTTGCAAGGCCTTCGGGACCGTTACGAAGCACACCACCGCGTAACGATTACCGATGAAGCGATCAAATCAGCTGTTAAACTTTCAGATCGATATATTCAAGATCGTTTCTTACCAGATAAGGCGATTGACTTGATCGATGAAGCAGCTTCTAAAGTTCGCTTACGTTCTTATACAGCTCCGCCAAACCTTAAAGAACTTGAACAGAAGCTTGAAGAAGTTCGTAAAGAAAAAGACGCGGCTGTTCAAAGTCAAGAATTCGAAAAAGCAGCATCTCTTCGTGATAATGAACAGAAGCTTCGTGAAGAATTAGATAAAACGAAGGATGAGTGGAAAGAACAACAGGGTCAAGAAAACTCTGAAGTTACAACTGAGGATATTGCATCTGTTGTATCTACATGGACGGGAGTTCCTGTTTCTAAGCTAGCCAAGGATGAAAGTGAACGTCTTCTTAACCTAGAGGAAGTTCTTCACGACCGCGTTATTGGTCAGGGCGAAGCTGTTAAAGCTATCTCAAAAGCCATTCGTCGTGCACGTTCAGGTCTTAAAGATCCGAAACGTCCAATTGGTTCATTCATATTCTTAGGGCCAACAGGTGTAGGTAAAACAGAACTAGCCCGAGCATTAGCAGAAACGATGTTTGGTGAAGAAGATGCAATGATCCGTGTTGATATGTCCGAGTACATGGAGAAACACTCCACGTCTCGACTAGTTGGTTCACCTCCTGGCTATGTAGGCTATGAGGAAGGTGGTCAATTAACGGAGAAAGTTCGCCAAAAACCTTACTCTGTTATTCTGTTGGATGAGATTGAGAAAGCTCACCCAGATGTCTTCAATACACTGTTACAGGTATTAGAAGATGGACGCCTAACAGACTCAAAAGGTCGTACAGTGGACTTCCGTAATACGGTTATTATTATGACTTCAAACGTTGGTGCACAAGAGTTGAAATCCAACAAATATGCTGGATTTACAATGGATGACTCCGGCCAAGATTATAAAGACATGAAATCTAAAGTAATGGACGAAATGAAGAAAGCATTCCGTCCAGAGTTCTTAAACCGTATCGATGAAATCATTGTCTTCCACTCTCTAGAGAAGAAGCACATGAAAGACATCGTGAAACTGATGGTAGATCAGCTTCAAAAACGCTTAACAGAACTTGAGGTCGACTTCTCTCTTACAGATGCTGCGCTAGAAAAAATCGCAAATGAAGGCTTTGATCCTGAATATGGTGCCCGCCCACTACGTCGCTCTATCCAGAAAAACGTAGAAGACCTTCTATCTGAAGAGCTACTGAAAGAATCGATCTCTCAAGGTGAAAATGTTGTAATTGATGTGAATGACAACGATGAATTTTACGTTTCATCAAAATAAAACAAAAATTTCCGGTAGAAGCATCTATTGAAAATTTCATGAATCGGAAGGCGTTAGCCTTCCGATTTTTTTTCATTTCCGATAAGATCAAGGTATATAGAAATTTAATATGAACGGTACACTTTATTACGTAAAAGAACGTAACGAGAATGTAAACGCATTGTAACCCAATACAAAAGGTATCGTATGAGATAATGAGAAGAGCAAGACTCTTCTTATAAGGAGAGAAAATAGAATGGCCAAGCAAAAATCGAAATTTGTATGTCAGGAATGTGGTTATGAGACGCCAAAATGGATGGGAAAGTGTCCAGGGTGTCATAAATGGAACACTCTTGTAGAAGAGAGAGTAGCATCGAATACATCAGGTCGGCATACATTTGTAACAGGGGATACTTCTGGTAAAGTAAAGCCGGAAAAGATAACAGAAATTGCATCCCAAAAGGAACCACGAATTGAAACAGATATGCCAGAGGTGAACCGCGTACTTGGAGGAGGGATCGTACCAGGATCACTCGTCCTCATTGGTGGTGACCCCGGAATTGGTAAGTCTACCATTCTGCTTCAAGTTTCATCTCAATTGGCTCATAAAAAGAATAAAGTACTTTATATATCCGGTGAGGAATCTCCTAAGCAAACAAAGCTGCGAGCAGATCGTTTAGGGGTTTTATCAGATCATCTATATGTCTTGTCAGAGACCAATATGGCGGATGTTTCTCAAAATATTGATCAAATCCAACCATCATTTGTTGTAATTGACTCTATTCAAACCATATTCAAAGAAGAAGTAGCGTCTGCTCCTGGAAGTGTCTCTCAGGTGAGAGAATGTACAAGTGAATTAATGCGAATAGCTAAACAAAAAGGAATTCCGATATTCATAGTTGGACATGTCACCAAAGAAGGGTCTATTGCAGGTCCACGCTTACTCGAGCATATGGTTGATGCTGTTTTATATTTTGAAGGAGAACGTCACCATACCTTCCGAATTTTACGAAGTGTTAAAAACCGTTTTGGTAGTACACACGAAATGGGTATCTTTGAAATGAAAGAAGAAGGTTTGCGAGAAGTAGAAAATCCTTCTGAAATCTTTCTAGAAGAACGTTCGCAAGGTGCAGCTGGATCCACAGTTGTTGCGTCCATGGAAGGAACACGCCCGATTCTTGTTGAAATCCAATCTCTTATTTCTCCAACAAGCTACGGAAACCCAAGAAGGATGGCTACTGGAGTAGACAGTAATCGTGTACCGCTATTAATGGCAGTACTAGAAAAACGTGTTGGGTTGCTTCTGCAAAATCAAGATGCTTATGTAAAGGTAGCAGGTGGGGTTAAGCTAGATGAACCTGCAATTGATTTGGCAGTAGCCGTAAGTATTGCCTCGAGCTTTCAAGACCGTGCATCTAAGGCAGATGATGTCTTAATTGGAGAGGTTGGATTAACAGGTGAAGTAAGAAGGGTTGCTCGAATTGAACAGCGTGTCCAAGAAGCTGCAAAGTTAGGGTTTAAGCGTGCAATTGTACCTAAGAAGAACCTTAGTGGATGGACATTCCCTGATAACATAGAGATTATCGGCGTGAATTCTGTTCAGGAGGCCTTGAAGCAGACGTTGGGAGGATCATAAATGGAATGGTATGAGCAGAAAGAGTCCATGATTGGAGATATATTACGATTTGTAGCTCCCGGTACTCCAATTCGAGAAGGAATAGAAAATGTGCTAAGAGCTAATACAGGTGGTTTAATTGTCTTAGGGTACAACGATAGAATGCTACATCTAGTAGATGGAGGGTTTCATATCCAATCAGGTTTTTCACCTGCAAATCTTTATGAGCTGGCTAAAATGGACGGAGCCATTATTCTAAACGGAGATGGTACAGAGATTTTATATGCAAATGCACAGTTAATGCCTGACCCATCTATTCCATCAACGGAGACAGGAATGAGACATCGTACTGCTGAACGCGTAGCGAAGCAAACGGGCAATTTGGTTGTTGCTATTTCTCAACGTCGTAATGTTATCACGCTGTATAAAGGCAGTTTACGATATGCACTTAAAGATATTGGCGTAATTTTAACAAAGGCTAATCAGGCTATGCAGACGCTTGAGAAATATAAAAATGTATTAGATCAAGGGATTACCAACCTTGGAGCTTTGGAATTTGAAGAGATGGTCACGTTCTCAGAGGTAATTCAGGTTATTCACCGTATTGAGATGGTGCTTCGCATTAAGAATGAAATGCTTAATTATGTGGATGAACTTGGAACAGAAGGGCGCTTAATTCAGCTCCAGCTGACTGAACTTGTTTCAAATGTTGAAGATGAAGCGGCTTTATTGATTAAAGATTATAGTAAACGCTCTGATTATGAACCGTATTACATGCTAAAAAAATTGCAAGAAGTTAACCAAACAGAATTATTAGATGACGCACAAATTCTGAAATTATTAGGGTACAGCTCTACTATCAAGTTAGAGGACCCTGTAATGCCAAGAGGATATCGCATACTGAACCGTATTCCACGCTTGCCATCTCTGATCGTTACACACATCATTGATCGTTTTGGAACGTTGAATGAAGTGGTTAAGGCTTCTCCGAAAGAGTTGGTTGTTGTAGATGGTGTCGGTGAAGTAAGGGCAGGTAAAATCAAAGAAGGTTTAAACCGTATTCAAGAGCAATTGTTTATTGATCGAAATATTTAATTTGAATTGAAATTGACATAATATTAATTGCTATGTTAAAATTTAATATTCTAAATTAATTGACTATTTTTGTAAATTGTGATACTGTTTCGTCAGACAATAAGATTTTTTATGACAATGGATTTATATCGATTAGATTTTAATATTATTGGTAATACTGCATGCTAGGAGGTGACCTTAGTGCTTAAACGAATTGTGCAATTATTTATTGTTATTGCAGGCGGAACGTTGGGCTTTTTGTATCTTCCGGATTTATTTGATAATTTCTGGAATGTAGACAATTGGCTTCATAGCGTGACCGGGATGATTACTGGAGCACTTATTCTTTATTTACTAACATTTTGGTTTGTCGATTATATTGTGGATTTCTTAAGATGGATTGAGGAAACGCTTGTACGCGTTCCGGTTGCCGATCTTTTATTTGGTAGCTTTGGATTACTAATTGGTTTATTAGTAGCTTATCTTGTGAACATAACACTACAAGATATTGAGTTTACTCTGGTTTCTCAAGTTCTTCCTATTTTCATAACGATCTTTTTAGGCTATTTAGGATTTCAAGTCGGCTTTAAGCGTAAGGATGAATTTGTTAGTCTATTAACGATTGCTACGAAAAAAGAGAAAGACAAAGAAAAAACAAAATCCACTGATTCAGAGAATGATGAAAACACAGCAGACCAACCAAAAGCAAAAATCCTTGATACGAGCGTCATTATTGATGGACGCATCGCTGATATCTGTCAGACCCATTTTCTTGAGGGAACGATCCTAATTCCTCAATTCGTATTGGAAGAACTACAGCATATTGCTGACTCTTCAGACGTATTGAAACGAAATCGTGGACGCCGTGGTTTAGATGTTCTAAATCGTATGCAAAAAGAAATTCCTGTAAACGTTGAGATATATGAAGGGGATTTTGATGACATTCAAGAAGTTGATAGTAAGCTTGTAAAACTTGCGAAGTTAATCAATGGCGTAGTTGTAACGAATGATTTCAACCTAAATAAAGTATGTGAGTTTCAAAATGTACAAGTTCTAAACATTAATGATCTTGCCAATGCTGTTAAGCCAGTTGTTCTTCCAGGTGAAGAATTAACGGTTAACGTTATTAAAGATGGCAAAGAAGAAAATCAAGGTGTAGCTTATCTTGATGATGGAACAATGATTGTCGTTGAAGAAGGTAAGAGTTATATTGGTCAAACGATTGAAGTACTTGTAACGAGTGTACTTCAAACATCTGCTGGACGTATGATTTTCGCAAAGCCAAAACTACTTGAAAAAGCGTTATAAAAACGGTATAAACGAATAGGAGCATACAAAAGTGATAACAGTTAATGTTATCGCTTTTGTTATTTCACGACATAAATATAGAATGGATCAATAGGGTGGCTTAACATGATATCATATCAGGCGATCGTTTTAGCAGCTGGTCAAGGGAAGCGGATGCAAGCAGGACAAAACAAGCAATTTCTAACGTTACAAGGGAAACCGCTCATTATACATACACTACTTATTTTTCATCAGGACTCTGCTTGTCAGGCCATAAAACTTGTGGTTAACCCACGAGAAGAGAACATCATACAGGAGCTTATAGACCAATATCAGCTTGGCGATAAGGTGGAAATCGTACATGGTGGTAAAGAACGTCAGGATAGCGTTTATGAAGGATTACGTGCCTGTGAGGGAGACGGAGATGTCGTGCTTATTCACGACGGGGCTCGTCCTTTTGTGCAGCAAGAAAACCTTCGTAAATTGACAGAACAAGCGATACAGACTGGAGCGGCTTTATTAGCAGTACCGGTAACGGATACGATAAAAAGTTATCAAGAGGGCTCGCTAACGACATTAGATCGGGAACATTTATGGGCAGCACAAACACCTCAAGCTTTTCGTTTTTCCATTATTAAAGATGCTCATGAAACAGCAAAGCAAGAAGGGTATTATGGAACAGATGATACCTCTTTAGTGGAAAGACTCAACCAAAAAGTAGAAGTTGTAGCAGGAAGTTACGACAATATAAAACTAACGACACCTGAAGATATGGAAAAAGCCCATGCTATACTTGAGAAAAGAGCAAATGAACAGAAAAAGGAGAGGAACAGTATGTTTCGTATCGGACAAGGCTTTGATGTTCACCAATTTGCAGAAGATCGTCCTTGTATTATCGGAGGCATTGAGATTCCATATGAGAAAGGGTTGTTAGGACATTCTGATGCAGATGTGCTTCTCCATACTGTAGCGGATGCTTGTTTAGGAGCTATCGGTGAAGGAGATATTGGAAAACATTTTCCGGATACAGATCCATCATTTAAAGATGCGGACTCACAAGAGCTGTTAAGACATGTATGGAATATCGTCCAGGATCAAGGGTATTCCCTGGGTAATATTGATTGTACAGTTATTGCACAGGCTCCAAAGATGGCTCCATACATTGAAGATATTCGAAATAATATTGCACGCATATTAGAGGTAGAACCTTCGCAAATTAATGTCAAAGCAACGACAACAGAGAAACTAGGATTTCCAGGTCGAAAAGAAGGGATCGCAGCTCAAGCGGTTGTTTTACTCCAACGCTCATAATCGCTATAATATGCTAGGGAACAATGATGAGGCAAAATAGATCCGTAGATGATAAAATAGAGGCAAATGCTTCGGAAGCACACGAAGGAAGGGGAAAAATTATGACTAACGAAGTTCGCGTGCGTTATGCACCAAGCCCGACAGGCCATTTACACATAGGAAATGCGCGTACGGCTTTATTTAACTACTTATATGCTCGCCACCTAGGAGGAAAATTTGTTATCCGTATTGAGGATACAGATGAGAAACGTAATGTTGCTGGTGGAGAGCAGAGCCAGATGGAATTTTTGAAGTGGCTTGGAATGGATTGGGATGAGAGCGTCGACGTAGGTGGCGACTATGGTCCTTATCGTCAGATGGAACGTTTAGATATCTATCAAAAGTATATTGATGAACTGCTTGAAAAAGGACTAGCTTATAAATGCTATATGACAGAGGATGAGCTAGAAGCAGAACGTGAAGAACAACGCTCTAAAGGTGAGGTTCCGAAATATTCAGGAGCACACCGTGATTTAACAGAAGAACAAATAAAACAATTTGAAGATGAAGGTCGTCAGCCGAGTATCCGTATTCGTGTGCCAGAAGGTAAGACGTACACGTTTACTGATATAGTACGTGGTGAAATCACATTTGAATCAAGTGACTTTGGTGATTGGGTAATCGCTAAGAAAAATGGTACACCAACGTACAATTTTGCGGTAGCAATCGATGATTACCTTATGAAAATTACAGATGTATTACGTGGTGAAGAGCACATTTCAAATACGCCGAAGCAAATGATGGTGTATGATGCATTTGGTTGGGAAGCTCCAAACTTTGGCCATATGGCATTAATCTTAAATGAACAACGTAAGAAATTAAGTAAGCGTGATGAGCATATCCTTCAGTTCATCGGCCAATATGAGAAGTTAGGTTATTTACCAGAAGCATTATTTAACTTTATTACACTTCTTGGCTGGTCCCCTGTTGGTGAAGAAGAGATTTTCACTAAAGATCAATTGATTGATATCTTTGATCCAGCTCGCCTGTCTTCTTCTCCTGCTGTTTTTGACCCAGCGAAACTGAAGTGGATTAACAATCAATATATTAAAGCTGCTGATTTAGATCGTGTTGTAGAACTTGCTCTTCCTCATTTAGTGGAAGCAGGTCGTCTGCCTGAAAACATGAGCGATGACCAAAAGCAGTGGGCTCGTGAACTGATCGCTCTTTATCAAGAACAATTGAATTATGCTGCTGAAATTGTTGAGTTAACGGAGCTATTCTTCAAGCATGAGATCGAGTATGATGAAGAGGCAATGGAAGTACTTAAAGGGGAACAAGTTCCAGAAGTACTTGAAACATTCAGTGCGAAATTAGATGAGTTAGAAGAATTTGAACCAGATGCTATTAAAAAAGCGATCAAAGCGGTTCAAAAAGAAACGGGCCATAAAGGGAAGAAGTTATTCATGCCTGTTCGCGTTGCAACAACGGGTCAAACGCACGGTCCTGAACTTCCAAATGCCATTCGTTTAGTTGGTAAAGATACTGTTCAAGCACGCCTTCAGAACGCAATCCAACAATTAAAAGCATAGAAGTTCACATTTTGAGGGAAATGTAATATAGTAAATATACAATATCGAACGTTGATGAGGAGAAGTAAAAAGTCGGAACCTTATCCAGAGAGGATCACCATCGGCTGGGAGTGATCTTAAGGAACTCTTTTGAAATGCACCTCAGAGTCTCTTGTAGAAAGGTAGTACACAAGAGCGGCTAGCTCACCGTTAAAAGAGTTAAGTTGGAGATAGGATTAACATTTACTAAGTCCTTCTCAAACAGAGTGGAACCGCGCAACCAAGCGTCTCTGTGTTAGATATAACACAGAGGCGTTTTTTTATTTAGAAAAGCGAGGCGACGAACTAGGTTTTATTAAAGGAGGAGAAGCAAGTATGGGGAAACTTTTGAAGATGTTTAAAGAAGATGTCGACGTGGTGTTTGATCAAGACCCTGCTGCTAGAGGTCGCTTTGAAGTTATTTTGACATATGCAGGCTTACATGCGATCTGGTCGCACCGTATTGCTCATGCTTGTTATAAAAGGAAATTTTTCTTTTTAGCTAGAGTGATCTCTCAAGTAAGTCGCTTTTTCACAGGGATCGAGATTCACCCAGGTGCTCAAATCGGACGTCGTTTTTTCATCGACCACGGTATGGGAGTAGTCATTGGCGAAACGTGTGAAATAGGAGATAACGTAACCCTTTTCCAAGGAGTAACACTTGGGGGAACAGGTAAGGAAAAAGGAAAACGCCACCCAACTTTAAAAGATAATTCTCTCGTAGCTACCGGTGCGAAGGTGCTAGGATCGATTACGATAGGAGAAAACTCGAAAGTGGGAGCAGGTTCAGTTGTCTTACATGAGGTTCCAGATAATTCAACTGTTGTTGGTATCCCAGGCACTGTCGTTATGCAGGATGGAAAGAAAGTAAGTAAGAATCTGGATCATCACAAGATGCCTGATCCAGTCGCTGATAAAATAAATGAATTAGAACAACAGATTGAGTCGCTAAAGCAAGAAATCAATGAACAAAAAGAAAAAAGGAGTGAGTGACGATGTCGATTAAAATTTATAACACTCTAACTCGTCAAAAGGAAACCTTCCAACCGATTGAGGAAGGCAAGGTTAAAATGTATGTATGCGGCCCGACTGTATACAACTACATCCATATTGGTAATGCACGCCCAGCGATCGTGTTCGACACAGTTCGCAGGTATTTTGAGTATCAAGGTTATGAAGTGGAGTACGCATTAAATTTCACAGATGTCGATGATAAGCTCATTAAGGCAGCGAATGAAATGAATGAAGAAGTGCCAGATATTGCAGAGCGCTTTATTAAAGCCTACAAAGAAGATGTAGGAGCATTCGGGATTAGAGAAGCGGTACACCACCCACGTGTAACAGAAAATATGGATGAAATTATTGAATTTATCCAAACCTTAATTGATAAAGGTCACGCTTATGAATCGGGTGGAGACGTTTACTTCCGCACACGATCTTTTGATTCTTACGGAAAACTTTCACACCAATCCATCGATGAATTACGCTCGGGTGCACGTATTGAAGTTGGAGAGAAAAAAGAAGACCCAATTGATTTCACTTTATGGAAAAGAGCTAAAGATAATGAAATCTCATGGGAGAGTCCTTGGAGTAAAGGGCGTCCTGGCTGGCATATCGAATGCTCGGCTATGGCCAAAAAATATCTAGGTGACACGATTGATATTCATGCTGGTGGACAGGATTTAACATTCCCGCACCATGAGAATGAAATTGCGCAATCGGAAGCATGCAATGACACAACCTTTGCTAATTATTGGATGCATAACGGCTATATCAATATTGAAAACGAAAAAATGTCGAAATCACTTGGGAACTTTGTACTTGTTAACGACATCATCAAACAGCACGATCCACAAGTCATCCGATTTTTCATGCTAACGGTTCATTATCGTCACCCGATTAACTTTAGCGAGAAGTTACTACAAGGCGCAAAAAGTAGTTTAGAACGAATTAAAAATGCCCATCAAAACTTAGAACATCGTAAACAATCCAGTACGAACTTAAACGGAAAAGATGAAGAGTGGCTTACAAAGGTGGAGGAATTCAAGCAACGTTTCATGGCTGAAATGAACGATGACTTTAATACAGCCAACGCTATTTCTGTTCTCTTTGATATCACAAAAGAAGCGAACGTTTACCTACAATCTTCTCATACATCTCAAGAAGTAATCGAAGCATTCCAAAAGGCTCTTGTTGATCTAGCAGGCGTACTAGGTGTTCAAATTGAAGAAGCGGATGAGTTACTTGATGATGAAATTGATGCATTGATTCAAGAACGTATTGATGCTCGTAAAAACCGTGACTTCCAACGAGCTGATGAAATTCGCGATAATTTAAAAGAGCGCAACATTATTTTAGAAGACACTCCTCAAGGTACACGTTGGAAAAGAGGTTAAGCATGAATCATCAAGAAGTAAATGCGAAACAAATGAAAAGCTTAACGCTCGCTTATATGGGGGATGTTGTCTATGAACAATATGTTCGGGAACATCTTATTCGAAGCGGAAGCATTAAGCCACAGCAGCTTCATCAGGCTGCTGTGAAATTTGTTTCTGCAAAATCCCAAGCACACGTATTGAGAAAATGGTTTGAGGAAGATCAACTTTCTGATGAAGAACAAGCAGTTGTTCGTAGAGGTCGTAATGCAAAATCTGGCTCTATACCTAAAAACACGGATGTACAGACGTATAAATACAGCACAGCATTTGAAGCATTATTGGGATATCATTACCTTTCTGGAAACGAAGAGAGGCTTTATCAATTGGTTGGTCATGCCATTCAAATTGTAGAGGAGGGAAATCAACATGAGTGAGGAATGGGTAATTGGTAAAAATGCCGTACAAGAATCGTTAAAATCTGGACGAGCTATAAATAAAATTATGGTATCTGAGCATTTGCAACGTAAGGCAAGTCAGAACATCCATCAGCTTGCAAAAGAAAAAGGGATACAAGTGCAACAAGTACCTCGAAAAAAGTTAGATCAACTAGTAGATGGTAACCACCAAGGTGTAATAGCATCTGTTGCTGCTTATACGTATAGCGAAATAGATGACATCTTTAAAAAAGCAGAAGAGCAAGGTGAGGCGCCTTTTCTCTTAATTCTTGATGAGATTGAAGACCCACACAATCTTGGTTCCATCTTACGAACAGCTGATGCTGCGGGTGTACATGGTGTAGTCATTCCGAAGCGACGCTCTGTCGGCTTAACAACGACTGTAGCCAAAACATCTACAGGAGCAATAGAATATATACCCGTTGTTCGTGTGACCAATTTATCCAGAACAATTGAAGAACTAAAAGAAGAACATGTATGGGTGGTTGGTACAGATGCAACTGGTGAAGAGGATTATCGTCAGCTTCAGGGGGATATGCCTATTGCGCTTGTCATTGGTAGTGAAGGAAAAGGAATTAGTCGCTTAGTAAAAGAAAAATGTGATTGGACTGTTCGTTTACCGATGGCTGGTCATGTTACGTCTCTGAATGCATCCGTCTCCGCTAGTTTATTGATGTATGAAGTGTTCCGAAAACGCCACCCATTAGGGGAATAAGCATGGATGTTCTAATTGTAGATGGCTACAACATTATTGGAGATTGGCCGGAACTCCAAGCACTTCGCAACAAAGACCTTGGTCAAGCCCGTGATTTACTGATTGATAAGTTAGCTGAATATAAAGCTTATTCAGGTGATCGAGTTATTGTTGTATTTGATGCTCACATGGTACGCGGGATCGAAAAGAAAGATAAGAATCACAAAGTGGAAGTCGTTTACACGAGAGAGAATGAAACAGCAGATGAACGTATTGAAAAATTAACACAAGAAGTTAAAAATGTTCGAAACCAAGTTTATGTAGCAACATCTGATTATACAGAACAGAGGACTATCTTTGGACAAGGTGCTTTGCGTAAATCAGCCAGGGAACTCCGTATTGAAGTAAATAATATAGAAAAAGAGATAGAAAAAGAATTAGAATCTCAAAAACAGGTTCAATATAAACCGAAAATTCCGATAAAAAAGGAAGTACTAGACGTTTTTGAAAAGTGGCGAAGAGGTGAAAAGTAGCAACATGCGCTGTTGACGCTTTTGAAACGCTTACTGTATAATATTTCTATATCCAGGGAAGTACGGTCGGGGGGAATCCTTACGTGAGCATCGGACAATTGGAGACGGACATCACGGACTTAGAAAATCTAGCTGATGAGGATATTGTTGAATTTGTGCACAAAGGAGATAGTCGCGCACTTGAACATTTGATTAATAAATACAAAAATTTTGTGCGTGCTAAGGCTCGAACATATTTTCTCATCGGGGCAGATCGAGAAGATATTGTGCAAGAAGGCATGATTGGACTATATAAGGCGATACGGGACTATCAAGAGGACAAGCTCTCTTCGTTTAAAGCCTTCGCCGAACTATGTGTCACCCGCCAAATTATTACTGCAATTAAAACGGCCACAAGACAAAAACATATTCCACTCAACTCATACGTTTCTTTAGACAAGCCCATTTATGATGAAGAATCCGATCGCACGTTGCTTGATGTGATCTCGGGTGCCAAAGCATTAGATCCAGAAGAATTAATTTTGAACCGCGAACGATTTGGCGATATGGAATTAAAAATGTCTGAATTGTTAAGTGATTTAGAGCAAAAGGTCCTGACACGTTATTTAGATGGACAATCCTATCAAGAGATTTCAAAAGAGTTAAACCGACATGTAAAATCCATTGATAATGCTCTACAGAGGGTGAAAAGAAAGCTTGAACGCTACTTAGAAGTAAGTGAAATCACATTGTAAAGACAGCGTTGACACGGTTTTGAGAGCATGATACAGTAATGAAAGTTATGAACCCTGATAAGGGGAGAGAGAAGTATGAGTAAGAAAATCGTCTTAGCATGCATCGAGTGCTTGAGCCGAAATTATACCACTGATAAAAATGCTACTACTCAATCTGAACGACTCGAAGCTCGAAAATTTTGTAAAAAATGCGGTAAACATACCCTACATCGGGAGACAAAATAAAAGACGAAGCCGTTTTTGGTGAAAGTTTGGGGGTACCATCATTGTTTAAATTTCTTAAAAATGTATCTCGAGAGATGCAAAAAGTTAGTTGGCCAAAAGGCAACGAATTGACTAAGTACACAATCACTGTTTTGACAACAGTAGCATTTGTAGCTGTCTTTTTCGCAGCCATAGACCAAGGAATTTCAATGATTCTGGAATTATTTTTCGAATAAAGCACTGATCTTTATGTTATAATGATACTAAATATGCTTCATGCTCAAAAACCCGTTCTACGGGTTTTTTCATGTGGTTAAAAAATCTAAGTATACGACAAGGGAGGGAAGGGCAACCATTTGTCCTAACACTATGGAAAAAAGATGGTATGTCGTTCACACCTATTCTGGTTATGAGAATAAGGTAAAAAAGAATTTAGAAAAACGTGTGGACTCAATGGGAATGGAAGATAAGATTTTCCGTGTTCTAGTTCCAGAAGATGAAGAAACGGAAATTAAAAACGGAAAAAGAAAGACAGTAAACAAAAAAACGTTCCCGGGTTATGTTATAGCTGAAATGGTTATGACAGATGATTCATGGTATGTTGTGCGCAACACACCTGGAGTAACTGGATTCGTTGGATCAACTGGATCAGGGTCCAAGCCAATCCCTCTCTTACCAGAAGAAGTTGAGGCAGTGCTGAAACGCATGGGTATGGATGAGCCTGTTCATGACATTGACTTTGAAGTAAAAGAAAGCGTCACTGTAACAGATGGTCCGTTTGCAAACTTTACTGGTACAATTGAGCATATTGACTTGGACAAGCAGAAGGTAAAAGTTCACGTCAACATGTTTGGTCGTGAAACACCAGTCGAGCTAGAGTTCTCTCAAATAGAAAAATTATAAGAATCCCCCTTGCATTCTTTTTGTCATAATGATAGAATTTTTATGTTCTTTATGCCTCGAGCAAAGAGGATTCATGTTATATGAAAAGAGTGGGAGGGGTTAACCCCCAGTAACCACATCACGGACTTAAGGAGGTGTGTCTCGTGGCTAAAAAAGTAGTTAAAGTTGTAAAACTTCAAATCCCTGCAGGTAAAGCAAACCCAGCACCACCAGTAGGACCAGCACTTGGTCAAGCAGGTGTTAACATTATGGGTTTCTGTAAGGAATTTAACGCTCGTACAGCAGATCAAGCTGGCATGATCATTCCGGTAGAAATCACGGTTTTTGAAGACCGTTCATTTACATTTGTTACTAAAACTCCACCTGCTGCTGTTCTTCTTAAAGAAGCAGCTGGAATTAAATCCGGTTCAGGTGAACCAAATCGTAACAAAGTTGCCACAATCAATCGTGACAAAGTACGTGAGATTGCGGAAACGAAAATGCCTGACCTTAACGCTGCTGACGTAGATGCAGCTGTGCGTATGGTTGAAGGTACAGCGCGCAGCATGGGAATCATTGTCGAAGACTAATCCCACAGCGGCTCAGGATTGAGAGAAGGTTGCGAGCATGGGGATTTCCATATCGCAACCTTTATTCGTGGGAGGTAAAACCGTTAAAACCACAATTAGGAGGATGTAAAAAATGGCAAAACGAAGCAAACGTTATGAAGACCTTTTAAAATTAGTTGATAAATCAAAAGCTTATGAACCAAAAGAAGCTGTTGGACTTGTAAAAGAAACTGCTAAAGCTAAGTTTGATGAAACAGTAGAAGCTGCTTTCCGCCTTGGCGTTGACCCTAAGAAAGCTGACCAGCAAATCCGCGGTGCAATGGTATTGCCTCACGGTACTGGTAAATCCCAACGCGTTCTAGTATTCGCAAAGGGAGATAAAGCGAAGGAAGCAGAAGCTGCAGGTGCAGATTTTGTTGGTGAACAAGATCTTATCAACCAAATCAACCAAGGCTGGTTCGACTTCGACGTAGTTGTTGCTACACCAGACATGATGGCGGAGGTAGGTAAGCTTGGTCGCGTACTTGGACCTAAAGGCTTAATGCCAAACCCTAAAACTGGTACAGTAACTTTCGAAGTGGAAAAAGCTGTTAACGAAATCAAAGCCGGTAAAGTTGAATACCGTGTAGATAAAGCAGGAAACATTCACGTACCAATCGGTAAGGTTTCATTCGATACTGATAAGTTAGTAGATAACTTTGACGCAATCACTGAAACTCTTATGAAAGCGAAGCCTCAAGCTTCTAAAGGAACTTACATGCGTAACGCATCTGTTGCGTCTACAATGGGTCCTGGTGTTCGTGTTGATGTTTCTAATTACAAGAAATAATTTGTTGTTGACTTTTCAATAACGATTAGCTATAATTTTTCATGTTGTAAATAAATACGTTATACCGTAGACAGTGGGTGCGATCCGATCGCTTAATTTCCTACCGAGGTGTGTTGATATAAGAGAACGTTGTTCGTTAAACACGTTCTCTCAACCAATGTGCCTCTATGTCTAACCATAGAGGCACTTTTTTTCTCTGAACGGTATGATGAAAAGTCAATAGGAGGTGGGACGATGAGCAGAATCATAGAGCACAAAAAGCAAATTGTGTCTGACATTGCTGAGAAGCTTCAAAATAGTAAATCTACAATCCTAGTCGATTATCGTGGCCTAGATGTAGAAGCTGTTTCAAGCCTTCGCGAACAGTTGCGTGAAGCTGGTGTAGAATTCAAAGTTTACAAAAACACGATGACTCGCCGTGCAACTGCAGAAGCAAACCTTACAGATCTTGATGAAACATTGCAAGGACCAACTGCACTTGCTTTCAGTGCGGACGATGCAGTAGCTCCTGCGAAAATCATCAATAACTTTGCTAAGGAAAACAATAACCTTGAGATCAAAGGTGGCGTAGTTGAAGGTTATGTAGCTTCCCTTGAACAAATCAAGGAACTTGCAGAACTTCCAAACCACGAAGGTCTTGTATCTATGCTACTATCTGTACTTCAAGCACCAATGCGCAACTTCGCGCTTGCTACGAAGGCAGTGGCGGAACAAAAAGAAGAACAGGGCGCTTAATAGCCTGACGTTTTCGGTCATATAAACTAAAAACAAAAATTCTAAGGAGGATTTATCATGACTAAAGAACAAATCATCGACGCGATTAAAGAAATGAACGTTCTTGAACTTAACGATCTTGTAAAAGCAATTGAAGAAGAATTTGGAGTAACTGCTGCTGCACCTGTAGCTGTAGCTGGCGGAGGCGGCGAAGAAGCTGCTGAAGAGCAAACTGAATTTGACGTAATCCTAGAAGACGCTGGTTCTTCTAAGATTAAAGTTGTTAAAGCAGTTCGTGAAATCACTGGTCTTGGTCTTAAAGATGCTAAAGATCTAGTTGACAACACTCCAAAACCAATCAAAGAAGGCGTTTCTAAAGAAGAAGCTGAAGAAATGAAAACTCAGCTTGAAGAAACTGGCGCTAAGATCGAACTTAAGTAAAACAAAAGTACAACACAAAGCTCGCTGTTCATCGGCGAGCTTTGCTATTGTTATGACTTTAAAATAATGGTGAGGAAGCTTTTTGGATAATGCACCAAGGGTCTAGCAACAAAAGTGATCGTCACCGTTTTCATAAATTTGAGTGGGTAGGTGTAAGGGATGGCTGAACATTACTTTTCAAAAAATCCCGGATCGAAGAGTACTCCGAAACAATGGTCCTTTACGTTAAGAGGGAAAGACCTAAATCTTAGCACGGATCAAGGAGTATTTTCTAAAAATGAAGTAGATTTTGGTTCGAGAACATTAATTGAATCTTTCGAAGAACCGAGTGTAGACGGAGAATTTCTTGATCTAGGCTGTGGTTACGGTCCGATTGGTATATCCCTTGCAAAGGATTTTCCTAATCGTAACATTGTTATGGTGGATGTGAATGAACGTGCGATAGAGCTTTCAGAACTGAACGCCGAACAAAATGGTGCGACCAATGTAGAAATCCTGCAAAGCGATCGTTTCCAGGCACTCGAAGGTCGTTCTTTTGCCTCAATACTAACCAACCCGCCTATACGTGCTGGAAAAAAGACAGTTCATGATATGTTGGAGGAGAGCTTTCATCATCTTCTTCCGTCAGGCGAATTGTGGGTTGTTATGCAAAAGAAACAAGGAGCGCCATCTGCTCAAAAATTGTTACAAGATTTATTTGGTCATGTTGACGTAGTAAAACGAAATAAAGGCTATTACATTCTTAAAGCAAAAAAGTTTGACTCGGTATTTTCTGTGTGATAACATTGAAAAATGCCAATGTGTCACTTTTGACATTGTCAAGAGGAATTTTTACTTTTTACGTATATTTCATTTCTCGTCGGCAAGACTGGTAAAATCGAATGAAATGATGAAGAAATGTGGTTTTTATAAACCCTTTTTTTCTTTTTGTCTAACGTTAGAGAAAACGAAAACTTTTTTACAATTACATTCGCTTCGGTGAATGTATAATATACCTTTAACTCGCATAGTGGTCAAGATCTTTTCTGTGTGAGTCAGTTCGACATGTCTTTTGTGTCGAACGATTTTTTCTTTATTAAAATGCTTGATTTGAGGGGTGAATCAGTTGACAGGTCAACTAGTTCAGTATGGACGACATGCCCAACGCAGAAGTTATGCGCGCATCAATGAAGTGTTAGACTTACCAAATCTAATCGAAATTCAGACCGCTTCTTATGATTGGTTCTTAGAAGAAGGTTTGAAAGAAATGTTTAAGGACATTTCTCCAATCGAAGACTTTACAGGGAATCTTTCTCTTGAGTTTGTGGATTACACATTAGGAGAGCCAAAGTACCCTGTAGATGAATCTAAAGAGCGAGATGTCACCTATTCCGCTCCTCTTCGCGTAAAAGTTCGCTTGCTTAACAAGGAAACTGGCGAAGTGAAAGAGCAAGAAGTGTTTATGGGTGATTTCCCATTAATGACGGACACTGGTACTTTCATTATTAATGGTGCAGAACGTGTAATCGTTTCGCAGCTTGTTCGTTCACCAAGTGTGTACTTCAGCCCGAAGGTAGATAAGAACGGGAAGAAAGGGTACACAGCTACCGTTATTCCAAACCGCGGAGCTTGGTTAGAATTTGAAACAGATGCAAAGGATGTTGCGCACGTACGTATTGACCGTACTCGCAAACTTCCAATTACAGTTCTTTTACGTGCTTTAGGGTTTGGTACAGACCAGGAAATCATTGATCTAATTGGTGAAAATGAATTCCTTAAAAACACGCTAGAAAAAGATAATACGGAAAATAGCGAAAAAGCTCTATTAGAAATTTATGAGCGACTTCGCCCTGGTGAGCCACCAACCGTAGAAAATGCGAAGAGCTTATTAGTCTCTCGTTTCTTTGATCCAAAGCGCTATGACCTTGCACACGTTGGTCGTTATAAGATTAATAAGAAACTTCATATTAAAAACCGTCTCTTCAACCAAGTGCTAGCAGAAACACTAGTAGATCCTGAAACAGGTGAAGTGTTAGCTAATGAAGGCGATAAGTTAGATCGTCGCTTGTTAGATAAGGTTCTACCATATCTATCTGGCCAAGACGAAAACCTTGGTGAAGCTGACATTGAACCACAAGATGGGGTTTTAGATGAACCTATCAGAATTCAATCGGTTAAAATTATCGACCCAACTGATCCAGAAGGCGAAAAAACGCTTAATGTTATTAGTAATGGTGATGTTGATAATGATACGAAGAATATCACGCCGGCTGACATTCTATCAGCAGTAAGTTATTTCTTTAACTTATTACATGATGTTGGTGGAACAGATGACATTGACCACTTAGGTAACCGTCGTCTTCGTTCTGTAGGTGAATTACTTCAAAATCAATTCCGTATTGGTTTATCTCGTATGGAACGTGTTGTTCGTGAGCGTATGTCTATTCAAGACACAGCTTCAATCACGCCACAACAACTAATCAACATTCGTCCGGTAATCGCATCGATTAAAGAGTTCTTTGGTAGCTCACAGCTATCCCAGTTCATGGATCAGACGAACCCGCTTGCAGAATTAACGCATAAGCGTCGTCTATCTGCACTAGGACCTGGTGGTTTAACGCGTGAACGTGCTGGTTTCGAAGTTCGTGACGTACACTACTCTCACTATGGTCGTATGTGTCCGATCGAAACGCCGGAAGGACCGAACATCGGCTTGATTAACTCTCTATCAAGTTATGCAAAGGTTAATAAATTTGGTTTCATAGAAACACCTTTCCGTCGCGTAGATCCTGAGACGAACAAAGTAACACCGCAAATCGACTATCTTACAGCTGACGAAGAGGACAACTATGTTGTTGCTCAGGCTAACGCCAAGCTAGAAGAAGATGGATCCTTTACAGATGATGAAGTTATTGCTCGTTTCCGTGGTGAAAACACGGCTGTAAAACGTGACCGTGTCGATTACATTGACGTTTCTCCGAAGCAGGTTGTATCTGCTGCGACTGCATGTATTCCGTTCTTAGAGAACGATGACTCCAACCGTTCCCTAATGGGTGCGAACATGCAACGTCAGGCAGTACCATTGATGGAACCGGAATCTCCAACTGTAGGTACAGGAATGGAGTACGTTTCTGGTAAAGACTCAGGTGCTGCTGTTCTTGCGCGTCATGAAGGAATTGTAGAACGTGTAGATGCGAAAGAAGTACTTGTTCGTCGCATCTCTGAAGTAGATGGCAAAGAGGTACAAGGTGACCTTGATCGCTATCGTTTACAGAAATTTATCCGTTCCAACCAAGGAACTTGTTATAATCAGAAGCCAATTGTCAGCACGGGCGATCGTGTTGAAAAAGGTGAAATTTTAGCTGATGGTCCATCGATGGAAAAAGGTGAGCTTGCTCTAGGTAAAAACCCACTTGTAGCATTTATGACATGGGATGGGTATAACTACGAGGATGCCATCATCATGAGCGAACGTCTTGTAAAAGATGATGTTTACACATCTATTCATGTTGAAGAATATGAATCAGAAGCTCGTGATACAAAGTTAGGACCAGAAGAAATCACACGTGATATTCCAAACGTAGGTGAAGAGGCTCTTAAGAACCTTGATGATCGCGGAATCATCCGTGTTGGTGCAGAAGTAACGGATGGAGACCTACTTGTAGGTAAAGTAACGCCTAAAGGTGTAACAGAACTATCAGCAGAAGAACGTCTATTACACGCTATCTTTGGTGAAAAAGCACGGGAGGTTCGTGACACTTCCTTACGCGTTCCACACGGAGCTGGCGGAATTGTTCTAGATGTGAAGATCTTCAACCGTGAAGATGGCGACGAACTTCCTCCAGGAGTAAATCAACTTGTACGTGTTTATATCGTACAAAAGCGTAAGATCTCTGAAGGGGATAAAATGGCTGGACGTCACGGTAACAAGGGTGTTATCTCTCGTATTTTACCTGAAGAAGACATGCCTTATTTACCAGACGGAACACCAGTAGATGTCATGTTAAACCCTCTCGGTGTACCTTCTCGTATGAACATTGGTCAGGTACTTGAAATGCACCTTGGTATGGCAGCTCGAGAGCTAGGTATCAAAGTAGCAACACCAGTATTTGATGGTGCTCGTGAGGAAGATGTTTGGGAAACACTTGAAGAAGCTGGAATGGCAAGAGACGCGAAAACAGTCCTTTACGACGGACGTACGGGTGAGCCATTCGATAACCGTGTATCAGTAGGTGTCATGTATATGATTAAACTTGCTCACATGGTTGATGACAAGCTTCACGCTCGTTCAACTGGACCATATTCACTTGTTACGCAACAGCCGTTGGGTGGTAAAGCTCAATTCGGTGGACAGCGTTTTGGTGAGATGGAGGTATGGGCACTTGAAGCATATGGTGCTGCTTATACACTACAAGAAATCCTTACAGTTAAATCGGATGACGTAGTTGGACGTGTGAAAACGTATGAATCGATCGTTAAAGGATCAAATGTTCCAGAACCTGGCGTACCTGAATCCTTCAAAGTATTAATTAAGGAGCTTCAGAGCTTAGGTATGGATGTTAAGATGCTATCCTCTGACGAGTCAGAAATCGAAATGCGTGATATCGAAGAAGAAGAAACACAATCCGCTGAAAACCTTAGCATTGAGGAAGCTGAAAAAAACGTTGAATAATAGCGTTTTGGTACAAGATTCATTGTTTAAGGTAGAACCTGGATACTATAAGGGAGGTAGGCCCCTTGCTAGATGTTAATAATTTTGAATATATGAAGATAGGTTTAGCTTCTCCAGATAAGATCCGCTCATGGTCTTATGGTGAGGTTAAAAAACCAGAAACGATTAATTATCGTACGTTAAAGCCTGAAAAAGATGGATTGTTCTGTGAACGTATCTTTGGACCTACAAAGGATTGGGAATGTCATTGTGGGAAGTACAAACGAGTTCGTTATAAAGGGATCGTTTGTGACCGCTGTGGCGTTGAAGTAACAAAGGCGAAAGTTCGCCGTGAGCGTATGGGGCACTTAGAGTTAGCTGCCCCTGTCTCTCACATCTGGTACTTCAAAGGTATTCCAAGTCGTATGGGTCTTGTTCTAGATATGTCTCCACGTGCTCTAGAAGAAGTTATTTACTTTGCTGCTTACGTGGTAACAGATACAGGCGATACAGCACTTGAGAAAAAGCAGCTGCTTTCTGAAAAAGAATACCGTACGTATCGAGAAAAATATGGTAACACATTCCACGCTGCAATGGGTGCTGAAGCAATTCGTAAACTTCTTCAAGGTATTGATCTTGAAGGGGAAGTAGAAACGTTAAAAGAAGAGCTGAAAACAGCACAAGGTCAACGTCGTACTCGTGCTATTAAGCGCTTAGAAGTATTAGAGTCGTTCCGTGGTTCAGGAAATGACCCATCTTGGATGATCCTTGATGTGCTTCCTGTAATCCCACCTGAATTACGTCCAATGGTTCAGTTAGATGGTGGGCGTTTTGCGACATCTGACCTAAATGATTTATATCGTCGTGTGATTAATCGAAATAACCGTTTGAAACGCTTGTTAGACCTAGGAGCTCCTACGATTATCGTTCAAAACGAAAAACGTATGCTTCAAGAAGCAGTTGACGCACTAATAGACAATGGTCGTCGTGGTCGTCCTGTAACGGGGCCAGGTAACCGTCCATTGAAATCTCTTTCTCATATGCTGAAAGGTAAACAAGGACGTTTCCGTCAGAACCTTCTTGGTAAACGTGTTGACTACTCCGGTCGTTCCGTAATCGTAGTTGGACCAAGCTTGAAGATGTATCAAGTAGGTTTACCAAAAGAAATGGCTTTAGAATTATTTAAACCATTTGTAATGAGAGAACTTGTAGACCGAGGTCTTGCTCATAATATTAAATCAGCTAAACGCAAGATCGAGCGCATTCACCCAGAAGTATGGGATGTTCTAGAAGATGTTATTAAAGAACACCCAGTGCTATTAAACCGTGCGCCTACCTTGCACCGTTTAGGAATCCAGGCGTTTGAACCAACATTGGTTGAAGGGCGCGCAATTCGTCTTCACCCACTTGTATGTACAGCATATAACGCGGACTTTGACGGTGACCAAATGGCCGTACACGTTCCGTTATCAGCTGAAGCACAAGCAGAAGCTCGTATTCTTATGCTTGCTGCCCAGAACATCCTGAATCCTAAAGATGGTAAACCAGTTGTTACACCTTCACAGGATATGGTATTAGGTAACTATTACCTAACTCTTGAGCGTGAAGATGCAATTGGTGAAGGTAAAGTCTTTAAGGATACTGAAGAAGCTTTAATTGCTTATCAAAATGGTTATGTTCACCTACACACTCGTGTAGCTGTATATGCTGGATCGTTACAAAACCAGACATTTAGTCAAGAACAAAATGAACAACTTCTACTTACAACTGTAGGTAAGTTGATTTTCAATGAAATACTTCCTGAATCGTTCCCTTATATCAATGAACCGACACAGGAGAACTTAGAAAAAGCTACTCCAGAAATGTACTTCATTCCAAGAGGGACAGACGTTAAGGAAGAAATTAAAAAGCGTGATATTGTAGCACCATTCAAGAAAGGTATCCTAGGAGATATCATTGCAGAAGTGTTCAAACGCTTTAAGATCAGTGAAACATCTAAGATGCTTGACCGCATGAAGGATCTAGGTTTTGCTTACTCCACGAAGGCTGGTATTACAGTAGGTGTATCTGACATCGTTGTATTACCTGAAAAACAAAAGATTCTTGATGAAGCACAAGAAAAAGTCGACAAAGTTATGAAGCAATTCCGTCGTGGTTTAATCACGGATGACGAACGTTATGACCGTGTAATTGCGATTTGGTCTGCGGCTAAAGATGACATTCAAGAGCGTTTGATGAAATCCTTAGACCCAACCAACCCAATTTACATGATGAGTGACTCTGGTGCCCGTGGTAACGCGTCAAACTTCACTCAGCTTGCAGGTATGCGTGGTCTGATGGCGAACCCATCTGGTAAGATCATCGAACTACCGATCAAATCTAGCTTCCGTGAAGGTCTTACAGTACTTGAGTACTTTATTTCCACACACGGTGCTCGTAAAGGTCTAGCCGATACAGCCCTGAAAACAGCTGACTCAGGTTACCTGACACGTCGTCTTGTTGACGTTGCTCAAGATGTTATTGTCCGTGAAGATGATTGTGGAACAGACCGCGGTCTAGAAGTAGAGTCTCTAACTGAAGGGACAGAAATGATTGAGCCATTAATCGATCGTCTAATTGGACGTATTGCGTTCAAGACAGTTCGCCACCCAGAATCAGGTGAAGTAATGGCAAAACGTAATGAATTAATAACTGAAGATAAAGCAAAACAAATTGTTGATGCTGGTGTCGAGAAAGTTGTTATCCGTTCCGTATTCACATGTTCTACACGTCATGGTGTATGTAAGAAGTGTTACGGCCGTAACTTAGCAACTGGTTCTGAAGTAGAAGTAGGAGAAGCTGTAGGAATTATTGCAGCACAATCAATCGGTGAGCCAGGTACACAGCTTACGATGCGTACATTCCACACAGGTGGTGTAGCAGGAGATGACATTACACAAGGTCTTCCACGTATCCAAGAGTTGTTTGAAGCTCGTAATCCGAAAGGTCAGGCTGTAATCAGTGAAATCTACGGTACTGTAGAAGATGTTGCTGAAGTTAAGGATAAGCTTGAAATCACTGTTCAAGGTGAAGTAGAGAAACGTAGCTACACTGCACCTTATGGAGCTCGTATGAAAGTTTCAATTGGCGACTCTGTCATTGCAGGAGATGCTCTAACAGAAGGTTCCATTGATCCAAAAGACCTCCTTAAGATTCAAGGTATGGAAGGTGTAGAAGCTTACCTTCTAAAAGAAGTACAGAAGGTATATCGTATGCAGGGTGTTGAAATCGGTGATAAACACGTAGAGGTTATGGTTCGCCAGATGCTGCGTAAAATCCGAGTGCACGATGCAGGTGATACTGATGTGCTACCAGGTTCCTTACTTGAAATTCACCAATTTAAAGAAGCGAACCAAACAGCATTAGTAGAAGGAGAGCAACCAGCTGTTGGTCGTCCTGTCCTATTAGGTATTACGAAAGCATCCCTTGAAACAGATTCCTTCTTATCTGCAGCGTCCTTCCAGGAGACTACTCGTGTCCTAACAGATGCTGCGATTAAAGGTAAGCGCGATGAGCTTCTTGGCTTGAAAGAGAACGTTATTATTGGTAAGCTTGTTCCGGCTGGTACAGGAATGCCGAGATACCGTAGTATCGAGCCTGCTTCTGACGAATTAACTGAAGATATGAAATCTGCACCAGAGCAACCAGAAGAAATCACACAGTCTTAATTGTGTAATGATAAGGAAGCAAGCGATAAGCAGGGAAGTATCTTGATAAAAAATCACATCACAACGTTGACATACCATCGAGTGAGTGATAATATATTCAAGGTGCTTCCATTTATCCTTGTTACTTTGGAGGATATATTAAATGTCTTATGATAAAGTAGCACAGGCTAAGCCGAATATTGTAATCGGAACTAAGCAAGCCATGAAAGCAATGAAACATGGCAAAGTCAATGAAGTTATCATTGCTGATGATGCTGATCAGCAAGTAACTGTTAAAGTGCTGCGACTCGCTCACGAGTTAGCAACTCCTGTATCGCAAGTTGATTCTAAAGAGAAACTTGGAAGAGCATGTGGTATTGATGTGGGGGCAGCTGTAGTGGCGATAAAGCAATAAAGTTTTGGCGTTATGCATTAAGCATTCGCGAAAGCTTTGTTTTTTGCCTATTTATGAACCACCTGGATGTGTGGTTTTACTAAAGCAACTTTGAAGGGAGGATAATAGAATGCCTACTATTAACCAATTAGTACGTAAAGGACGCGTTTCTAAGACGTCTAAGTCTGACTCACCAGCATTGAATAAAGGTTACAATAGCTTCAAAAAGCAATTCACTGACCTTTCTTCTCCACAAAAGCGTGGTGTTTGTACACGTGTTGGTACGCTAACACCAAAGAAACCAAACTCCGCACTTCGTAAATATGCTCGTGTACGTCTTACAAACAGCATTGAGGTAACTGCGTATATTCCTGGTATCGGCCACAACCTACAAGAGCACAGCGTTGTTCTTATCCGTGGCGGTCGTGTAAAGGACTTACCAGGTGTGCGTTATCACATTGTTCGTGGTGCGCTTGATACTGCAGGTGTTGAAGGCCGTATGCAAGGTCGTTCTAAATACGGTACGAAAAAACCTAAAAAATAATGTAAGTTTACTTGCATTTAACTAAGTTTTAACAACGAAAGTATAAACTGAAAGGGGGAGACCATATGCCACGTAAAGGACCAGTACCAAAGCGTGATGTATTGCCGGACCCAATGTACAACTCTAAGCTTGTAACGCGCTTAATCAACCAAATCATGATTGATGGTAAACGCGGAAAAGCACAGAAAATTCTATATAGCGCATTCGAACTTGTTCAAGAGCGTAGCGGTAACGATGCTATGGAAACATTCGAACAAGCACTTAAAAACGTAATGCCAGTACTAGAAGTTAGAGCACGACGTGTAGGTGGATCTAACTATCAGGTACCAGTAGAAGTACGTCCGGAACGTCGTCAAGCACTAGGACTTCGTTGGTTAGTAAACTATTCCCGTCTTCGCGGTGAGAAGACTATGGAAGAGCGTTTAGCTAATGAAATTCTTGATGCAGCGAACAACACTGGCGCAGCTGTTAAGAAGCGCGAAGATGTTCACAAGATGGCTGAAGCGAACAAAGCTTTCGCTCACTATCGTTGGTAATCACAAACAAAATAAACCAAGCAATAGGAAGGAGAAAGATTCATGCCTAGAGAATTCTCCTTGGAAAAGACACGTAATATCGGCATCATGGCTCACATCGATGCCGGTAAAACAACTGCTACAGAGCGTATTCTTTTCTATACAGGACGCATTCACAAAATTGGTGAAACGCACGAAGGTGCTTCCCAAATGGACTGGATGAGCCAGGAGCAGGAGCGCGGAATCACAATCACATCCGCTGCGACTACGGCTCAATGGAAAGACCATCGTATTAACATCATTGATACACCGGGACACGTAGACTTCACAGTAGAGGTTGAACGTTCTCTTCGTGTACTTGATGGTTCTGTGGCTGTACTAGACGCACAGTCTGGTGTAGAACCTCAGACAGAAACAGTATGGCGTCAGGCTACTACTTACGGTGTTCCACGTATTGTTTTCATTAACAAGATGGACAAAGTAGGCGCTGACTTCCTATACTCTACTTCAACTCTAAACGATCGCTTAGGCGCTAACGCTCACCCAATTCAGCTTCCAATCGGTGCTGAGGATGAGTTTGATGGAATTATCGACTTGATCGGAATGCAAGCATTCTATTACATGGATGATCTTGGTACACGCGCAGAAGCTCGTGAGATTCCTGAAGAGTACAAAGAGCAAGCTGATGAGTACCGCAACAAGCTTATCGAAGCTGTTGCAGAATCAGACGAAGAGCTTATGATGCGTTACCTAGAGGGTGAAGAATTTACAAACGAAGAGCTTATGACAGCAATTCGTAAAGCAACTCTTAACGTAGAATTCTACCCAGTATTATGTGGTTCTGCTTTCAAAAACAAAGGTGTTCAACTTCTAATTGATGCGGTAATCGATTACCTACCATCTCCTTTAGATGTACCTCCAATTGAAGGTCACGTACCACGTACTGAAGAAGAAGTTGTTCGTAAAGCGGACGATAATGAACCATTCTCCGCTCTTGCGTTCAAGGTAATGACTGACCCTTACGTTGGTAAGTTGACATTCTTCCGTGTGTATTCCGGTATGCTAAGCTCTGGTTCATACGTTAAGAACTCAACTAAAGATAAGCGTGAGCGTGTAGGTCGTATCCTACAAATGCACGCAAACTCTCGTGAAGAGATCTCTCAAGTATATGCAGGTGATATCGCTGCTGGTGTTGGTCTTAAAGAGACAGCTACAGGTGATACACTATGTGACGAGAAGAGTCTTGTTATCCTTGAGTCCATGGAATTCCCTGAGCCAGTTATCTCAGTTGCGATTGAACCTAAATCAAAAGCTGACCAAGATAAAATGGCTGTAGCACTTGCGAAACTTGCTGAAGAGGATCCAACATTCAAGACTGAAACAAACGTTGAGACTGGACAGACAATTATTTCTGGTATGGGTGAACTTCACCTAGACGTTATCGTTGACCGTCTTAAAGTTGAATTCAAAGTTGAAGCAAACATTGGTAGCCCTCAGGTTGCTTATCGTGAAACATTCCGTGAATCTGCACAGGTTGAAGGGAAGTTCGTACGTCAGTCTGGTGGTCGTGGACAATACGGTCACGTATGGATGGAGTTCGAACCAAACGAAGAAGGTGCTGGCTTCGAATTCCAAAACAAGATTGTTGGTGGTGTAATTCCTAAGGATTACATCAACTCAGTTCAACAAGGTGTCGAAGAAGCTATGGAAAACGGAGTAGTTGCTGGTTATCCACTAATCGATATTAAAGCAACACTATTCGATGGTTCTTACCACGATGTAGACTCCAGTGAAATGGCTTATAAAGTTGCAGCTTCAATGGCTCTTAAAGAAGCGAAAAACAAATGTAAACCTGTTCTTCTTGAACCATTAATGAAGGTTGAAATTGTTATTCCAGAAGAGTACATGGGAGACATCATGGGTGACGTAACTTCACGTCGTGGACGTGTGGATGGTATGGACACTCGTGGTTCTGCTCAGCTTGTAAAAGCATTCGTACCACTTTCTGAAATGTTCGGTTATGCAACAAGCCTACGTTCTAACACGCAAGGTCGCGGAACGTACACAATGCACTTCTCTCACTATGGTGAAGTACCGAAGAGCATTTCTGATGAAATTGTTAAGAAAAATGCTGGTGAATAATTGATTTTTTCATCATCATGAAGTATAACTTGTATTGTAGACGTAGTTGCTTACGAGGTGGCCAACATCTCGTGGGCTTCTATGATATAAATTATTAAAAATACATTTTCTTATATTTAAAGGAGGAAGTTTTCATGTCTAAGGAAAAATTCGACCGCTCCAAGTCCCACGTTAACATTGGGACTATCGGACACGTTGACCATGGTAAAACTACATTAACAGCAGCAATCACTACAAGCCTTCACGCACGTTCAGGTTCTGGTGAAGCACGCGCTTACGATACTATCGATAACGCTCCAGAAGAGCGCGAGCGTGGAATTACGATCTCAACTGCACACGTTGAGTACGAAACTGAAAACCGTCACTATGCACACGTTGACTGCCCAGGTCACGCTGACTATGTTAAAAACATGATCACAGGTGCAGCTCAAATGGACGGTGCGATCCTAGTAGTATCTGCAGCTGACGGCCCAATGCCTCAGACTCGTGAGCACATCCTACTTTCTCGTCAGGTTGGTGTACCTGCGATCGTAGTATTCTTAAACAAAGTTGACATGGTAGACGACGAAGAGCTTCTTGAGCTAGTTGAAATGGAAGTTCGCGATCTTCTATCTGAATATGATTTCCCTGGCGACGATGTACCAGTTGTTGCAGGTTCTGCTCTTAAAGCTCTTGAAGGCGAAGAAGAGTATGTAAACAAAATTTATGAACTAATGGATGAAGTTGATAACTACATCCCAACACCTGAGCGTGACCACGACAAGCCATTCATGATGCCAGTTGAGGACGTATTCTCAATCACTGGTCGTGGTACAGTTGCAACAGGCCGTGTTGAGCGTGGATCAGTTAAAGTCGGTGACGAAATCGAAATCATCGGTATGGCTGAAGATGCATTCAAGACTACTGTTACAGGTGTAGAAATGTTCCGTAAGCTTCTTGACTATGCAGAAGCTGGTGACAACATCGGTGCGCTACTTCGTGGTGTTAACCGTGACGACATCAACCGTGGACAAGTACTTGCTAAGCCTGGTACTATCAATCCACACCGTAAGTACAAAGCTGAGGTTTATGTACTTTCTAAAGAAGAAGGTGGACGTCATACTCCATTCTTCAACAACTACCGCCCACAGTTCTACTTCCGTACTACGGACGTAACTGGCGTTATCCAACTTCCTGAAGGTGTCGAAATGGTTATGCCTGGCGACAACGTTGAGATGGAAGTTGAACTTATCTCTAAAGTAGCTATCGAAGACGGTACGAAATTCTCTATCCGCGAGGGTGGACGTACTGTAGGCGCTGGCGTTGTTTCTGAGATCATTGAGTAATAACTCAAGTTGATTTATAAAAGCAGTAGACACATTGTGTCTGCTGCTTTTTTTAGCTTACTTACCATTTTTACAGTAAGTAACCCATTACTCACAGAACATTGAATGCATTATATTGACTATATATATATATATATAGAAGAAACTCGATCAAGTAAATGCAAATTAAAAATGAATTCCCCCCTACACACCTATCTTTTAACTTGTTATAATACTGAATGTATTACTAGATAGCTACAACATAATTCCTTCATTAATACATGCGATAAATTTAGTCGCTTTTCTACATAAATAAAGAAACCCACATGTTAATCTCATACCATAATCACATATCTCTTATATATATCTGTGAAAATTGTCTTGAAATTTAATAAAACCTTGAAAATGTGACTATACCTTTGTATAATATGAAAAGTGCGAATTCATACGGAAAATATCGAATTTGCTGTTGCATTAGGCCGCATGAACCTTTATAATGAGTAATGTTGGTCATAAAAGGCGATGAAGCGAAAGGTTGCTGACACACCCGGCCCCTTTGCCATGGCAAGGTTGTCAGGATAAATTTTCGCGGAGAAAGTCTATTATAAAATGGGCGATAAAGGAGGGAAAATAATGGCAAAAGAGAAGATCCGTATCCGTTTAAAGGCGTATGATCACCGAATTCTAGATCAATCCGCTGAGAAGATCGTTGACACAGCGAAGCGTTCAGGAGCTAATGTTTCTGGTCCAATCCCGCTTCCGACTGAGCGATCTATTTACACAGTTCTTCGTGCGACACACAAATTCAAAGATGCTCGTGAGCAATTTGAAATGCGTACGCACAAACGTCTAATCGACATTGTTAATCCAACACCACAAACGGTTGATTCACTAATGCGTTTAGATCTACCATCTGGTGTGGATATCGAAATTAAACTATAAATTAGAATTTATTAGGAGGTGTAACGGATGACGAAAGGAATCTTAGGTCGTAAAATCGGTATGACTCAGCTTTTCGATGAAAACGGAGAATTAACTCCAGTAACTGTTGTTCAAGCTGAACCGAACGTAGTTCTTCAGAAAAAAGAAGAAAACAACGATGGTTACGAAGCGATCCAACTTGGTTTTGCTGATGAAAAGCATGCAAACAAGCCACAAAAAGGTCATGCTGAAAAAGCACAGACTAACCCTAAGCGCTTCATTCGTGAAATCCGTAACGCTAACGTTGAAGACTACGAAGTTGGTCAAGAAGTTGGCGTGAATGTATTTCAACAAGGTGATGTAGTTGATGTAACTGGGACTTCTAAAGGTAAAGGTTTCCAAGGTGCTGTTAAGCGTCACGGTCATAACACTGGACCAAAGACACACGGTTCCCGCTACCATCGTCGCCCAGGTACATTAGGTGACATCAACTCAATGCACGTATTCAAAGGTATGAAGCTACCAGGTCAAATGGGTGGTAATACCGTAACAATCCAAAACCTTGAGATTGTAAAAGTTGACGAAGAGCGTAACCTTCTTCTTATCAAAGGAAACGTTCCTGGTGCGAAGAAGTCTTATGTAGAAGTCACTTCTGCAATCAAAGGTAACTAATCACCAAACGAAAGGAGGATAAGTCATGCCTAAAGTATCTTTATACAACCAAAGCGGTTCTCAAGTAGGCGATGTTGAGCTGAATGAATCTGTTTTTGGTATTGAACCAAATCAACATGTAATGCATGAGGCAGTAGTGATGCAACGCGCAACACTTCGCCAAGGTACTCATGAAGTTAAAAATCGTTCTGAAGTGAGCGGTGGAGGACGCAAACCATGGCGTCAAAAAGGAACAGGCCGTGCACGTCAAGGTTCTATTCGTTCACCACAATGGGTAGGCGGTGGAACAGTATTCGGTCCTACTCCACGTAGTTATAGCTACAAGCTTCCAAAGAAAGTTCGCCGTTTAGCTCTTAAATCTGCTCTTTCTCAAAAAGCAGCAGAAAACAACCTGATCGTTCTTGAAGATTTATCTTTTGATGCTCCAAAAACGAAAGAGGTTGCAAACCTTCTTAAAGGTGTAGAAGCTAAAAAAGCGGTAATCGTTACAGCTGATGTGAATGAATATGCTGAGCGCTCAGCAAACAACATTCCTGGTGCAAAAGTTGTAACTGTAGCACAAGTAAACGTACTTGATGTATTAACGCATGACAAGCTGATCTTTACTAAAGAAGCAGCTGACAAAGCAGGGGAGGTGCTTGCATAATGAAAGACCCACGTGATATTATTAAGCGCCCCGTTATCACAGAGCGTTCTGCTGATTTAATGGCTGAGAAAAAGTACACTTTTGAAGTTAGCACTAAAGCTAACAAAACTGAAATCAAAGAAGCTATCGAAACGATCTTTGATGTAAATGTTCAAAAAGTAAACACGATCAACCTTAAAGGTAAATTCAAGCGTATGGGCCGTTATGGAGGTTACCGTGCGGATCGTAAAAAAGCGATCGTTCAGTTAACTCCAGACAGCAAAGAACTTGAATTCTTCGAAGGTGCATAAAAAATAAACCTAATTATAAAGGAGGGAAACAAAGATGGCGATTAAAAAATACAGACCAACCACTAACGGTCGTCGATTTATGTCCGGTTCAGATTTCGCTGAAATCACTACGGATCAACCTGAAAAGTCTTTATTAGCGCCCCTTCACGGAAAAGGTGGACGTAATAATAAAGGTCGTTTAACAGTTCGTCATCAGGGCGGAGGTCATAAGCGTCACTACCGTATGATCGATTTCAAACGCGATAAAGATGGAATACCAGGCCGCGTTGCTACAATCGAGTACGATCCAAACCGTTCCGCTAACATTGCGCTTGTTAACTATGCTGACGGTGAAAAGCGCTATATCCTAGCTCCGAAATCTCTTGAAGTAGGTGCTGAAATCATTTCTGGAGAAGAGGCAGATATCAAAGTAGGTAACGCTCTTCCACTTAAAGACATTCCAGTTGGTACAATTGTACACAACATTGAACTAAAGCCAGGCCGCGGAGGACAACTTGTACGTTCCGCTGGTGCTTCTGCTCAAATCTTGGGCCGTGAAGGTAAATACACTCTAGTTCGCTTGAAATCTGGTGAAGTACGCTTAATCCTAGGAACTTGCCGCGCTACAGTAGGTCAAGTTGGTAACCTAGAGCATGAGCTTATCACAGTTGGTAAAGCTGGACGTTCCCGTTGGAAAGGCATTCGCCCAACAGTACGTGGTTCTGTTATGAACCCTGTTGATCACCCACACGGTGGTGGTGAAGGTCGCGCTCCAATCGGACTTCCATCTCCTATGTCTCCATGGGGTAAACCGACACTTGGTAAGAAAACTCGTAAGCGTAACAAAGCATCCGATAAATATATCGTTCGTCGTCGTAAAAAATAAACGGGGTTAGACGTCGGGCATGAGTTGCCCGAGCGTCAATCACGAAAGGAGGTTTATGTATGGGTCGCAGCCTAAAAAAGGGACCTTTCGTAGATGACCATCTTATGAAGAAAGTTGAAGGTTTAAACGAAGAAGGTAAGCATCAGGTAATTAAAACTTGGTCTCGCCGTTCAACGATTTTCCCTAACTTTGTCGGACACACAATCGCGGTTTACGATGGACGTAAACACGTACCTGTTTTTGTCACAGAAGACATGGTAGGACACAAGCTTGGTGAATTCGCACCAACTCGTACGTTTAAAGGCCACAGTGGCGATGATAAGAAAACAAAACGCTAAATGAGAGGAGGCACACATGATGCAAGCAAAAGCCGTTGCGAAATCCGTTCGTATTGCTCCTCGTAAAGTTCGTTTGGTAATAGATTTGATTCGAGGAAAGAGCGCAGGTGAAGCGATTGCGATCCTACGTCACACTCAACGCGGAGCTTCTCCAGAAGTTGAGAAAGTCCTAAACTCTGCTATTGCAAACGCTGAGCATAACTATGAAATGGACCCGGATAATTTAGTGATTTCTGAGGCGTTTGTTAACGAAGGTACTACACTTAAACGTTTCCGCCCACGTGCGATGGGACGCGCAAGTCAAATTAACAAACGTACCAGCCATATCACAGTTGTTGTATCAGAAAAGAAGGAGGGATAATCAGTGGGTCAAAAAGTTAATCCAGTAGGTCTGCGTATTGGCGTTATCCGTGACTGGGAGTCAAAATGGTACGCTGGCAAAGACTATGCAGATTTGCTACATGAAGATATTAAAATTCGTGAATATGTAGAACAACGTCTACACGACGCTGCTGTTTCTAGCATTGAAATCGAACGTGCTGCGAACCGCGTTAACATTACTATCCACACTGCGAAGCCAGGTATGGTAATCGGTAAAGGTGGTTCCGAAGTTGAAGCACTTCGTAAGAGCTTAAATGAACTAACTGGCAAGCGAGTTCACATCAACATCGTTGAAGTGAAAAAAGCTGACCTTGATGCAACTCTAGTTGCAGATAACATTGCAAAACAACTTGAAAATCGTGTATCATTCCGTCGTGCTCAAAAACAATCAATCCAACGTGCAATGCGCGCTGGCGCGAAAGGAATCAAAACACAGGTTTCTGGTCGTCTTGGCGGAGCAGACATCGCTCGCGCTGAATATTACAACGAAGGAACTGTACCACTTCACACACTACGTGCAGACATCGACTATGGTACTGCTGAAGCTGACACTACTTACGGTAAGTTAGGTGTCAAAGTGTGGATCTATCGTGGAGAAGTCCTTCCATCTAAAAAGAACTAAGGAAGGGGGATATGCATTATGTTAATGCCAAAACGTGTTAAATATCGTAAGCAACACCGTGATAGTCTAGGTGGCCGTGCTAAAGGCGGTACTTCCGTAGCATTCGGCGAATTTGGACTACAAGCTGTAGAACCAGCACGTATCACAAGCCGTCAAATCGAGGCAGCTCGTATTGCGATGACTCGTTACATGAAACGTGGCGGTAAAGTATGGATTAAAATCTTCCCAGACAAACCTTATACTGCAAAACCCCTAGAAGTACGCATGGGTTCAGGTAAAGGTGCTCCTGAAGGTTGGGTAGCTATTGTGAAGCCTGGCAAGATCATGTTTGAAGTTGCCGGAGTAAGTGAAGAGGTTGCTCGTGAAGCACTTCGTCTTGCATCTCACAAGCTTCCTATTAAAACGAAGTTCGTAAAACGTGAAGAAATTGGTGGTGAGATCAATGAAGGCTAATGAAATCAGAGAACTAACCACTGCCGAAATTGAACAAAAAGTGAAGTCTCTTAAAGAAGAGCTTTTCAACCTACGCTTTCAACTTGCTACAGGGCAACTTGAAAACACTGCGCGCATCCGTCAAGTACGCAAAGCGATCGCACGCATGAAAACTGTTGTTCGTGAAAGAGAGCTAGGCGTTAATAATCGATAAATCGAGAGGAGGTTAGCCTCAATGAGTGAACGCAACAATCGTAAGGTTTATACTGGCCGTGTTGTTTCTGACAAAATGGATAAAACCATTACTGTACTTGTTGAGACTTACAAGTTCCACCAGTTATATGGTAAACGTGTTAAGTACTCCAAGAAGTTTAAGACTCATGACGAAAACAATTCAGCTAAAATGGGCGACGTAGTAAAAATCATGGAAACTCGTCCGTTATCCGCTAACAAACGTTTCCGTCTAGTAGAAATCGTTGAAGAATCAGTAATTATATAATAAAGTTCGCTCGGGATGAAACCGAAGGGAGGTAACGACGGTATGATTCAACAGGAAAGTTCTTTAAAAGTTGCTGACAACTCCGGTGCACGTGAATTGCAGACCATTAAAGTACTCGGTGGATCTGGTCGTAAAACAGCCAACATCGGTGATGTTATTGTTTGCTCAGTGAAACAAGCAACACCAGGAGGCGTTGTCAAAAAGGGTGAAATTGTACGCGCTGTAATCGTACGTTCAAAAAGCGGAGCTCGCCGTAAAGACGGTTCTTATATCCGTTTCGACGAGAACGCAGCAGTAGTCATCCGTGACGATAAAGGCCCACGTGGTACTCGTATTTTCGGACCTGTAGCTCGTGAGCTTCGTGAGCACAAATTCATGAAGATCGTATCACTTGCTCCAGAAGTATTATAAATGCACGAATTATTGCCTTGTAAGGAGGTGCCACAAGCATGCATGTAAAAAAAGGTGACAAAGTTATGGTGATCACTGGTAAGGATAAAGGCAAGCAAGGTTCGATTCTTGAAGCTTATCCTAAAAATGAGCGTGTCCTTGTTGAAGGCGTGAATGTTGTTAAAAAACATGCGAAGCCATCACAAGACAACCCTCAAGGCGGTATCCTAAGCCAGGAAGCACCTATCCATGTATCAAATGTAATGCCAATTGACCCTAAATCAGGGGAACCAACACGTGTCGGTTATGAGGTACGTGACGGTAAGAAAGTTCGTATCGCTAAAAAATCCGGTGAAGCAATAGATAAATAAATTAGCGACGAAAGGAGGGCTACTTGATGAACGAACTTAAGAAACAATATCAAGAAGAAGTTGTTCCATCTTTGATGAACAAATTTGAATATGATTCAGTTATGGAAGTACCGAAAGTTGACAAAATCATCATCAACATGGGTGTTGGTGACGCGGTGCAAAACGCTAAAGCGTTAGATAATGCTGTAGAAGAGCTTGAGTTAATTTCTGGTCAAAAACCATTAATCACAAAAGCAAGAAAATCAATTGCAGGTTTCCGTCTGCGTGAAGGAATGCCAATCGGTGCGAAAGTAACCCTTCGTGGTGAGCGCATGTATGAATTCCTTCAGAAGCTTATTGCGGTTTCCTTGCCACGTGTTCGTGACTTCCGTGGTATTTCCAACAAAGCCTTTGATGGCCGTGGAAACTACACACTTGGAGTTAAAGAACAGTTGATTTTCCCAGAAATCGACTACGATAAAGTAAGTAAAATTCGCGGTATGGATATCGTGGTAGTAACTACAGCTAACAACGATGAAGAAGCACGCGAATTATTAACACAATTCGGTATGCCTTTCCAAAAATAAGCCAATCGAGCTTTAAAAGGAGGGAAAATAGTGGCTAAAAAATCAATGATCGTGAAACAACAAAAGCCAGCAAAGTTCAAAGTACAGGAGTACACTCGTTGCGAACGTTGCGGACGTCCACACTCAGTACTACGTAAATTCAAGCTTTGCCGCATTTGTTTCCGTGAACTTGCATATAAAGGTCAAATTCCTGGTGTCAAAAAAGCAAGCTGGTAATCCCCGGATAGGGAAGGAGGTAAACACAAATGGTCATGACAGATCCAATTGCAGATATGCTAACTCGTATTCGTAATGCAAACATGGTACGTCACGAAAAGCTAGAAGTACCTGCTTCTAAGCTTAAAAAAGAAGTAGCAGACATTCTTAAGCGCGAAGGTTTTGTTCGCGATTACGAATTCGTTGAGGATGACAAACAAGGCATCCTACGTATTTTCCTTAAGTACGGTGCAAACAACGAGCGTGTAATCTCTGGTTTGAAGCGTATCTCTAAACCTGGATTACGTGTTTATGCGAAAGCTGATGAGCTTCCACGCGTATTGAACGGATTAGGAGTAGCTGTTGTTTCTACTTCTCATGGTGTACTAACAGACAAAGAAGCACGTCAACAAGCTATCGGCGGCGAAGTGCTAGCTTACGTCTGGTAATAGAATAGAAAGACAGGAGGTGCAAAAGAATGTCTCGTGTAGGATTGAAACTTTTAGAAATCCCTGAAGGTGTTGAAATCAATATCGACGGTGAGACTGTAACAGTTAAAGGACCTAAAGGTGAATTAACTCGTAACATCCACTCAGATATGACTGTTAAAATTGAGGATAACGTTCTAACGGTAGAACGTCCATCTGACAAAAAAGCACACCGTGAATTACACGGTACCACTCGAAGCCTTATCGGAAACATGGTTGAAGGAGTTTCCAAAGGATTCGAAAAGAGTCTTGAAATTCAAGGTGTAGGTTACCGCGCTCAAAAGCAAGGTGACAAAGTTATCGTAAACGCTGGTTACTCTCACCCAGTTGAGGTTGAAAACCGCGAAGGTATCGACATCGAGGTACCATCTCAAGCTAAAATCACCGTTAAAGGTATCGATAAAGAGCTAGTTGGCGCGGTTGCTGCTAATATCAGAGCCATTCGCCCACCTGAACCTTACAAAGGTAAAGGTATTCGTTACGAAGGTGAACATGTGCGTCGTAAAGAAGGTAAGACTGCGAAATAATAACCGCTCGTAGGGAACAGAAAGGAGTGACCTAGATGATCACAAAAGCTGATAAGAATGCAGTACGTAAGAGAAGACATGCACGCGTACGTAAGAAAGTAGCTGGTACTCCGGAACGTCCACGTTTAAACGTTTATCGTTCAAACAAACACATTTACGCTCAACTTATTGATGATGTAAATGGTGTTACAGTAGCTAGCGCTTCTACCATGGAAAATGGTTTCGATCTAGATAACACTAGTAACGTTGAAGCAGCTACAAAAGTAGGCGAACTTGTTGCAAAGCGTGCACAAGACAATGATTACAAATCGATCGTATTTGATCGTGGTGGTTATCTATATCATGGACGTGTTAAAGCATTAGCTGACGCTGCTCGCGAAGCAGGTCTAGAATTTTAATTGCAAAAGGAGGGACAGACATGAGTACAAACGTTGTAGATCCGAACAAATTAGATCTTGAAGAACGTGTTGTTACTGTCAACCGTGTAGCTAAGGTTGTTAAAGGTGGACGTCGTTTCCGCTTTGCAGCATTGGTTGTTGTTGGAGATAAAAATGGTCATGTTGGTTTTGGTACTGGTAAAGCACAAGAAGTACCAGAAGCAATTCGTAAAGCAATTGAAGACGCGAAGAAAAATCTAATTAGTGTACCAACTGTTGGTACTACTATCCCGCATGAAATCAATGGACGCTTCGGCGCTGGTAACATCTTATTGAAACCAGCAACAGAAGGTACCGGAGTTATCGCAGGTGGCCCTGTACGTGCAGTACTTGAACTTGCAGGTGTAGGTGACATCCTATCAAAATCATTAGGTTCAAACACACCTATTAACATGGTGCGTGCGACTCTAAACGGACTTAGCGAATTGAAGCGTGCAGAAGATGTAGCGAAGCTTCGTGGAAAGTCTGTAGAAGAACTGTTAGGATAAGGAGGGAAATCACATGTCTAAAAAATTAGAAATTACCCTCACGCGCAGTGTAATTGGCCGAAAACAAGATCAGCGTTCAACAGTGAAGGCTTTAGGTCTTAATAAAATTCGCCAAACCGTTGTTCATGACGATACGCCTGCCATCCGTGGAATGGCTGAAAAAGTATCCCACTTAGTAACGGTAAAAGAAGCTTAATAGACGAATAGCGTAAAGAGGAGGTGCTCCAATGAAACTTCATGAACTGAAGCCTAATGAAGGTACTCGTAAAGAACGTAACCGTGTAGGTCGTGGAATGTCTTCAGGTAATGGAAAAACGTCTGGTCGTGGTCACAAAGGTCAGAAGGCTCGTAGTGGCGGCGGCGTACGTCCAGGATTTGAAGGAGGTCAAATGCCTCTATTCCAACGCCTTCCGAAGCGTGGATTCACAAATATTCATCGTAAAGAATTTGCCATCGTTAACCTTGACGCGTTAAATCGTTTTGAAGATGGCACAGAAGTCACTCCTGAGCTTTTACTTGAAACAGGTGTGGTTAGCAAACTTAAATCAGGTGTTAAGATCCTTGGAAAAGGTAACGTTGAGAAGAAACTAACTGTAAAAGCTCAAAAGTTCTCTGCTTCCGCAAAAGAAGCGATTGAAGCAGCGGGCGGTCAAACAGAGGTGATTTAATGTTCCGGACAATCTCCAATTTTATGCGCGTGAGTGATATACGAAGTAAGATCCTTTTCACTCTTATGACATTAGTCATTTTTCGCCTCGGAACATTTATCCCTGTTCCGTTCACTGATAAAGATGCCATTAACTTTATGAATGAAAATAATGTTTTCGGCTTCTTAAATACTTTTGGTGGTGGGGCATTGAAGCAATTCTCAATCTTCGCGATGGGAATCATGCCTTACATCACAGCGTCCATCATCATGCAGTTATTGCAGATGGATGTTGTACCAAAGTTTACAGAGTGGAAAAAGCAAGGTGAAGTAGGACGTCGTAAACTAGCTCAGTTCACCCGCTATGGTACAGTTGCTCTTGCATTCATCCAAGCAATCGGAATGTCAATCGGGTTTAACGCTATGTCTGGTGGGCAACTAATTGCTAACCCTGGCGCAATGAAATTTGCTGTCATTGCAATTGTTTTAACGAGTGGAACAGCATTCTTAATGTGGCTAGGTGAGCAAATCACAGCACATGGTGTTGGTAACGGTATTTCAATCCTGATCTTTGCAGGTATTGTTGCTGGTATTCCAACAGCAGTTAACCAACTCTATGAGAAGTATATTAATGGAGCTGGCGAACAATTATTTATAAATCTCGTAATTATTGCATTGATTGCTTTAGCTACTGTTTTAATCGTAGTTGGTGTAATCTTCATTCAACAGGCGTTGCGTAAGATTCCAATCCAGTATGCTAAGCGATTGGTTAACCGTACACCAGTTGGTGGACATTCAACGCACTTACCGATTAAAGTAAATGCGGCAGGAGTTATTCCTGTAATCTTCGCGATTTCCTTCATCATTGCACCACGTACAGTGGCGGGATTCTTTGAAGGTAGTAAAATCGCTGATACAGTCCAGTACATTTTCAACTATGAAAACTGGCCTGGTATGATTATCTATGTTGCATTAATCATTGCATTCACGTATTTCTACACCTTCGTTCAAGTTAACCCGGAACAAATGGCCGAGAACTTGAAAAAACAAGGTGGATATATTCCTGGTATCCGTCCAGGTAAAAACACGGAAACGTATTTAACTCGTGTTCTATACCGACTAACATTTGTTGGGGCGATCTTCTTAGCACTCATTGCTGCTTTACCGATCATTTTAGGCTCTCTAGCTGATATCCCACAAAGTGTTCGTATCGGAGGAACGAGTCTACTCATCGTAGTTGGTGTTGCACTAGAAACGATGAAACAATTAGAAAGCCAGTTAGTGAAGCGTCACTATAAAGGCTTCATTAAATAAAGGTTTGTTCTTATAATAGCAACCTACCAATGAGAGCGAGGGGAGCATTTTGAACTTAATCTTAATGGGTCCTCCGGGTGCTGGAAAAGGTACTCAGGCGGAACAGATCGTTGATAAATATCAAATCCCTCATATCTCAACAGGAGATATGTTCCGTTCTGCGATCAAAGAAGGAACACAACTTGGTAAAGAGGCGAAATCCTACATGGATAAAGGTGAGCTTGTACCTGATGAAGTAACCATAGGTATAGTTCGCGAGCGCCTTGGCAAAGATGATTGCAAAAAAGGTTTTTTGCTTGATGGATTCCCAAGAACGGTTGCACAAGCTGAAGCTCTGGAAAGTCTGTTATTAGACTTAGGTACAACGCTAGATTATGTAATTCATATCGATGTTGATACCGAACAACTTGTTGAGCGTTTAACGGGACGTCGTATATGTCCAACATGTGGCGCAACCTATCATGTAAAATATAACCCTCCACAAGTTGAAGGGAAATGTGATCGTGATGGCTCTGAACTCATTCAACGTGATGATGACAAGCCAGAGACTGTACGCAAGCGCTTGGAAGTCAACTTAGAAAACACAAAACCACTTTTAAACTTCTATGAAGATAAAGGTTATCTTGTTACCATTAACGGAGATCAAGACATTGATCAAGTTTTCCATGATATCGATGAAAAGCTCGGAGGCTTAGCTTAATGATTATTACCAAAACACCACGCGAAATTGAAATCATGCGTCATGCCGGTAAAATCGTCGGTCTTACGCACCAGGAATTGAAAAAGCATATACAACCTGGCATTACGACCAAGGAGTTGGATGAAGTGGCAGAAAACTTCATTCATAGTATGGATGCAATTCCTTCTTTTAAAGGTTATAATGGGTTCCGTGGTAGTATTTGTGTCTCAGTCAATGAAGAGCTGGTACATGGAATCCCAGGTGAACGCAAACTTAATGAAGGCGACATTATTTCAATCGATATTGGCGCTAAATATAAAGGCTATCATGGAGATTCCGCATGGACGTATCCAGTAGGCGAGATTGATGAGGCGGCCCAGGAGTTGCTTGATGTAACTGAAGAATCCTTATTCAAAGGTTTAAATGAGGCAAAACCAGGCGAACGCCTTTCAAATATATCTCATGCGATTCAGTCATTTGTGGAACCAAAAGGATTCTCGATTGTTCGAGAATATGTAGGTCATGGAGTAGGGCAGGAACTTCACGAAGATCCTCAAATCCCTCACTTTGGACCACCCAATAAAGGACCACGTTTGAAACCTGGAATGGTTTTAGCCGTAGAACCAATGGTTAATGCAGGTGAGCGATATGTTCGTACACTTGCTGACAATTGGACGGTTGTAACGGAAGATGGCAAAATGTGTGCCCACTTCGAGCATACTATTGCTATAACAGAAGAAGGTTTTGAGATTTTAACTAAAGCCTAAGTGAAGGTGATCGTTGTTGAACGAAGCAGAGTCGAGTCCACGAATAGGTCAAGTTGTTCGTGTCTTGCAAGGACGTGAAGCAGAACAGTATATGATTATCATCGGGGTCGTTGATGATCGTTTTGTGCTGCTTGCAGACGGGGAGAAACGAAAGTATGATCGTCCAAAGAAAAAGAACGTTCATCACATTGAATTCTCAGACTTCGTCTCTCCAGAAGTCCAAAATAGCCTTCTAGAAACTGGTCGCGTAACGAATGGCAAACTACGCTTTGCCTTATCAAAATTTGTGAATGAAGAAGTGACTGCTTTAGAGAAGGGAGATCAACTCGATGGCGAAAGAAGATGTAATTGAAGTAGAAGGTACCGTTGTTGACACATTGCCAAATGCAATGTTTAAAGTGGAGTTAGAGAACGGTCATACCGTTCTAGCTCATGTTTCCGGTAAAATTCGTATGCACTTCATTCGTATTTTACCTGGAGATAAAGTAACGGTTGAACTTTCTCCTTATGATTTAAGTAGAGGACGTATTACGTACCGCTATAAATAGAATGCTCCGATACAAAAGGAGGTATGGATGATGAAGGTAAGACCATCTGTAAAACCAATGTGCGAAAAATGCAAAGTTATCCGTCGTAAAGGCAAAGTCATGGTAATTTGCGAAAACCCTAAGCATAAACAAAAACAAGGATAATTCTGAAGGAGGTGCACTGCTGAATGGCACGTATTGCTGGTATTGATATTCCACGTGACAAACGTGTAGTTATCTCATTAACCTATGTATACGGTGTTGGTCATACAACAGCTCAACAGGTTTTAGCTGGTGCTGGTGTAGATGAGAACACACGCGTTCGCGATCTTACTGAGGACGAATTAGCTAAGATCCGTAAAGAATTAGAGAACTTCACTGTAGAAGGTGACCTTCGTCGTGAAAACTCTCTAGACATCAAACGTTTAATCGAAATTGGTTCTTATCGTGGAGTTCGTCACCGTCGTGGCCTTCCACTTCGCGGTCAAAAAACGAAGAACAACTCTCGTACGCGTAAAGGACCTCGTCGTACAATCGCTAACAAGAAAAAGTAAAGTAAAGGAGGTAAGCGAATCCTATGGCACGTAAAACAAACACTCGTAAGCGTCGTGTGAAAAAGAATATAGACACGGGAGTTGCGCATATTCGTTCAACGTTTAACAACACAATCGTAACGATCACGGACTCCCAAGGTAACGCTATTAGCTGGAGTAGTGCTGGTGCGCTAGGCTTCAAAGGTTCTCGTAAATCAACTCCATTCGCAGCTCAAATGTGTGCAGAAGCTGCTGCAAAAGACTCAATGGAGCACGGTATGAGATCTCTTGAAGTAACTGTAAAAGGACCAGGTGCTGGACGTGAAGCTGCTATCCGTGCACTTCAGGCTGCAGGCCTTGAAGTAACGGCCATTGTCGATGTTACACCAGTACCTCACAATGGTTGCCGCCCACCAAAACGTCGTCGTGTGTAATTTACCTGTATAGAATTTGTCACCCTGTCTATAATGGGTTATGATAGCTAAAACAGCATCGCATAAACACAAATTTATTATGTATAGTCGAATATGCATGAACGGGGACTGCCTACCTGAGGAATTTCGGTTAGACACTAGTCTAACCGGGGTTTCGACGTTTTGAAGGAGGGTTTATTAATGATCGAAATTGAAAAGCCAAAAATTGAAACGGTTGAGATCAGCGATGATGCAACATTTGGAAAGTTGGTCGTCGAACCGCTTGAACGTGGGTATGGTACAACACTTGGGAACTCCTTGCGTCGTATCCTACTATCCTCACTTCCTGGCGCTGCTGTAACTTCCGTGCAAATGGATGGAGCTCTACACGAATTCTCCACGATCGATGGCGTGGTGGAAGATGTAACAACCATCATTTTGAATTTAAAGAAGTTAGCTCTGAAGATTTATTCCGAAGAGTCTAAAACTCTAGAAGTTGATGTACAGGGAGAAGGAACTGTTACGGCTGCAGATATTACGCATGACAGTGATGTCGAGATTTTAAACCCTGAGATCCACATTGCGACGTTACAATCGAATGCTACTCTACGTATGAAAATTACGGCAGAGAAAGGTCGAGGATATCGTCCAGCAGAAGCAAACAAACACGATGAACAACCAATTGGCGTCATCCCAGTTGACTCCATCTTCACACCAATTTCACGTGTAACCTACCAAGTGGAGAACACTCGCGTAGGCCAGGTGACAAATTTTGATAAGCTAACGTTAGACGTATGGACTGACGGAAGCATTCGACCAGAAGAAGCCGTTTCATTAGGTGCTAAAATCTATATGGAACACTTAAACATTTTCGTTGGACTTACTGATGAAGCACAAAATGCTGAAATCATGGTTGAGAAAGAAGAAGACCAAAAAGAAAAAGTCCTAGAAATGACGATCGAAGAACTTGACCTATCTGTTCGTTCTTACAACTGCCTCAAGCGTGCTGGTATCAACACGGTTCAAGAACTTGCTCAGAAGTCTGAAGAAGACATGATGAAAGTTCGTAACCTTGGCCGCAAATCCTTTGAGGAAGTTAAGCACAAGCTCAACGATCTTGGCTTAGGCTTACGTAAAGACGACTAACGATAGAGTCGTTTGATAGAAGAGTTTCTCAGCAAAGGAGGGAACTGATATGGCTAGAAAGTTAGGTCGTACAACTGACGTACGTATGGCATTACTACGTAATTTAGCAACAGACCTTATTATTCATGAGCGTATTGAAACAACTGAAGCAAAAGCAAAAGAGCTTCGTTCTGTTGTTGAAAAAATGATTACACTTGGTAAGCGCGGAGATCTTCACGCTCGTCGCCAAGCTGAATCATTCCTATACAAAGCGCAAGCAGATGAAGATAGCGAAGAAACCGCTCTTCAAAAGCTATTCTCAGACATCGCTACGCGTTATGAAGACCGTCAAGGTGGTTACACTCGTATCCTTAAAGTTGGTCCTCGTAAAGGTGACGGTGCGAAAACAGCGATTATTGAACTTGTATAATTCTAGTTCGAAAAAGGGCAGGACAGAATCTCTTTTGAGGTTAATCCCAGCCCTTTTTTTATTTACTTTTTATATAAATTCTTAGTAGAATATTCGACAATATTCCCAGGGAAATAACGTTGAGTAGAGGAGAGGAGGGGGAGAAATGGAACGTAGTTTTTTAACGTTTAACAACGTATCGTTCCAATATAGAGAAGACTACCCATGGGTTTTGAAAGACGTTACGCTAGACGTTAAACCAAATGAATGGGTGGCCATTATCGGACACAATGGATCCGGGAAATCAACTATGGCTAAATTAATGAACGGATTATTATTCCCCCAGCAAGGTAGTGTAGTCGTTGACGGAGAAGAGCTAGCTGAGGAAACGATCTGGGAAATCCGTAAGAAAGTCGGTATGGTATTTCAAAACCCTGATAATCAATTTGTTGGAACCACTGTAAAAGACGATGTTGCTTTCGGTCTTGAAAACCATGGTGTACCACGAGAAGAAATGGTGAAACGTATTCAACAAAGTTTAGAAACAGTAGGAATGTCTTCATATGAAGATCAAGAACCGCATCGATTATCAGGAGGACAGAAACAAAGGGTTGCCATTGCTAGTGTATTGGCTGTGTCACCTGAACTTATCATATTCGATGAAGCGACAGCCATGCTTGATCCAAAAGGTAGACGGGAGATTATGAATACGGTCAATCATCTACGTAGTGAACGTGACGTTTCCATTATCACAATCACACATGATTTGAATGAGGTCGCTATGGCGGATCGGGTTATTGTAATGAATAAAGGTGAGGTATGGCATGAGGGGAAACCACGTGAAATCTTTGCTAAGCAAGCAGAGCTAAAAGACATTGGGCTTGATGCTCCATTTGTCACAAAGCTCGCACATGAATTAAAGGGTATGGGATTGGATTTAGAAATGGAGCCCATAAATCATGAAGAAATGTTGGATGCATTATGCAAATATCATTTAACAACGTAAGTTATATCTATCAACCCAAAACCCCTTTTGAATACAAAGCCTTGCAAGACCTTTCATTTACAATTCCATCAGGATCATTTGTTGCCGTTATTGGTCACACTGGTTCTGGAAAGTCAACGTTATTGCAACACTTAAACGGATTATTAGCACCTACCCACGGAGATGTGGAAATTGGAGATTATAAGATTCAGGCTGATGAAAAGAATAAACAGTTGAAATCGTTACGTGAACAAGTAGGCGTAGTCTTCCAATATCCAGAACACCAACTGTTTGAAGAAACCGTTTATAAAGATATTGCTTTTGGACCAACCAATTTTGGTGTGGAGAAAGGCGAGATTGATGAGCGAGTGGAGCGTACCATTGATTCTGTAGGATTATCATCAGATATGCTAGAGCGTTCTCCATTTGATTTAAGTGGAGGTCAGATGCGCCGAGTCGCAATAGCAGGCGTTTTAGCGATGGAACCAAGTGTTCTTGTACTCGATGAGCCCACTGCAGGGCTAGATCCTAGAGGACAGCAAGAAATGATGGACATGTTCTATCAACTTCATCGAGACCAGCAGCTTACCACCGTGCTGGTTACGCATAGTATGGAGGATGCTCTTGCCTATGCTGATTACGTCCTGGTTATGGACCAAGGACAACTCTATATGGAAGGTGAACCACTCGAAGTCTTTCGCCAAAAGGAAGCATTGAATGATGTTGGATTAGATGTACCAGAAATCATTGAGTTTATAACGAAATTTGAACAGAAATTTGATATCTCCATGCAATATTCCAATCAACCCCTATCACAGTTTGCTGAGCAATTGAAGAACAAACTGAAGGGGGGAAGTCATGATGAATGATTCTATGATTATCGGACAATATGTTCCAGGGCAATCACTCGTTCATAGAATGGATCCACGTATGAAAATGACGATCATCTTTTTCTTTGTTATTGTCGTCTTTTTCGCAAACTCTATTGGAAGCTATGGCTTGCTAACGCTTTTCGCATTTGTGAGCGTCGCCATAACGAGAATCCCGCTATCATTTATCTTAAAAGGGTTAAAGCCAGTCTGGTTTTTAATTATATTTACCTTTTTACTACATTTATTTTTTACAAGACAGGGTGAGGTTCTTTTCGAGATATTCACCTTCCCTGTTTATGAGGAAGCTATCGAACAAGGATTTAAAATATCTTTGCGCTTCTTCCTGTTAATTCTATTAACATCATTACTGACTCTAACAACGACACCTATTGCGATAACCGATGCAATTGAGAGTATGTTTCACCCTTTGAAAAAGGTAAAGTTCCCTGTTCATGAACTTGCTTTAATGATGTCGATTTCCTTACGATTTATCCCGACACTTATGCAGGAAACAGAGAAAATTTCGAAGGCACAGGCATCAAGAGGTGTGGACTTTCGTAGCGGCCCAATTAAGGAGCGTGTGAAGGCGATTGTTCCATTACTAGTGCCATTATTCGTCAGCGCATTTAAACGTGCTGAGGACCTTGCTATGGCTATGGAAGCAAGAGGTTATCAAGGTGGAGAAGGGCGTACAAAATTGAGGGAACTTACTCTAACCAAAGAAGATATCGCTGTCCTGATTTTATTTATCGTTGTAATAGTCGGTGTCTTTATTTTACGAACGTAGAGGTGTGACGCTTATGGAGCGTGTGTGCTGTGTTGTTCAATACGATGGCACAAACTACTCGGGCTTTCAAATCCAAGCCAATTCAAACCGTACGATCCAAGAAAAAATTGAAAAAGCCTTAACGAAAATGCATAAAGGTAAGCCAATGAAGATTATTGCTTCGGGCCGAACTGATGCTGGGGTCCATGCATATGGTCAGGTCTTTCACTTTGATTCAGATTTGTATATTCCTGAGTACAATTGGAAGAAAGGATTACAAACCCTTTTACCGTCTGATATCCAAATTGTAGAAGTGCATAAGGTTTCAATGGATTTTCATGCTAGATATGATACTTCTCAAAAAGAATATCGATACCGTGTGCTTAACACAAAGGATAAAGATGTCTTTAGACGTAATGTTACCTATCATGTCCCCTATGATCTAGATATCGATAAAGTAAAAGAAGCGTGCAAGTATATTGAAGGTACTCATGATTTCACTTCTTTTAGTTCAACTAAAACGAAAGTGCGTGGTGAACGTATTCGAACAGTATATGAGGCGACCTGTGAAAAACAAGGAGACGAGCTTCTCTTTATTTTTCGTGGAGATGGATTTCTCTACAATATGGTAAGGATTTTAGTTGGGACGTTGATACAAGTTGGGAGAGGACGTCGTGAGCCTGAAGATATCCCGGTGATCATGGAAGCCAAAGAACGAACAAAAGCTGGCGTCACAGCTCCTGCTCAAGGGTTGTTTTTGTGGAAGGTGGATTATAAAGAACAGGGATAGTTTCTTGCTATCTATCTACGGCTCCTAGGGCTAGCAAATAAGCGATATTCTCCTTCAGTGCCCTTTCGTCACTTACGGATATCTTGCTTATTCGAATGCCCTTGAGCAGTCGCCTCTTCTTTTAATTATAAAAACAACGTATCCAGGTGTAACATTCTCTTGACATAAGGTATGTAAGTATTATAATATGATCTATGGCATTTTATTTCATTACCATGATTAGCCCCGGAACTAATTATGTTGATAATAAGATAATCGTTTAAAAGAATGAATGAATATTAGGAGGGAACCGACCATGCGCACAACTTTCATGGCCAACGAAAATAACGTTGAACGCAAATGGTATGTTGTCGATGCTGAAGGTCAAACACTAGGTCGTTTGGCAAGCGAGGTTGCATCTATCCTTCGCGGAAAGCATAAAGCAACGTACACACCGCATGTTGACACGGGTGATCACGTGATCCTTGTGAACGCTGAAAAAATTGAACTAACTGGTAAGAAACTAAATGACAAGATGTATTACCGTCATTCAAATCACCCAGGTGGTTTAAAAGAACGTCGTGCATACGAAATGCGCAATAACTATCCTGAGCAAATGCTTGAGCAAGCAGTAAAAGGTATGCTACCAAGCGGAAGCCTAGGACGTGAAATGGGCAAGAAACTACACGTATATCGTGGACCTGAACACAAACATCAAGCACAAAAACCAGAAGCACTAGAGCTTCGCGGTTAATTAAAAGGAGGTAGACTGAGTTGGCACAAGTACAATACTACGGTACTGGACGTCGTAAAAGCTCAACAGCTCGTGTACGTTTAGTTCCAGGCACAGGCCGTGTCGTTATTAATAAACGTGATGCAGAAGATTATTTCCCATACGAAACGCTACGTGTAATCACTAAGCAGCCTTTAGCTCTAACAGAAACTGAAGGAACTTATGATGTTCTTGTAAACGTTGATGGCGGAGGTTTCACTGGTCAAGCTGGTGCTATCCGTCACGGTGTTGCACGTGCTCTATTAGAAGCGGACCCTGAATACCGCACTTCTCTTAAGCGCGCTGGTTTCCTAACTCGTGACGCTCGTGAGAAAGAACGTAAAAAGTACGGTCTTCGCAAAGCACGTCGTGCGCCACAATTCTCAAAGCGTTAATATTCTTTTTCGCTTACAAATCCCTTGGTCTTTTGACCAGGGGATTTTTTGTGTTTTAGGGTAAGTTAAAGGAAACTGTTAATTTTGAATAAAAGAGAAAAGAAGCTCTAACATATTCCATTATAGCCCCCTTATCTGGAAGACTTGGAATCGAGATAATGTGCGTATGGTTCCGTTGCTTTAATGGAGTGCGGCGGGCTGGGAAACGGGCTGCTTTCCCCGGACGAACGATCGAGCCTCCTCACTCACTACGTTCCCTGCGGGGTCTCGCTCGCCCGTTATTCCGGAGGAGTCAGCCCGTTTCCCAGCCCACCTTAGCAGAATGGTGATGAACGGAACCCCAGCCTGAAAAGAGGAGCTAATGATGTATTGTATTAAACAATATTTATATATATAGTGACTCAAACCTTGATATTAAGCATGTTCAAGGTGTTTATAAGACCTATTTACTACTTTTATGGCGCTTGAGAAGTCCACTTATTCGAGTTGGGTCCGTTAACCTCCACTTCAATAGGGGGGAAGGAAACGGTGAGACTCCAGTGGTATTACGATCGGGCGAGACCCCGCAGAGAGTGGAACGAACGAGGAGGCTCGACCGTGAGTCCACAGGACGCGAACCGTTTCACTGACCCCTTCCTCTTTTTACCGTAACGGACCCACCCTCTCACTAAGATGCTTATTCCACATAACTGCCATTTTACTGAATAACTTAACTTCAAGTAAAAACAACAGTGTATATTAAGTACGCTATGGAAAGCCCGTCAAAAACTAGCTGTCATACATACATCATCCCTATATCCCTTCTCAAACCAATCAACTTGTGACCATCAAGGAAGCAGGTGCATCATCTTTTTTCCATATCAGGTAACTGCCGTGACCTCGAATCGTTCCTGTGCATACCGAATAAACTAATACCATTATGGAGGTGATTCGGTATGTCCGTCGTACCAATAGAACGATTACGATTAAACAAACAAATTCAATTTGAACGTAGTTTACTACGCGAACTTACATTACAAGAAGTGCAACAGGATGTCTCCCAATCCTTTCAGAAACTTTTTCATTCATATACTGTATTTGAATCCGCCATTCAAGAAGAAGCCATTGAGCAAGCTATGGAAGCTTATTTACTTGGAGCTGAAGCTAGTCAATTTATTTTATCCGGTGAACAAAAAGAGGATGTCATAAGCCGTTATGAAGTTGAACTTAATACAATCTCCGCAGACTTTGCGGATTATCTGGATTATTGGCATCATGCAACAGAATCACACTCTTGGTTAATTCAACGAGCAGGCACCATTTGTGAGAAATTTTTTAAACGGTGGTGGATGGCAGGCTTGGAGCGTGGTGAAAGAAGAAGGCGATTAAAGCTCCATTAATGATTATCATAATTCCCATTCTTGTCCCATATATTGGACTGTAGCTACAATTAGGAGGAGACAAGAATGGGAAAAACGCTTAAAATTGCAAGCTGGATCTTAGGACTTTTGGTATTAATTGTACTGATCCGGTACCCGATTGAAACAAAGGACTCATGGCAAACTTGGTCCCTTCCCCTTGCCGGACAAATCATTGTAATTGATCCTGGACACGGTGGAGTAGATGGTGGTGCCGTCGGTGCGGACGATACATTAGAAAAAGATATTGCCTTACAGGTGTCCAAGCATTTACGTGACTACTTGCAGCAAGCGGGTGCACTTGTCTATTTAACACGTGAAAAAGATGTTGATTTGGCAGATAAAGATATCAAAAGCTTATCTAAACGAAAGTCTCAGGATATTCGTAGACGCGTACAACTGATTGATGATAAAGAAGCTGATTTCTTTGTAAGTGTTCATTTAAATGCCATTCCTTCAACCAAATGGCATGGTGCACAATCCTTTTATAACCCAACCTCACCAGAGAGTGAAAGGCTTGCGAAGTTTATCCAATCAGAAATAAAGCGAAACTTAGAAAATACGACGCGTAATGCTCTAGCCAAGAATAATATGTACCTTTTAAAACAAACAGAACCACCAGGTGCGCTTGTGGAAATTGGCTTCTTATCAAATGTCCATGAACGCGATCTTCTTAAAACAGATCCTTATCAGAAGAAAGTTGCTGCTTCAATCTATGAGGGGATCTTAAGGTACGTGACTGAGGAAGAAGTTCCTGAAGGTTAGTAATTAGATTTAGAAATCAAACCTTGTGTTTCATGGTGTTGCCAATATATATGTTATACTAACTACTAGACTATTTCAGTAAAGGTTGGTGGCACACATGGTAACAAAAGAACAAGTTGTGGACTTGCTTCATAAGATTGAAGACCCACATTTACATAGAACACTTGAAGAAACAGGCGGTATTGGTGAAATCACAATTAAAGAAGAAAAAAATCATGTCAGCGTGAAAATAGCAATTGCGCAACCTAATACAGCTGAGCAAATGCAATTACAACAAGAAATTGTAAACGTTTTAAAAGGGGCAGGAGCAGCAACTGTTGGTCTGCGTTTTGAACAATTGCCTGATGAGGTTATTCAGCAATATGCTAATACATCTGTACAATCAGAAGGTGGATCCTTGTTAGACAGTGGAGAAACTACATTTATTGCTGTAGCTAGTGGTAAAGGGGGAGTTGGTAAATCAACAGTAACCGTAAATTTAGCAACCTCTCTTGCTCGTTTAGGGAAAAAAGTCGGTATTATTGACGCAGACATTTACGGTTTTAGTGTTCCAGATATGATGGGGATCGAAGAACGTCCTGTAGTACGTGGAGAACATATCATACCCGTAGAGCGATTCGGTGTTAAAGTTATTTCTATGGGCTTCTTTGTGGAGGATAATTCTCCAATTATATGGCGTGGACCTATGCTAGGAAAAATGCTGACAAGTTTCTTTAAAGAAGTTGAATGGGGAGAATTAGATTATCTTCTTCTAGATTTACCACCTGGAACAGGAGACGTAGCATTAGATCTACATTCCATGCTGCCATCTTGTAAAGAAGTTATCGTTACAACACCACACCCGACAGCTGCATTTGTAGCAGCTCGTGCAGGTCAAATGGCCATTAAAACCGAGCATGAAATTCTAGGTATTATTGAAAACATGTCATACTTTGAAAGTAAGTTAACCGGACAAAAAGAATATGTATTTGGTCAAGGAGGCGGGGACAAGCTCGCTGAACAGCTTCAGACTGATATACTTGGCAGATTACCTCTTCAACAGCCTTATGAAGAGGAAGACGTATTTGCCCCAGGCGTATATCAAGCGGATCATCCAACCGGTAAGATCTTCTTATCCGTTGCAAACAAAATGATTAATAAAATGGAATAACATGTAATAAAAAAAGATCCTGCTACAAGCGCAGGATCTTTTTTTATAAGTGAATTAGGAACTTTCACCCTGGCCACTGTCTTCCCCTTGGCCACCCTCTTCTTTTTTACCTTCAGACTGTTTTCCACCCTGACTTTTTTCTTGTCCGTCTTTTGATTGTTCACCTTGCTCGCCACCACTAGATTTCATCTCTTCGGCTGCTTTTAGAACAATTTCGCTCATTTTAGCTTTAAATATTGGAGTGTTCATCGTTTCCTGAATCGTTTTTTCTAAATGCTCACGGAATTTTTGGCTTGTCATAACTGAGGACATCTGTTTTTCCATTTCCGGATTCTTCATAAGTTCAAGCATGCTTTTTTGGAACTTTGAATCGTTCATGAGTTCCTTCATAACTTTCTTCTGCTGTTCCGTCATGGATTGAGCAAATGTTTTTGTGAACTCAGGATTTGAAAAAAGTTCTTTCCAAAACTTTTTTCCTTTATCGGAAGAAACAGTCTCTTCAATTGATTTCTTAACCACTTCAGAATCCAACACAATTTGTTGTTTCATTTTTTGATCAGTTAAAACTTGTGTAATGGCTTTTTTTCCTTCATCTGTCTTAAGAATATCGACAACCATTTTCTTTGTTGTTTCATACCCCGTTTGGTCCCCGCCAGATGAATTTCCTGCACAGCCAACAAGTATAAATATTATTGCTACTATAAAGGCAAGGCTCCTCATATGTCGCATGAGAACGCTCCTTTCGTATCGATTCCTATGCTTAATATGAGATATCTGTTGAAAAATATACACACGAACAGGAGGAAAAAAACGCTACTTCATGATAAAATACGGAAGAGTTGCATTATAGACATGCCAATATTGAAATCGTTTAATGGGATAAGATAAATAGGTAGGAGGATCATTGTGACAAGTCGAAAATGGGTGCGGTTATTTTTAAAAACGCTGTTTTTGGGTGGACTTTCCGGTGTACTTGTTAGCTTTTTTGCCAAAAGTGATACATACGCAAAGGCGTTGGAACCGTTTAGTATATTTGAAGTTTTAGGATTAATTTTTATGTTTCTTGGCCTAGGGTTTATTTTTAGTGTGATTAGCCAAATGGGATTTTTCGCTTATCTAACTGTACACCAATTTGGTTTAGGGATGTTCCGTGGGGTCTGGCCATTTGTTCAAGTCGTACTTATTGCATTTACATTGTTTGACTTTGTGTATTTCCGTTATAAAGAAGCGGATGGAGATGTAGCGCTATGGACTTTCTTCGTTATACCAATTGCATTACTTATATATGGATTAGCTGTGTCGTACGTAAAGGCAAAAGAAACGAACCAAAAAGCATTTATTCCGGCGTTATTCTTTATGGTGGTTATCACTTCCGTAGAATGGATACCCGCTATACGCGCAAATGACCCAAGCTGGATGATGCTTATGCTTGTACCACTTTTAGTTTGTAATACGTATCAGCTCCTTGTGCTTCACCGAATTACAGGTGAGAGTCAAAACAAAACAGAAGCGGCTGACACCACAAATCAAAAGAAGCCATCTGGAAATGCTAAATCAAAAAAGAAAAAGAAAAAAAAGAAGAAAAAATAAATTCGCATGCTTTCCGCATGCGAATTTTTTCATGGAAGAGATTTGTTGCATAACGATGCTTGCGATTCTGTTTCTTACATTTAATCAATCTCTTCTGACTGGGCTTCAACTTTTGATATCATTTTTGAAATGGATACAAACGAGAGTCCCTTATTTTTGATACCAGGTAAAATGGTCTTTAATGCATCATTTGTTTGCTTAACAGAATCTGAGGCATGCATGACAATAATATCTCCCCCGGAAATTTCCTTCATTACTTCATCCACAATCGTTTGCGTTCCAGGGTTCTTCCAATCACTTGGGTTCACATTCCACTTAATAACCTTAAAACCTAACTTATCTGCAAGTGAAAGAACCTCTTTGTTAAAATGGCCACTCGGAGTACGAAGAAGTTTTATATCTTCATATCCTAACTTTCGAAAGATTTCTTTAGCATATAAGAGGTCTTTTCTTACTTGTTTGATATCTTGCTTCACATAGCTTTTGTAACGGTATCCCATCATCCCAATCTCGTGATCACTTTTCTTAATCTCTTCTAGGATATCAGGGTGGCGTTCTGCCCATTCTCCGCTAACAAAAAATGTCGCTTTAACATCATGTTCTTTTAAAGTATCTAATATGGGGAAGACTTGCTCTTGTCCCCAACTAATATTAAAAGTTAAAGCCACATCCTTACCTTTAGAGCCACTACTAATTAACGCTCTAGGTCCATCGTCTGTAGTGAATACAGAAAAAGAACTATCACGCTCAACCCAAAGAAAAATTGAACAAAAAAGGGCAGCAAAAACAACAAGTCCCCATTTCTTCGCACGGTTAACTTTCCATACATAAAAGTGCTGCAAGCTTCCCCTCTCCCTATCCTATAAATTAGTTCCTTATTTTAATCTATGTACAGGTTGGACAAATATGAACAAGCCTTTTCCGGATTGGTGATTTTTTAATAAATTACAAATAAATGGGACACAATGTAAGAAAGCCATTTAAATTTATAGAGGTGAGCCAATGTTAGGATTGATGATCAATGAAATCGAACAAAAAGAAATCGAGTACTTATTAAAAAGAGAAATGGAAGAGTTGCTTCTTGACTTATCGGATTCACGCATCGATCATATTGTCAAAAGGGCAATGGAAGAGAGATACCAAATCCTCTATAACTTATTTCGACGATTTGTATCGGAAAAAGAAAGTCTTAAATATATTCCACCGAAGCGGAAGTATAAGTAATATCATCTTTTTGGAGTTAATTTTAAACCTTCTCACACTTAGAGAAGGTTTTTTGATAGAAAAAAATAGAGATGATTTTAATGAAGGGGTAAGTTGTATGAAAGCCTTAATATAGAGGGTGTGAAGGGGACTTCCATTTAATTGAACAAGATTTTTATAAAAAAATCTTCAAATATCCTTGCACAAATATAAAATCCTATGCTATATTATTTTTTGTTGTCAGCAAGGCAACGCAATCACAAAAATAACACAGCAAAAACGATTTAATATTTTTTGCGAAAAAGTTGTTGACTATATATCGACACCATGTTATATTAAATTGCGTCGCTAAAAGACAGCGCACATTTTGATCCTTGAAAACTGAACGAAACGACATGTTACGTCAATGAATTACTTTTTATTTTTAAAAAGCCAGACATCATTTTGATGCAAAGGCGAACTCTTATGGAGAGTTTGATCTTGGCTCAGGACGAACGCTGGCGGCGTGCCTAATACATGCAAGTCGAGCGCGTGAAACAACATGATCCCTTCGGGGTGATTGTTGTGGATCGAGCGGCGGACGGGTGAGTAACACGTGGGTAACCTACCTGAGAGATCGGGATAACCCCGGGAAACCGGGGCTAATACCGAATAATCGTTGGAACCGCATGGTTCCAGCGTAAAAGGCGGCTTTTGCCGTCACTTTCAGATGGACCCGCGGCGCATTAGCTAGTTGGTAAGGTAACGGCTTACCAAGGCAACGATGCGTAGCCGACCTGAGAGGGTGATCGGCCACACTGGGACTGAGACACGGCCCAGACTCCTACGGGAGGCAGCAGTAGGGAATCTTCCGCAATGGACGAAAGTCTGACGGAGCAACGCCGCGTGAACGATGAAGGTCTTCGGATCGTAAAGTTCTGTTGTTAGGGAAGAACAAGTACCAGAGGAAATGCTGGTACCTTGACGGTACCTAACCAGAAAGCCACGGCTAACTACGTGCCAGCAGCCGCGGTAATACGTAGGTGGCAAGCGTTGTCCGGAATTATTGGGCGTAAAGCGCGCGCAGGCGGTTCCTTAAGTCTGATGTGAAAGCCCACAGCTCAACTGTGGAGGGCCATTGGAAACTGGGGAACTTGAGTACAGAAGAGGAGAGCGGAATTCCACGTGTAGCGGTGAAATGCGTAGATATGTGGAGGAACACCAGTGGCGAAGGCGGCTCTCTGGTCTGTAACTGACGCTGAGGCGCGAAAGCGTGGGTAGCAAACAGGATTAGATACCCTGGTAGTCCACGCCGTAAACGTTGAGTGCTAGGTGTTAGGGGGTTTCCGCCCCTTAGTGCTGAAGTTAACGCATTAAGCACTCCGCCTGGGGAGTACGGCCGCAAGGCTGAAACTCAAAAGAATTGACGGGGGCCCGCACAAGCGGTGGAGCATGTGGTTTAATTCGAAGCAACGCGAAGAACCTTACCAGGTCTTGACATCTTCCGCTATCCCTAGAGATAGGGAGTTCCCTTCGGGGACGGAATGACAGGTGGTGCATGGTTGTCGTCAGCTCGTGTCGTGAGATGTTGGGTTAAGTCCCGCAACGAGCGCAACCCCTAATCTTAGTTGCCAGCATTCAGTTGGGCACTCTAAGGTGACTGCCGGTGACAAACCGGAGGAAGGCGGGGATGACGTCAAATCATCATGCCCCTTATGACCTGGGCTACACACGTGCTACAATGGATGGTACAGAGGGCAGCGAGACCGCGAGGTCAAGCAAATCTCAAAAAACCATTCTCAGTTCGGATTGCAGGCTGCAACTCGCCTGTATGAAGCCGGAATCGCTAGTAATCGCAGGTCAGCATACTGCGGTGAATACGTTCCCGGGCCTTGTACACACCGCCCGTCACACCACGAGAGTTGGCAACACCCGAAGTCGGTGAGGTAACCTTTTTGGAGCCAGCCGCCGAAGGTGGGGCCAATGATTGGGGTGAAGTCGTAACAAGGTAGCCGTATCGGAAGGTGCGGCTGGATCACCTCCTTTCTAAGGATAACTACGGAAAACGCAGTTTTACTGCGTTCACGTAACATGCTTCGTTTCGTTCGGTTTTGAGGAATCAAATTCCTCAAAGTCATGTACCTTGAAAACTAGATAAGAATTAGACATCAAACCAACGTAATTTTTTCATTCACACCAGATGATATTCGCTCATCTGGCAACTGAGATAGTTAAGTGAATAAGGGCGCACGGTGGATGCCTTGGCACTAGGAGCTGATGAAGGACGGGACAAACACCGATATGCTTCGGTTAGCCGTAAGTAGGCTACGATCCGGAGATTTCCGAATGGGGAAACCCACCGCCCGTAATGGGGCGGTATTCTTAACTGAATTCATAGGTTAAGAAAGGCAGACCCGGGGAACTGAAACATCTCAGTACCCGGAGGAAGAGAAAGCAAACGCGATTTCCTGAGTAGCGGCGAGCGAAACGGAATTAGCCCAAACCAGAGAGCTTGCTCTCTGGGGTTGTAGGACACTCCTTTGGAGTTACCAAGGAACAAGATAGATGAATCGATCTGGAATGATCAGCCAAAGAAGGTAACGGCCCTGTAATCAAAATCTTGTTCCCTCCGGAGTGGATCCTGAGTACGGCGGAACACGTGTAATTCCGTCGGAATCCGGGAGGACCATCTCCCAAGGCTAAATACTCCCTAGTGACCGATAGTGAACCAGTACCGTGAGGGAAAGGTGAAAAGCACCCCGGGAGGGGAGTGAAATAGAACCTGAAACCGTGTGCCTACAAGTAGTCGGAGCCCGTTAATGGGTGACGGCGTACCTTTTGTAGAATGGACCGGCGAGTTACGATCCCATGCAAGGTTAAGTTGAAGAAACGGAGCCGCAGCGAAAGCGAGTCTGAATAGGGCGATTTGAGTATGTGGTCGTAGACCCGAAACCGTGTGATCTACCCATGTCCAGGGTGAAGGCCAGGTAACACTGGCTGGAGGCCCGAACCCACGCACGTTGAAAAGTGCGGGGATGAGGTGTGGGTAGCGGTGAAATGCCAATCGAACACGGAGATAGCTGGTTCTCTCCGAAATAGCTTTAGGGCTAGCCTCAAAGTGAGAGTCATGGAGGTAGAGCACTGATTGGACTAGGGGCCCTCATCGGGTTACCGAATTCAGTCAAACTCCGAATGCCATCGACTTATCTTTGGGAGTCAGACTATGAGTGATAAGGTCCATAGTCGAAAGGGAAACAGCCCAGACCGCCAGCTAAGGTCCCTAAGTGTATGTTAAGTGGAAAAGGATGTGGAGTTGCTTAGACAACCAGGATGTTGGCTTAGAAGCAGCCATCATTTAAAGAGTGCGTAATAGCTCACTGGTCGAGTGACTCTGCGCCGAAAATGTACCGGGGCTAAACATACCACCGAAGCTGCGGATTGTTCTTTGAACAATGGTAGGAGAGCGTTCTAAGTGCTGTGAAGTCAGACCGTGAGGACTGGTGGAGCGCTTAGAAGTGAGAATGCCGGTATGAGTAGCGAAAGAAGAGTGAGAATCTCTTCCACCGTAAGTCTAAGGTTTCCTGAGGAAGGCTCGTCCGCTCAGGGTTAGTCGGGACCTAAGCCGAGGCCGAAAGGCGTAGGCGATGGATAACAGGTTGATATTCCTGTACCACCTCCTTTCCGTTTGAGCAACGGGGGGACGCAGTAGGATAAGGGAAGCGCGCCATTGGATGTGCGCGCCCAAGCAGTGAGTGTGATGCATAGGCAAATCCGTGCATCAAACACAAGCTGTGATGGGGAGGGAACTATAGTACCGAAGTCCCTGATTTCACACTGCCAAGAAAAGCCTCTAGCGAGGAAAGTGGTGCCCGTACCGCAAACCGACACAGGTAGACGAGGAGAGTATCCTAAGGTGATCGGGAGAACTCTTGTTAAGGAACTCGGCAAAATGACCCCGTAACTTCGGGAGAAGGGGTGCTCCTTCATAAGGAGGAGCCGCAGTGAAAAGGCCCAAACGACTGTTTAGCAAAAACACAGGTCTCTGCGAAACCGTAAGGTGAAGTATAGGGGCTGACACCTGCCCGGTGCTGGAAGGTTAAGAGGATGAGTTAGCTTCTTGCGAAGCTTTGAATCGAAGCCCCAGTAAACGGCGGCCGTAACTATAACGGTCCTAAGGTAGCGAAATTCCTTGTCGGGTAAGTTCCGACCCGCACGAAAGGTGCAACGATTTGGGCACTGTCTCAACAAGAGACCCGGTGAAATTATACTATGCGTGAAGATGCGCATTACCCGCGACTGGACGGAAAGACCCCGTGGAGCTTTACTGTAGCCTGATATTGAATGTTGGTACAGCTTGTACAGGATAGGTAGGAGCCTTGGAAACCGGAGCGCCAGCTTCGGTGGAGGCATTGGTGGGATACTACCCTGGCTGTACTGACATTCTAACCCAGGGCCGTGATCCGGCCCGGAGACAGTGTCAGGTGGGCAGTTTGACTGGGGCGGTCGCCTCCCAAAAAGTAACGGAGGCGCCCAAAGGTTCCCTCAGAATGGTTGGAAATCATTCGCAGAGTGCAAAGGCACAAGGGAGCTTGACTGCGAGACCTACAAGTCGAGCAGGGACGAAAGTCGGGCTTAGTGATCCGGCGGTACCGAATGGAAGGGCCGTCGCTCAACGGATAAAAGCTACCCCGGGGATAACAGGCTTATCTCCCCCAAGAGTCCACATCGACGGGGAGGTTTGGCACCTCGATGTCGGCTCATCGCATCCTGGGGCTGTAGTCGGTCCCAAGGGTTGGGCTGTTCGCCCATTAAAGCGGTACGCGAGCTGGGTTCAGAACGTCGTGAGACAGTTCGGTCCCTATCCGTCGTGGGCGTTGGAAATTTGAGAGGAGCTGTCCTTAGTACGAGAGGACCGGGATGGACACACCGCTGGTGCACCAGTTGTTCCGCCAGGAGCACAGCTGGGTAGCTACGTGTGGACGGGATAAGTGCTGAAAGCATCTAAGCATGAAGCCCCCCTCGAGATGAAATTTCCCATCACTTCAAGTGAGTAAGATCCCTTGTAGACGACAAGGTTGATAGGTCAGAGGTGGAAGCGTGGTGACACGTGCAGCTGACTGATACTAATCGATCGAGGACTTATCTATCTCTATTGAAAAAACGTTACGATGTCTCTTATCTAGTTTTGAAGGTATATCCTTCAACTACATAGGTTTGGTGGCTTTGGCGAAGAGGTCACACCTGTTCCCATGCCGAACACAGAAGTTAAGCTCTTCAGCGCCAATGGTAGTCGGGGTTTCGCCCCCGCAAGAGTAGGACGCCGCCAAGCCTGACATATTTCTTTTGTTCAAGGTATTGAACAAACTTTATACATTTAACAATTTATTAGAATCTAACGCAAGCTTCTTACTTACAGATACATTGGTTTACATTTTTTATTATTCCAACGTAGCTCAGTGGTAGAGCTATCGGCTGTTAACCGATCGGTCGCAGGTTCGAATCCTGCCGTTGGAGCCATTATGCTTCCATAGCTCAGCGGTAGAGCACTTCCATGGTAAGGAAGAGGTCGCCGGTTCAAGTCCGGCTGGAAGCTTATAGAAGGGTTAAGGCCCGTTGGTCAAGTGGTTAAGACACCGCCCTTTCACGGCGGTAACACGGGTTCGAATCCCGTACGGGTCACCATTTATATTTTGGAGGATTAGCTCAGCTGGGAGAGCACCTGCCTTACAAGCAGGGGGTCGGTGGTTCGAGCCCGCCATCCTCCACCATTTACGCCGACCTAGCTCAATCTGGCAGAGCAACTGACTTGTAATCAGTAGGTTGGGGGTTCGAGTCCCTCGGTCGGCACCATTGCTCTTGTTCATTAGAGTGAAAAAATAAAAAAATCCTTGCATAAATAAGGGTCAGTGAGTTAAAATATTCACTGTTGCACTTGTTGGAGGGGTAGCGAAGTTGGCCAAACGCGGCGGACTGTAAATCCGCTCCCTCTGGGTTCGCAGGTTCGAGTCCTGCCCCCTCCACCATTTTTCTATAATTATTTTATTCATATAATGTTGTTGGGCCATAGCCAAGCGGTAAGGCAACGGTTTTTGGTACCGTCATGCGCTGGTTCGAATCCAGCTGGCCCAGCCATTTTTAAATTACTTAATCATTTTGAATTATCTTTTGGCTCTCATGTGTCATTGATAATTAAATTACATTTAGAGCCATTAGCTCAGTTGGTAGAGCATCTGACTTTTAATCAGAGGGTCGGAGGTTCGAATCCTCCATGGCTCACCACTTTAAAAATTCTTGAACTTGTTCAAGGTTTTTTAATACCATAAAAACATGCAGAAGTAGTTCAGTGGTAGAACACCACCTTGCCAAGGTGGGGGTCGCGGGTTCGAATCCCGTCTTCTGCTCCATTTATACGGGGCCTTAGCTCAGATGGGAGAGCGCCTGCTTTGCACGCAGGAGGTCAGCGGTTCGATCCCGCTAGGCTCCATCCTTAAACCTTAAGTCAGATGACTTAAGGTTTTTTATGTTTTGGCAATGTTATTTAACGTTATTGCTAGTAAATTGGAAACCGCTTATTCAACAAACTGGCAGTTATCTTGAATAAGCTGGTGCGGGTTGGTTCCGTTACGTTTTTGCAGTGCGGCAGGCTGTGGAACGGGTTGCTTTCCCCGGAAGACCGATCGAGCTTCCTCGTCACTTCGCTCCTGCGGGATCTCGCTCGCCCTTTCTACCGGAGGAGTATCGCCGTTTCAATGAACCCCTTACTCTTTTTCCAGCAACGGACTCCTCTCACTTTATCTCAATTCGAAGTCTTCCAGATAAGGGGGCTTTAATGAAAGTTAGACGATCCACAAAATATCCACTTAATTCAAAAGAGGTGAGTTACCTTATGTTTATAAGAAAACCCTTTAATTATCCCTATGAAAGCGCATATATATACAAAATTATGTCCAGTTGAGTCATTGGTCTATCTCTGTCTACAATTAATAGTAGAGTCAAAGGAGGATGGACAATGAACAAAAACTTATCAATTATCGGTGCTCCGATGGATTTAGGTCAATTACGTCGCGGAGTGGATATGGGTCCAAGTGCTATTCGTTATGCTGGAGTTATTGAACGGTTAGAACAGCTTAAGTATGATGTAGAAGACCTTGGAGATATTCAAATCCCTCGTCCAAACCGCAAAGAAGTGCAAATTGAAGATAACCTGCGTAATTTAAAAGAAGTTGCAGAAGGAAATGCTCAACTAGCTAATTCAGTAGATGAAGTAGTGGAGAATGGAAGGTTTCCATTGATATTTGGTGGGGATCATAGCATTGCTATTGGAACATTAGCAGGTGTATCGAAACATTACGAAAATCTGGGAGTTATTTGGTATGATGCCCATGGGGACTTGAACACCGGTGATACGTCACCTTCAGGCAACATACATGGTATGCCTTTAGCTGTAAGTTTAGGTATTGGTCATGATCGTCTGACTGGTATTAAAGATTACACACCTAAAATTAAGCCAGAAAATATTGTGATTATTGGTGCCCGTTCTTTAGATGATGGAGAAAAAGAATTAATTAAAGAGAAGGGTATCAAAGTGTACACGATGCATGAAATTGATCGTATGGGTATGACGAAAGTAATTCAAGAATCTGTGGAATATTTAAAAGACCGTACGGATGGTGTTCATTTAAGCCTTGACTTAGATGGGTTAGATCCTCATGATGCTCCTGGAGTAGGCACACCTGTTATGGGTGGAATTAGTTATCGTGAGAGTCATTTAGCTATGGAGATGTTTGCTGAGGCAAACTTTATAACTTCTGCTGAATTTGTAGAAGTAAACCCGATATTGGACGAAAAAAATACTACGGCATCTGTGGCTGTAGGACTTATGGGTTCTTTATTTGGAGAAAAGTTAAAATAGGATAATTTTGAGGGGGAACAGCAACTATGTGTTGGTCATGTAGTTGCTGTTTCGTCATTTTGTTTTTGTTTTTTCGTATTCATTAAGTAAGTAATCCAGTTTAGAGCTTACTGCTACTACTTCTTCAGATGATAAGGGCATTGTTGTTGTTAGCTGAACCATCTTTTCTCTGCAATATTCTATCTCATTTAGAATATTTTTACACATACATATCTATCCTCCTTTTACATTATCATGATATACTTTTAAGGTAGTGTACCCACTATTTTCAATTCTAAACCTATTTTTAATAAAAAAATATAAATGTATAAGGTTTGTATAGTTGCATTGCTTAGGTGTTGCTCATAGATGGCTAGCTCAAGCGCCCCTTCGTTGCTAAACGTGCGCTTTCGCTTTTCTAATTTCTTTTTATAAATGTGAAACCTATTGGTGGGGTTGTTCGTATAAGGGGTAACCGCAGCATTAGCGGAGGTATATTCCATGGAGATATTTATTAAACAGAAAATCAAAAAGATTAAAAAAGGTGATCAATCGGCATTTGGGGAAGTCGTTTCCTTTTACGAAAACAAAGTGTATCAAATTTGTTTTCGGATGTTAGGGAATGCTCATGAGGCTGAAGATATTGCACAAGAAGCATTTCTAAGGGCTTATACGAACATTCATTCATTTGATGAAAACAGGAAATTTTCTACCTGGTTGTATCGTATAGCAACGAATTTATCGATTGATCGAATACGAAAGAAAAAACCTGACTACTTTTTAGATGCAGAGGTTAAGGGTACCGAAGGGTTAACCATGTATTCTCAAATTTCAGCTGATCAAATTTCACCAGATGAAGAAGTGGAAAGCTTAGAAATTCAAGAGTACATTCATAAAGAAATTCTTTCGTTACCATCGAAGTATCGTTCTGTTATTGTTTTACGTTATATAGATGAGCTTTCATTACAGGAGATTAGCGATATTTTAGATATCCCCGTCGGTACCGTGAAGACGCGTGTACACCGTGGACGAGAAGCGCTTCGTAAAAAGCTTCGAAACCTGTAGAAAAGGAGTGAGGGAGTATTGAAATGTTCAAATGAAGCTGTTGTGTTGATGCATAAACATTTAGACGACGATTTGACCAAAGAAGAAGAGATAGAATTGCGTCAGCACCTTCAAAACTGTGATGATTGTCAAAAGCATTTTCATGAATTAAAACGAACAATTGCTATGGTGCAGAGTGCAAATCAAGTTCAGGCACCAACAGGCTTTACCGATAAAGTAATGGGGAATCTTCCGCAACAAAAGAAATCTTTAGGCTATAAGCGTTGGCTAAAAGCACATCCGGTGCTAACTGCAGCTGCGATCTTTTTTATACTGATGTTTGGTGGGATATTCTCTACTTGGAGTCAGGATCATCAGATAAGTGTTTCTAAACAAAAGGATATTGTTATTCAAGAAAATACTGTGATTGTTCCAGAAGGTAAAACAGTTGAAGGGGACTTAGTTGTAAAAAACGGGAACCTCAAAATTGAGGGGAAAGTGAATGGCGATGTTATCCTTATTAATGGTGAGAATTTAAAGGCCTCTGCCGGCGAAGTAACAGGAGAGTTAAACCAAGTAAACCAAGTGTTTGAGTGGATGTGGTATAACTTGAAAAAGACTGCGAAAGATATCTTTTCATTAGGTAAATAAATATTAAAACAAGCTGCTCAGTTCGGGTAGCTTGTTTTTTTACACATTATGAACTGCTTTGTGTTATTTTTCATAAAGAGAAGTATGCTATAATTAATGTGATGTATTATAGATTGTATTATATTAAATTTGACGTTTAGGACAGAAGGAAGTGTAGACATGCTTGATGGGGGATTAGACGCATTAGGTTACGTACGGATCGTTATAGATATAGCCCTTGTCTGGTTTGTTTTATATAAATTAATCATGTTGATTCGCGGAACGAAAGCTGTCCAGTTACTGAAAGGGATCTTTGTCGTTTTAGGTATCTGGTTAATTAGTTACTTTTTACAGCTTAAGACGCTCATGTGGTTAATGTCGCAGGCTTTGACATGGGGTTTTCTTGGTGTAATTATATTATTCCAACCTGAACTACGCCGAGCACTAGAACAGCTTGGTAGAGGAAGCTTTTTTGCTCGAAACTCAACGAATGAAGAAGAAACATTTAAAGAAACCGTTTCGGCTATCATGAAATCATGTAATTATATGGCCAAGCGCCGTATCGGTGCATTGATAACGATTGAAAGAGAGACTGGAATGGGAGACTATGTTGAGACCGGTATTCCGGTGAACGGAACACTGACAAATGAGCTTTTAACGAATATATTTATACCGAATACACCACTACACGATGGGGCAGTTATACTTACGAATAATGAAATAACAGCTGCTGCTTGTTACTTGCCGCTTTCAGAGAGTCCTTTTATCTCAAAAGAACTTGGAACGAGGCACAGGGCAGCACTTGGTATTAGTGAAGTGACAGATGCACTTACGATCGTGGTATCTGAAGAAACAGGTAATATATCATGTACGAAAAATGGTGAGCTTCACCGAGACTTGGATCAAGACGATTTAAGAAATATTCTTGAGCGAGAATTGGACATGGTACCGAAAGCCCCTACGACGAAAAGTTGGAATTGGAGGGGGAATAAAGATGGATAAATGGCTAAAGAGTCCGTGGTTCATTCGTGTTCTCTCTTTTCTGCTTACGTTATTATTATTTGCATCCGTTAATTTGGATGAAGGAAATACGCGTTCAGATTCTACATTCTTTTCTGAGGGGAACAATGAACTGGCAACGATGAACAATGTTCCGTTGCAGGTTTACATGGATGAAACAAAATATGTTGTAAAAAATGTGCCTGAGAACGTCACAGTTACGGTGGAAGGACCGAATAGTGTGGTTACGAAAACCATACGTCAAAAGAATTTTGATGTGTTCATTGACTTGGAAGATCTAGAGGCAGGTACACATACGGTTCCTATTCAGGCAAGTGGCTTAGCTAACCAATTGTCAGTGTACATACAACCAGAAAATATTCAAATTACTTTAGAAGAGCGCTTAACGGAGACATTTGGAGTCGAAACAGATTTTATGAATCGAAAATCGATAGAGGATGGATATACAATTGATGATCCCACAGTTACTCCAAGAGAGGTCCAAGTAACTGGATCTAAATCAGAAGTTTCGAAAGTATCTTTGGTAAAAGCAATTGTGGATGTAACCGGAAAAAGTGAGACCTTTACGAAAAAAGAAGCTCCAGTTAAAGTGTATGATGAGCAAGGAAATGAATTGAATGTGTTTGTGGAACCTTCATCAGTTAAAGTAAAAGTACCTATTGTATCTCCTCATAAAGAGGTGCCTGTAGAGTTCCAGACGCAAGGGGAGTTACAAGACGGTTTAAGTCTTAAATCAATTACGGCGAATCCGTCATCTGTTGAAGTATATGCTCCTAATGATGTGTTAGACAAAATCGAATCACTTAATAATATAAGTGTCGACCTTTCTCAAGTCACAAAAGATACGATGCTTACCCTTGATGTGCCAATGCCATCTAAAGCCAATAGAGTAGAACCAAAGAAGGTAGAAGCGATCGTAGATGTAGAAAACACAATTGAAAAAACAGTGAATAATGTTGAATTAGAAGTAGAAAATCTCCAGCAAGATCAATCAATTACATTTATCACCCCAGAAGATCAAACTATCAACATTACGGTAACGGGAACTGAATCTTCATTAGCAGACCTTTCAGCAGAGGACTTTACTGCTTTCATTGATGTTCAAGATGCTGAAACTGGAGAGTCTAGTGTCCCGATCGAAGTGGATGGTCCGGAAAATTTAGATTGGCAACTTAGTAACGAAGAAGCACAAATTCGTATAGAGTAATAAACTATTCACTTGCCAAGAATGAAGGAGCGATTGAAGCATGGGAAAATATTTTGGTACAGACGGTGTTCGAGGAGTAGCAAACACAGAATTGACACCAGAGTTAGCATATAAAGTCGGACGCTTTGGAGGATATGTTCTTACAAAAGGACAATCTAAACCAAAAATTCTAATTGGTCGTGATCCACGTATCTCAGGCCAAATGCTAGAGAATGCATTAACGGCAGGTTTGTTATCCATTGGTGCAGAAGTTATGCGCTTGGGCGTTATCTCAACACCAGGTGTAGCTTTTCTAACGAAGGCAATGGGTGCTGAAGCGGGTGTGATGATTTCAGCTTCTCACAACCCTGTAGAGGATAATGGCATTAAATTTTTCGGTCCGGATGGCTTTAAACTAACGGATGATCAAGAAAATGAAATTGAAACATTGATGGATCAAGAAGAGGATGAATTACCACGTCCATCTGGTGCAGATATTGGCCAAGTAAATGATTACTTTGAAGGCGGCCAAAAGTATATTCAGTATCTTAAACAAACGATTGATTATGATTTTGAAGGACTTCACGTTGCGCTAGACTGTGCACATGGTGCCACATCTGCAATTGCACCACATTTATTTGCAGATTTAGAAGCGGATATTTCGACAATTGGAGCATCTCCAGATGGACTTAATATCAATGATGGTGTTGGTTCAACAGATCCAGAAGCTCTTCAGGACTTTGTGAAAGAAAAAGGTGCAGACATTGGTCTTGCTTTTGATGGAGATGGAGATCGTCTTATTGCTGTTGATGAAAACGGCGAAATCGTAGATGGAGATCAAATTATGTTCATTTGTGCTAAGCATATGAATGACAAAGGTCGCTTACGTCATAATACTGTTGTGTCAACTGTTATGAGTAATATTGGTTTCTATAAAGCGCTTGAAGCAAACGGTATGAAGAGTGATAAAACTTCTGTTGGAGATCGTTATGTAATGGAGGAAATGCGTAAAGGCGGCTATAGCCTTGGTGGAGAGCAGTCTGGTCATATCATTTTCTTAGATTACAATACGACAGGTGATGGTTTACTTTCTGCACTTAAACTTGTAGATGTATTAAAGGATACAGGTAAAACATTATCGGAGCTTGCTGGTGAAATGAAAAAGTATCCTCAGGTTCTTAAAAACATACGTGTAATTGATAAAAATAAAGTAATGACAAATCCACGTGTAACTGAAGCTATTGAAGTAGTTGAAGAAGAGATGGGTGAGCACGGACGTGTGCTTGTACGCCCTTCAGGAACAGAACCTCTTGTTCGTGTGATGGTCGAAGCACCTACTGAAGAAGAATGCGAAAAATATGTAGAAAAAGTAGTTTCCGTGGTTGATCAAGAATTAGGCATGAGAGACTAGTATATACTATGCGCAAATGGCACCAAACGAGCCGTTTGCGCATATTTTATTATACAAGGTTCTACCAAAAAAACATTGCTCTTTTTCAAACTCTTGTCATTTTTGCAATGAAGTTGTAACACAAACGTTATTGACCAACAATTTCAAATTAGAGTAAAATGAGAAATGTTCCTTGTTTTTCTTTAGATTAGAGGTTTAACACACTCTAATGATGGATATTAACACAAGGAATGCTCTTTAAGGCATTCAAAATGGGTGAGGGGGATAGAAGGTCATTCACCATATAATAAAAAAGCGCCTGGACTATTCCTTGCAAAAGGTATAGTTGACGAGGAGGAGGTTCATCGAGTTTTCGGCGGATGCCTCCCGGTTGTTTACACCTCAACCGAAACATACTCATCTAAAACAAAGAGGCGACTCTTTGCACAAAAGATGCGTATAAGGTGACAACATTCATGAGAAAGGGGCAAACAACTGCCCCGAAAATAAGGCTCGTTTGTTTGCCCCTTTACTAAAAGGAGGAAACAACGATATGTGTGGAATTGTAGGATATATTGGAACACAAGATACAACAGAGATTTTACTAAAAGGACTTGAAAAGCTTGAATACCGCGGATATGATTCAGCAGGGATCGCAGAATTAAATGACGCAGGTGTTCACATCACGAAGGTGAAAGGACGTATCGCAGCACTTCGTGAAGAAGTTGAGAAAAAAGACGTTAGTGCAACGCAAGGAATCGGCCATACCCGCTGGGCGACACACGGTGCCCCAAGTTACGAAAATGCGCACCCTCACCAGAGCGCGTCTGGTCGCTTCACGATCGTTCACAACGGAGTAATTGAAAACTACGAAGAGGTACAGCGTGAGTACCTATCAGATGTAGATATGAAAAGTGAAACGGACACGGAAATCATTGTCCAACTAGTTGAGAACCTTTATAACGAGATGGGAGATGTGCAAGAAGCATTCACCAAAGCAATTTCTCTTATGAAAGGCTCTTATGCAGTAGCGATTATGGATGTTGAGAACCCTGACATCATTTACGTAGCGAAAAATAAAAGCCCATTGCTTGTAGGCCTAGGAGATGGCTTTAACGTCGTTTCAAGTGACTCAATGGCAATGCTACAAGTTACGGATCAATTCGTTGAACTAGAGGATAAAGAAATTGTTATTGTTCAGCGTGATCAGGTTCAGATCCAAAAACTAGACGGTACAAAGGTAGACCGTGAACCATTCACAGCTGAAATTGATGAAAGTGATATTGAAAAAGGAACGTACCCACACTTCATGCTCAAAGAAATTGATGAGCAACCATTTGTTATTCGTCGTATTATCCAAGAGTATAAGGATGATAACGACCAAATTAAGCTTGATCCAGACGTACGCCAAGCTATGATGGATTGTGATCGTGTTTATATTATTGCATGTGGCACAAGTTATCATGCTGGTCTAATTGGGAAGCAGTTTATTGAGAAGCTAGCAAAAGTTCCAGTAGAAGTTCACGTAGCTAGCGAATTCTCTTACAATATGCCATTGCTTTCTGAAAAGCCACTGTTTGTTTACATCTCTCAGAGTGGGGAGACTGCAGACAGCCGTGCAGTACTTGTTGAAACAAAAGAGATGGGTCACCCATCCCTTACGATTACAAACGTCCCTGGATCAACCCTTTCTCGTGAATCTGATTACACACTACACTTACATGCCGGTCCTGAGATTGCTGTAGCTTCTACAAAAGCTTACACAGCTCAAATGGCCGTATTAGCCATTCTGGCGGTTGATACAGCCCAAGCTAAAGGCATTGATATGAAATTTGATCCAATGAAAGAGCTTGGAATTGCAGCTAACGCAATGGAAGCTCTATGTGATCAAAAAGAGGAAATGGAGAAGATCGCAGCAGACTTCTTACCAACGACAAGAAACTGCTTCTTCATTGGCCGTAGTATTGACTACTATGTTGTATTAGAAGGAGCGCTAAAACTTAAAGAGATCTCTTATATTCAAGCTGAAGGGTTTGCTGGAGGCGAGCTAAAACATGGTACCATTGCTCTAATTGAGGAAGGTACTCCAGTGGTAGCACTAGCTACACAAAAAGACGTTAACGGATCGATCCGAGGAAACGTAAAAGAGGTAGCAGCTCGAGGAGCGAATCCATGCGTGATCAGCATGAAGGGAATGGAACAAGACGGTGACACGTTCGTTCTTCCTGAGGTGGATGAACTTCTAGCGCCACTTGTTTCTGTAGTACCATTACAGCTTATTTCTTATTACGCAGCACTTCACCGTGACTGTGACGTAGATAAACCACGTAACTTAGCTAAAAGTGTTACAGTTGAGTAAATGAATGTGAGAGGCACCCAATGTTGGGTGCCTCTCATTTGTTTTATAGGTCCCAAAGAAATCATCAGTTAATAAAGGACCTCTTATTCGGTACGTTAATAAGCTAAGAGCTAAAGGCTCTTGGCTTTTTTTAACGGTTAAGCTTTGATGTCAAAATGGTATGAATCCATCACAACCTGCTCAACCTAATCTACAAGGAGGTGTGACATCATGGCAAAAGATGTATTGTGCGAAGTAAACAATTGCAAGTATTGGGGTCAAGGTAACAAGTGTCATGCTGAAGAAATTTATGTAGTTAGTCACAGAGGAGATCAAGCCTCTACAAGTGAGGAAACAGATTGTAAAACATTTGTACCTGAAGTGTAGGTAATCAAAAAGAGGTAGCATCAAATCTGTCTACCTCTTTTTGAATATGTCCTTTTATTATTTTAAGAGTTCCCGTACAATTTTTTTATTGCGCTCTTTAAATATGGAATGATGAGAAGAAACCATACCTTTCGCTGTTGCGTCTGGTTGGATATACGTTTTCGCTTTGTTCACCGCATTAGCATAGCAGCAACCTGAAAGGCTCCTGCAGCGTATAAGCCTTCCAATGAAGGTTCACTAGAAGCGTTTCCAGCTATAAAACAATCATTTATTCGTTCAATGTTTACGTGGCTATTATCAAGCAATGAAGCATCACGGTCAAAGCCATGGTTGACTAAACACAAGGACTTCAACATCAGGCTACAAGTGTCATAATAAAATTAGCTGAAACTACGCATACTGATATTTAAAAAGAGTGGTTAAATGCTGACGAATGTTATTATAGGTATGTTGATCCCTTGGATATTTTGTATTTTTCTTTTTATAAAAGCATCGAAAATCGTTATCTTGATGTTTCCTTTAGGGATATCCATTGCATTTATGGCAAATGATTGGGGATATAATTTGTTTTGGGTTGTCACCCCAACTCATGAAAATCCGTCATTATCAGCGATGCCATTTAGCATAGGCTACTTCCCATTGTTGACTTGTGCATTTACGTATATAAAAATAAGATATAATGTGGGTTCGATTTTTTTAATTGTGTTATTCACAATCACCACTACATCCTTTGAGTTTTTCGCTGTGAGTATAGGAAAGGTGAACTATTATGGTGGGTGGAATATAGGATTTACATTTTTAATTTATTTGGCAGGGTTTATAGTTTGTGCTTTGTACATGAAAGTATTGTACAGATATAGAATATTTGTTAAATAAAAGAGCTCAGTTCAATACTGAGCTCATTGCTTATTATTTTCCTGTCTCTGCGAATACTTTAATACGGTCACCAATTTCATCACGAACACGTTGAAAGAAAGCCCATTTTTCTTCTTCTGTTCCTTCAGCCTTAGCAGGATCATCAAAACCCCAATGTTCGTTTCGTACATGAGGAGGTGTCATTGGACACTTGTCACGAGCATCCCCACATAATGTTACGACAAATTCAGCGTTGTTTAAGATTTCAGGATCAATGATATCAGATGATTGACCTGTAATATCCATTCCAATTTCATTCATTGCTTTCACAGCATTTGGGTTTAAACCATGCGCTTCAATACCTGCACTTTTTACTTCCCATTTATCTCCTAAATAATGTTTTCCCCAAGCTTCAGCCATTTGACTACGGCAAGAGTTCCCTGTGCATAAGAAGTAAAGTACTGGTTTTTTGTTTGTCATATCGATCTAACTCCTTTGACTTAAATATTATAGAAGTAATAAAGTGAGGTAAAGACCCACTAATGTAATGATTAAGGTTGGAATCGTTAGAATGATTCCGATTTTAAAGTAGTATCCCCAAGAGATCTTAACCCCTTTTTGAGATAATACGTGTAGCCATAATAATGTGGCTAGAGAGCCAATTGGTGTGATTTTTGGACCAAGATCACTACCTATGACATTGGCATAAATAAGTCCTTCTTTCATGATGCCAGAAGCACTGGAGTCTGCGATAGCTAAAGCGTCAATCATAACAGTAGGCATGTTATTCATAACAGATGATAAAATCGCTGCGATGAAGCCCATGGATATGGTACCAATAAAGAGTCCCTGATCAGCTGCTGCTTCGATTACATTCGCTAGCACATCTGTAAGCCCTACATTACGTAAACCATAAACCACAACGTACATTCCGATAGAGAAGAAAACGATGGCCCATGGTGCACCTTTTACAACAGTAGCGGTTTCTACTGCAGGACTGCGTCTCGCCATAATTAAGAAAAAGATAGAGACGATACCAGCTATAATGGATACCGGTATGGTGAAAAATTCACTTGCAAAATAACCAATAAGTAGAATCCCCAATATCCACCAAGATAAACGAAACATCTTGTGGTCTTGAATTGCATCACTTGGTGTTTTTACTTGGTTCATATCATACGTTCTTGGTATATCATTTCGGAAAAATAAATATAGAACAAGAATGCTAGCACCGAGAGAAAAGAAGTTTGGAATAATCATTCTAGATGCATACTCTAAAAAGCCAATATCAAAAAAGTCAGCTGATACGATGTTAACCAGGTTACTTACGACAAGGGGTAAGGAAGTCGTGTCGGCGATAAAACCACTTGCCATAATAAACGGGAAGATCATGCGCTCTTTAAAGTTCAAGGCACGGACCATCGCCAGTACAATTGGCGTTAAGATTAACGCTGCACCATCATTTGCGAACAAAGCAGCTACTCCTGCACCAAGTAATGTAATGTAGATGAACATTTTTATCCCATTTCCATTTGAAATGCGTGCCATGTGTAAAGCAGACCATTCGAAAAAACCAATTTCATCTAGGATTAAAGAAATTATTATGATAGCAATGAAAGCTAGTGTTGCATTCCATACAATCCCTGTAACGGTTGCAACATCTTGAAAATTAACAACACCTACAAGAAGTGCAAGGATTGCACCTCCACATGCCGACCAACCAATTCCTAGGTTTTTGGGTTGCCAGATGACAAGAACTAATGTAAGTAAAAATATTAAAATAGCTAATAGTACTGATGCTTGCAAAAAAGATTCCCCCTTCTTATTCACATGTAATACGTTTACCACTTTTCTCGAGTTCAATAATTTTCTCTTTTTGATCTGGAATATATTTGATAATCTCCGATATGAGCTCAAATGCTTCGTGGCTTTCATTTAAAGAGTAAAAGATCCAGTGTCCTTTGCGTTTCTCTTTTACAATTCCAACATCGCGCAACTTCCTCAAATGCTGACTTATGGCAGGTTGAGACATCTCTAAAATCTCAACAAATTCACAAACACAGCATTCGTTATCTTTGAGTAAGCCTAGTATGGTTAAACGAGTCTGATCTCCTAATAGCTTCAACGCTTTAGATGTTTCTTGCAAGGATAAAACTGTCTTGTTCATCCACCTGCACCTCCGTGCATCATTATATAATTATTTACTTATATAAACAATGAATTTTATGTAAAAATCAACTTTTTTTGATTTAGTGGTTGAATTAAAAGGAAAACTATGTAAATATTATATTAATCAATAATTTTTGATTTAAGGGAAGGGTGAACATGATGAAAGAACTTCCGGTTCTAGAAACCGATAATACAGTCGATTTTGCTCCTTATGTCCAAAAGTTCAAAGCTTTGGCTGATGAACAACGCTTGCAAATCATGAACATATTAACGAGAAGGGGAAAAACATGTGTATGTGATTTAGTAGACGATATGAATCTCTCTCAGTCTAAACTATCTTATCATTTGAAAATTCTTCTAAAAGCTGATCTTATTCATAAAGAAACGAAAGGTACGTGGAGCTACTATTGGATTAAAGAAGAAACTGTAAACGCTTTGCTATCTGAAGAACTATGTTGTTTATTTAAGCCGAGCGGTCAATAAACCTCTTATAAGGTTTATTGTGCACAATTAATCAAAATAATTTGATTTAAGGGGTTGGTCCTATGATAGGAGAAACGTTAAAAAGTTTTGTCATGATTGCATTGGAATTGGTTGTTCTGTTTATAGGTGTGTCTTTACTCATGAATTATTTACAGAAATACATCCCGTATCAAAAAGTTGAGAAATTACTTTCAAACAGTAATAAGCTTGTAGGTTCTTTGATTGCAGTCTTTTTTGCATTTATAACACCCTTCTGTTCATGCTCAACCATTCCAGTGGTGGTTAATATGCTGAACAAAAAACTAAATTTCGGTATGGTGATGATTTTTCTATTCGCCTCTCCATTATTAGATCCTACGATATTAACAGTTATGGGCGTAATTCTAGGGTGGAAAGTGACGATTGTTTACACGGTGATCACCACTGTTTTCTCCATTGTAATAGGTTTACTCCTTCATACATTTGGATTCGAAAAATCCGTTAAAGATGAAGTTGTTACAGGATTTGCTCCAGATGAAGAATCGGATACATCCTTAAGAGTTGCATGGAAAGAAACGGTAGGTCTCATGAAAACAGTACTCCCATATTTAGTATTGGGTGCTTTTATCGGAGCGGTTATACATGGCTTAGTACCAACTGAATTTGTCGCTAGTGTATTTGGAGAAGAAGCATGGTGGTTAGTTCCTGTAGCTGCAATATTAGGAATTCCTTTGTATATACGTCTTTCGAGTATGGTGCCGATATCTCAAGTACTGATTTTAAAAGGTATGGCTTTAGGACCTGTAATGGCTATGCTTATAAGTTCAGCAGGTGCAAGCTTGCCAGAAGTCATTCTGTTAAAGTCTATTTTTAAGAAAGAACTCGTTGTAACTTTTGTCGTGTCAGTCATTGTTATGTCCACCGTGTCAGGATGGATATTTTATATGATTTAATTAATCAAAAAAATTGATTTAAGGAGGTGGAGAAGTATGAAAAAACTTATTCAAGCATTAACAGGTAAAGGGAATAAGAAGAAGGATTGCTGTAAAGTAGAGATTAAAGAGAAAGAGGAAAAGAAGTAACATCACATAAGCACATCTAGATTGGGAAAACTATTTAACGATATAAAATACTAGGCGAGCTTTGGAGTGATGAGGGTGTACACGAGAATGAAATGGATATTAGCATCAGTAGTAATAGGGTTGATTTATATTCAATGTTCAAGTACTTCATATGCAACAACTGTTAAAGCTAAAGAAACACAAAATAAACTAGATCTCAGTAAAGTAGAGTATATGAACTCTGAAACCCTTCCAGATTCAAAGCTAGAACAAGCGTTTAGCAAGGCTTATGATTTAGAGAAAGGTAAAGATCAGATTACCTATTACTACAACCGAATTGATCTTAATGATGATCAAGTACCAGAAACATTTGTATTCTTGGTTGGTCCATACGTTTGTGGGACAGGTGGATGTAGTGGACTTATTTTCACACAAGACTATGATCTGATTTCTAAGTTTTCATTAGTTCGTAATCCCGTTATTATTCGGAAGAAGAAAACGAATGGTTGGAAAAACATTGTCATGTATGTTGCTGGTGGAGGTATGGAGCCGAGGTACAAAGAATTAAAATTTAATGGTAACGCTTATCCTTTAAATCCTTCCATTCAACCTGATGTACAAGATAAACAAATTGAAGGAATTGGGATTATTAATGATGAATTAGGTGGAAATAGCGGAATTAAATATTAAAAAATCACCCGAGTTTCGGGTGATTTTTTTATGACTGTTCTTTAGAATGGGTTTGTTGTAGCAAGGTTTCTAATACACGCTTTCGCATCTCTTGATCTAATGTTCCAAGTCCAAATATTTCAGAAAGCCATAAGCCATCTACGGCTAAACGCAAAATCGTAGCCTGTACTTCATCAAGTCCATCTTGTTGGATCTGCTCTTGCCAATGATCATACGTTTCTTGAAGCGGCTTTAATAAATCAGGGTTAATTCCTTGTGCGGCAAGCATACCTGCGCTAATTTCTTTATTTTCAAGACTTTGTTTATACATCGTATTGACGAAGGCTCTCGTCCATTTTCCAGTTTCCTCTGAGTCATCTTTAGTAGAACCTTCTACATTTTCACGGTATATATTGTCCATATGTTGAACGAGCCCTTTTACTAGAGCCTCTTTACTCTCAAAGTGATATAACAATCCACCCTTACTCACTTCAGCTTGTTTCGCTACAGCATCAAGGGTGAGTGCATCAATACCTTGGTTATGCACGATTAAAGCTGCTGCTTCTAATAATTTCTGCCGTTTCGATACTCTAGGCATAATTTTTCCCTCACATAGTTAGGTTTTATTTATCCATCTAATCGTAACAATACCGAAATGCTTTTTCAATTTGCCTTAGAATAATGACCTATGTTGTGGAAATATTACATAAAAGAAGCATTTGAAACTTTACAGTCCAGATGGTATAGTTTCAAATAGTGATTTAATTCGAAGGAGGAGTTCATAGTGAAAAATAAAGTCTTACTAACAGCAGCCGTAACAGGTGCAGGAGATACAACACAGAAGAACCCAAACGTACCAGTGACACCTAAGGAGATTGCAGATTCCGCAATTGAATCAGCAAAAGCAGGAGCAACAGTAGCTCACGTTCATGCACGTGATCCAAAAACTGGTGGTATTAGCCATGATTTAGATCATTACCGTGAAATTGTAGATCGCATTCGTGAGTCTGAGACAGATGTCATTATTAACATTACATCTGGTGGAGGTGGAGACTTTATTCCAAGTCTTGCAACTCCAGCTGCAGGTGGGGATGGAACGGATATTCAAACACCATCTGAACGTCACGAACCGGTAGGCGAACTTCTACCAGAAATGTGTACGCTTGATTGTGGAAGTACAAACTTCGGCAATATGATCTATATGAGTCCAACAGATTGGTTACGTGAACAAGCAAAACTAGTGCAGGAAAGTGGCGTAAAGCCAGAACTTGAATGTTTTGATACAGGTCATCTTCGCTTTGCTAAACAACTTATCCAGGAAGGACTTGTAGATGGAGATCCAATGTTCCAATTTTGCCTAGGGATCCCATGGGGAGCAGAAGCTGATGCAGAAACGATGATGTATATGAAAAATCGCTTACCTGAAAATGCCCATTGGTCTGCATTTGGAATTGGACGCATGCAGTTCCCAATCGCTGCTCAAGCAGCTCTTTTAGGTGGAAATGTTCGAGTGGGTCTTGAAGACAACATGTACCTTTCAAAAGGCGTCTTAGCTAAAAATGAACAATTGGTAGACAAAGCTGTATCAATGCTTGGCGGACATGGCATTGAACCGATGACACCACAAGAAGCACGAGAGTATTTAAATCTACGCAATCCGCATGGAGGGAAGTAAGTATGACAGCACAGATCAAGAAGGTTGCAGTAGTTGGTACAGGCGTTATCGGAAACGGGTGGATTACTCGCTTTTTAGCACATGGTTATGATGTAGTGGCGACAGATCCTGCTGATGGCGCAGAAGAACGTATGCGAAAAGCGGTTGATCATGCTTGGCCTTATGTGGAAGAACTAGGTTTGGCTGAAGGAGCTTCAAAGGATCGTTTAACGTTTGAAAAGGATCTTGCAAAAGCTGTAGCAGGTGCTGATTTCATTCAAGAAAATGTTCCGGAGGTTGAAGAATTAAAGCAAACTGTGCTACAAAATATTGATCAGCATGCTAAGTCTGATGCGGTAATTGGATCAAGCACGTCAGGTATTATGCCGTCGGAGTTACAAGCTAATTTGCAACATCCGGAGCGTTTCGTTGTGGCGCATCCATTCCATCCAGTTTATATCTTACCATTGGTTGAAGTAGTACCAGGAAAAGCAACGACAAAAGAAAATGTGGAGAAAGCGCAAGGCTTCTTTGAAGGTCTAAATATGAAAGCATTACTTGTCCGTCATGAAATTGAAGGGCATATAGCGGACCGTTTAATCGAAGCCATTTGGCGCGAGTCTCTTCATATTGTGAATGAAGGCATTGCAACTACTGAAGAGGTGGACCAAGCGTTTATATATGGAGCAGGACAACGTTATGCTCAGTATGGCCCATTCCTTACCTTCCACTTAGCAGGAGGAGAAGGTGGTATGCGTCACATGCTTAAACAATTTGGACCAGCATTGAAAAAGCCATGGACAAAACTTGAAGCACCAGAATTAACCGATGAGCTTTATGACAAGGTCGTATCAGGTTGCGAGCAGCAAGCAGGCGATTTATCTATGTCTGAATTAGATCAGAATCGAAATGAATTTTTAGTTCGTCTGCTTGATCTCGTGAAGGAATATTGGCCTGAAGAACAGAAGAAAGAAAAAGCATAAATCGGAGGTGTAAGCTTGGAACAAACATTTAGCTTTGAACAAAAAGTGCTCCCTGAATGGGTGGATTACAATGGTCACATGAACGATGCGGAATATGCTCGAGCGTTTAGTTGGGCTGGAGAAGCGTTTTTAGACTATATTGGTTTGGGTGAAAGTGGACGTGCAGAGCATTCTTACACGATTTTTACCTTGGAAACCCATATTTGTTACCTAAAGGAAGCTCATGAAGGGGAGACCCTTACAATCAAAAGTCAGCTTCTAGATACTGATGAAAAACGATTGCATCAGTTCCTAACGATGGTAAATGCTCAAGGAGACATTGTTTCAACGATGGAACTGATGCTTATGGGTATGGATCAAAAAGAAGGTCGTCCAGCTCCTTTTCCTGAAAAAGTAGCTAAGAAAGTTGAAGAGATTTTCGTAGTAGATTCAAAAAAGGATCGTCCTAAACAAGCTGGTAGGCAGATTGGTATTCGAAAAAAATAGAGCAGTTTTTAAAAGACCTCGGAACAAGATCCGAGGTCTTTTTTGGTACTTTGATTTTCCAGATTATGAAACTTAATAAAAATAAAAACGTACTAATAATATAAGAGGTGATAAAAATGGAAGCATTATTTGTTATCTTTATTATTATTATTGTCGTAATTAATATAGGTAAGAAGGCATCAGGTGGAGGATTTCATAGCGGCGATCATCATGACCATTCCGACTCTGGTGGCGGAGGTTTCTTTGGTGGTGATGGAGGCTTCGGCAGTGACGGCGGAGGTGGGGAATAAGTATTGAGTAAATGGAAAATGATAATCTGGTTTATCTGTCTAGTAGTTACTTATGGTTGTTTCTTCATGATGAACATTGGAACAGCATCACCAGAAGCTTCACATGGAAACGGTAATCCTTGGTTGCTTCTTCTAATGATACTTTGGCCGTTTTTTATGGTTTTTTATTATTTTACGATTGAATTGGTTACACGTTGGCTTCTTGCAACAAGAAGCAAGCGTATTGTGCTAAGTTTTTTAACTCTTTGTGTGATTGGCTTTGTGGGTGTATTTTTCCCAATCAAATCAAAAGCACAAGCTGTACGGAATGCTTTATTGGGGTCTAATAATGAAGAGTATCATATAGGGTGGAATCAGTTCACAAATTCCATATACTTTAACACATTTACATTTCTGCTAAGTGTATTGCTTTGTGGTTTGGTGGCAGCTTTTTTAACCATGTGCATTCTTTTGGTACAAAATCGAAGGGAGGAGGAATAGCAATGGGAGGGTTTATCTTATTTTTTGCTCTTCTCATTATTATAATCATTGTACTTAAATTAGCTAAATTCGATAAAGGTGGAGTAGCTGCAAAGAAAGATAATCTCACAGCACGTAGTCGGAGAGGAGACGTTAGTACAGGAGGCTTCTTTTATGGTGGAGATGGTGATGGTGGAGGAGATGGCGGTGAATGATTATCTTCCGCATTTTTGCTTATGAAAAAACACCTAACCCACAAGAGGATTAGGTGTTTTTTAGGTTACATTTATCGGCTTAATAGAAAGATGCACCAACAATGATAAGAAGGATGAACAGTACAACAATCAACACAAAGTTACTTCCATAGCCGTATCCGCAAGACATAGAAAAATCTCCCTTCATCATAGTTTAGGTAAGATAAGGTCAAATGAGATGAGCACCTTACCCATTAATACATCATATGGATGAGGGACCAGTTTTGTATGGTGTAATGCCCAATGGGACAACATCCTTTTTATAATGATAGATTGGCCTACTCATGTTTTGCTAAATAGATAAGTTAAAAGGAGATCGTATATGGGATATGTTATGGACCTAAGAAAGGTTTTGGGAAGGAGACCTTTAATAGTAGTGGGGGCCAGTGTTCTTCTTATGGATAAGGAGCGGCGCTTGCTTCTACAGAAAAGAACAGACAATCAATGCTGGGGATTGCCTGGAGGTTCTCTGGAGCCAGGAGAGGAACTGCAGGAAGTAGCAGCTCGTGAACTTCAGGAGGAAACTGGACTAAAAGCGCATCATCTTGAATTTTTTCAGATATTTTCTGGAGAAGAGCTTTATTATAAATATCCTCATGGTGATGAAGTGTACAATGTGATCGCCTCTTACGTTTGTACAGAATTCTCAGGTGAACTAAGGAAAGAGCCAGAAGAAGTCGAAGCATTGCAATATTTTAACTTAGATGACCTTCCATCTCCTTTAAGCCCACCTGACAAGAAAGTTTTGGAGAATTTTATTACATATATTAATGATAACAAGAGGTAAGCTGCTCCTTAATACAGAGCAGCTTTTCAACCTAATATAATTAGATAACAATCAAATTAGTTGGTATGGTTTTCTAACAGAATCTGATCATGATATTGATCATTTGCACTTAGAATATTGGGACGAATGCATTGATGCTAACTATGAACCAGTAGATCTACATACTGAAGTGGTTATGGTTCCAGAGAAGGTTAGGGAGATCATGAAATAATTATACAATAAATAAAGGCGCCTTTTTAAAGGGCGCCTTTTTCTAATTCTGTTAATAAAGCTTCGGGAACGTACTTCATGACACTCCTGTGTACTAGTTCTCACCAACCACTAGCTCTCTGGAACAGGGAAGAGTCTCATTACTGCAAATCCGTCTACGCCAAAGAAATATCATTCAAATATAAATTGTTTGACTCCTTTCTATCTTAGACGCTTTCAAGCATTAAAGTCAATAGTGTGAATGAATTTTTTTATTAAAAATTCAAACATTTAATCAGTTAAGGATAATCGTTAATATAAATTGCTAAATAATTTCCAAAAAAATGAAACGTCCTATCCCTTTCATTCGTCTTTATAGTAGAGGATAAAAATGGTTTAAATTTCCTTTCGATTTGAGAAGAAGATATAAAGTTTAGTTATTGGTTTAAATTTCCTTTTATAATCATATTTTATATTTTACTTCGTAAGTATCTGAGGGAGTGAAATTTTCCAACCATGATACACCACTAGAGTAAACACGGAATAACAAAAGGAAAGGGAGAGATGGATGAAGAAAAAATGGATGTCTGGAATGCTGTGTACGGTGATGATTGCAGGTAGCATGACACCGGTATATGCAGCGACCGATCGCAATTCAAGTAATGAAAAGGTTGATGAAGTCGCATTAGAAGAGGCAAAGAAAGAAGCCAAGATCTCTAAAGAAGAAGCTATTAAATTAGCAAAGCAGGCTATTGAGATTCCAGAAGATTATGAGCGTGAAGACGTTCGTTTTGATACTCGTTATCGTGACACACAAGTATGGCAAATTAGATGGAATAAACGAGATGATCGCTCATATCATAATATTCGTGTAACGGTTGATGCAGAAACAGGAGATGTTATTTCTTTGCATCAACATCATAACGAACAAGATGAAGAACGAAATTTCCCACCAGAAGTTGATTATAATAAGGCTGTTTCTATTGCACAGTCCTATATCATGAAACACCACTCAGGTTTAAAGGGTGGCCTTGTACTCGATGAAGTGACGAAGAAAAGATCTCAAGAAAGACCCTTCCGTCGTTCTTATGAACATCAAGTAGAGTTTCATCAACAAGTGAATGGAGTGCCTTATAAACGCAATAGTATTCATTTTTCCATCAATGGGAATGGAAAGATTACAAGTATGAGATTTAACTGGGAATATGATTTAAACTATGAAAATCCAAGTGAAGTCCTTTCGAAAAAAGAAGCGGCAGATAAACTCTATGAACAGTTTACGGCAGGACTACAATATCAGATGAATCGTTATGCTTATCGTCCTGGGGTTGAAGCAGAACCAAGACTTGTTTATATTCCGGTTAGCAAGTTTGAAGAAGGGTATAGAGGCTTTGGCCTACTAGATGCTGAAACGGGTGAGTGGTTAAACCGTTATCAAGAGCCGTATGGAGAGAGTGATGAATATAAGATTTCTGAAGATCCTGTATCAGACGAAGCTACTCCACTAAAAGAACGACACAATGAGTTAACACAAGAAGAAGCTCTTGAAGTTGTAACTGGAGCTTTCGATATTCCAGAGAATTATGAACTTCAGGATGCGAGTTATGATGAAAATAACTACCGAGGTGACGAAAACCCTACATGGAGGTTCTATTGGAGAAACGATGAACAGCGACCTCATCCAATGGAGGACATTCGGGTCACTGTGGATGCTAAAACAGGAGAGCTTATGAGTTACCGGGATGATCGAGACCGCTATTACGGTGATAAGATGCCGGATGACTTTGAGGTAAAAGTAACAAAAGAGGAAGCAAAAGAGAAAGCTGTGAACCTTGTGAAAAAGGTAGCTTCAAGCAAATTAGACCGTCTGTACGTAAGAACACCACGAGAAAATACATACAGAGAAAAAGATGTACCGCGTTCCTATACAGTAACTTTTGTTCGCAAAGAAAATGGCTTACAAGTACAAGGCCAGCAAATTTCAGTATCCGTGTTAAGCGATACAGGTAAAATCGTTAATTATCATCAACGTTGGAACCACGATATTGAGTTCCCTAATGTAGAAGATGTTATATCAGAAGAGAAAGCAAAAGAAATCCTTTTTGATAATTACAAAATGGATTTAACTCATCATTTACCTGTTCCAAGAAGTGAAGAGGAAGAAGATATCAAGGATACCAATCTGATCTATCAACCAACACGTGAAATTACTGATTATCGTGTATATCTAGATGCTAAAACTGGAGAATGGATTGATGAGGAGACAGGTGAAATTTACAGTAAAGAAGAAAAAGAAGCGAAAGATATCGCTGATCATCCAAACAAAAAGCAGCTTCAGGATATGTTAGACTACAACATTTTAGAGCTTGACAAGGATGGGAATCTGAACCCAGACGAAGAGCTGACAAGAGCTGAATTAGTAAAATTCATGATGAAAGCTTTAGGGTATGATGGCTATTATTACGGACGTAATGACGAACTGCCATTTGAAGATGTGACAGAAGAGCATGCAGACTTTAGTTATATTCATAGTGCTGTTCAGCGTAATATTCTAGATGACGATGAAAACAAATTCTATCCGGATCAGGAAGCGGATCGAGCATTTATGGCAAAGCTTCTAGTAGAAGCTTTGGGCTACGATCAACTTGCCAGCTTTGAGGGAGTATTTCAACCAGCATTTGAAGATGTTGAAGGTGAGGAGTATGCTGGTCACATCGCTCTAGTAAACCGTCTAGGTATCGTAAAAGGGAATGGAGATGAATTCCATCCAGATAAGGCGGTAACGAAAGCCGACTTAGCTATTGCGATTATGAAGTTTTTAGAGATTGAGCCAAAATTAAATGAACATTAATAAAGAGAAAAAGGTGCCAGGCTAGGGTCTGGCACCTTTTTTCGTGCATCAAATTATCTACGATGTCGATGGAATTTCATAGGATGTATTTATTAAAATAAACTTTTGTGAAAATGCTCATTTCTTCTTCCTTTCCTCTAGACATGTTATAATCTCAGAATCTGGAAGGGGGGGTTCTATGGATATTAAGGTTCAAATGGGGGATGTGAAGTTTAACTTTCGTGTTGCTGGTGTTTGGTTGAATCAGGACTATGTGTTGCTTCATCGGATTAAGCATGAAACATTTTGGTCACTCCCGGGTGGTCGAGTAGCAGCTGGAGAAGAATCTAGCACGAGCATTAAGAGAGAGTTCATGGAAGAGTTAGGGGTCGATATCAAAATCGATCGTTTGTTAGGTACGAGTGAAAACTTTTTTGTACATAATGGTAAGAAGGTGCATGAGGTAGGCCTTTATTATATCGTTCATTCAGAGGACGTGGACACCAATACACTAAACAAATCAGGAGAGTTTTACGGAGTAGAAGGTGATGATCTAGTGTATCAATGGGTGAAAATAGATCAACTCCCCTCTATAGATGTTCGACCGGGTTTTCTATACGATACGTTGAAGGATTTACCTGTTGGAGCACAGCATTGGGTTAATCATGATCATTAAGTGATTTGGTAAATAAGTGACGATATGATAGTATATTTTATAATAAAATTTGAACGGTTTTCTAGGGTTCCGCAGCTTTAAACTGGCCTGGTCCGAGAGAAAACACACAGCTCAGCTGTGACACGGAGGGACAAAAGCCCGGGAGATTTCTGTTATGACAGATGTCTCTCGGGCTTTATCTTTGGCAGTAATATAGGTAGGAGGAAGAATCCCATGAACAAGGAATGGTTAAAGGTCGTTGTTGCTTCGTTTTTTGAAGTTGTATGGGTTGTTGGATTAAAACATGCAGATTCAGCTTTAGAATGGAGCTTAACAATCATTGGAATCATCATCAGTTTCTACTTTATGGTGATGGCAGGTAAGTACCTACCAGTCGGAACAGTATATGCAGTGTTTGTAGGTTTAGGAACAGCCGGTACAGTTTTATCAGAGATTCTATTCTTTGGGGAACCTTTACAATTCGCCAAAATTGCTTTGATTCTTTTACTTATTATAGGAGTAGTTGGATTGAAGCTTGTAACAGAGGAATCTCCAGTTGATAAGGAGGCAGAGTCATAATGGCGTGGGTATCATTAATAGCTGCTGGGCTCTTTGAAATGCTTGGCGTAACGTCAATTAACTTAATTCATAAATATCGAAATGCTTTTTCTGTATTCACTATGTTGATAGCTTTTACCGGAAGCTTTATTTTCCTTTCTATTGCTATGGAAGAGCTCTCTATGGGTATCGCCTATTCTGTGTGGACTGGAATAGGGGCAGCTGGGGGAGCTATTATGGGAATGCTTTTTTATGGAGAACAAGTAGATATGAAGCGAATATTTTTTATCAGTCTTATTATACTTTCCGTCATGGGCCTAAAGTTTATTAGCTAAGTTCAGCATGTGTTGCGACTAAGGTTATATTAAACTGGAGGATGGAAGAGTTTATTGCTCATTATAAATTAATATTCTAAAAACAAAGCGGCGTACTAGAACTTTATAGGATAAATTAAAGGTAGTAAATCCCTGTCATATCAAGAGGGAGGCGCTACCTTTTTATTTTTTATAAAAAAAATCTAGAAAAATGTGATCCAAATTGATAGCTGCTTCGATAGCTAAGTAGAAAAGAAAATATAGAAGCTTTAAAAATCTAATCTAAATTACAATCAGGAGGTATTTTCATGAACTTGAAAAAGACATTTGTAGCGATTCCGTTGAGTGTATCCTTATTGGTACCATCTCTAGCGGATGTTGTGTCAGCAGAGGATCACACGAAGCCTAAGGTAGATACTGCAGCTGTCGAATTAAGAGCTGATTTGGATCGCATGTTTTCTGAACACGTTTACTTGGCTATGACAGCAATGCGTAAAGGAGCAAACCAAGATCCAGACTTTGAACAAGCCGTTGCAGCTTTAGAAGGGAATACACAAGATTTAACTGCTGCAATCACAAGTGTGTATGGTGAAGAAGCTGGTAATCAGTTCAACGAATTCTGGAGTAACCATATTGGATTCTTCGTTGATTATGTAAAAGCAACAGCAAATGAAGACGAAGCGGCTAAACAAGAAGCTCTAGATAATTTGGAAAACTATAAAGAAGAATTCTCTACCTTTATGTCCGAAGCTACAGACAATCAGTTAAAATCTGATGCTCTAGCAGAAGGTCTGCAAACACACATTAATCAACTTATCGGAGGATTCAACGCATTCGTAGAAGGGGATTATGAAGAAGCATATGAAACACAAAGTAACGCAATGGAACACATGTATATGACCAGTAAAGGTCTTTCAAGCGCCATTGTGAACCAATTCCCAGATAAATTTAATAACACAAAAGCTGTAACAAAAGCAGCTCAACTTCGATCAGATCTAGACTTCTTACTATCTGAACACTTCGCATTAGCTCAACAAGCTATGCAAAATGGTATTCAGGGAGCGCCTGAATTTGAAGCAAACGTTGCGACACTACAACAAAATACAGAAGAGCTATCTGCAACAATTGGATCTGTATATGGTGAAGAAGCAGGTCAAAAGTTTAAAGACCTATGGAGCTCTCACATTGGTTATTTCGTTGATTATGTAAAAGCAACAGGAAAAGACGATGAAGAAGCTAGACAAGAAGCTCTTGCTGAATTAGATGACTACCGTAAAGACTTCTCTCAATTCATGAGTACAGCAACGGAAGAACGCGTTCCATCTGACGGACTTGCTCAAGGATTACAGGTGCACGTTGATCAGCTAACAGGTACTTTTGATCAATACGTGAACGAAAATTATGGTCAATCTTGGGACATTGCTCGTTCTGGTTATGACCATATGTTTACACCAGCTAAATTGTTCAGTGGAGCAATTGCTGCACAGTTCCCAGAAAAGTTTTCTAAGTCTGAAGAAAAAGATATGAAGTTTACTGACGTTTCCGCTGAATTTTGGGCTTCTGAGTATATTTACGGCCTAGCTAATGCTGGAATTGTTTATGGAATGAATGAAGATCAATTCATGCCTAAAGAAGAAGTAACACGTGGACAGTTCACAGCGATGCTAGCTCGAACACTTAATCTAGAAGCATCAATTGACTTACCATTTATCGATGTTTCTGAAACGTTCTCTGCTGAAATTGCAGCAGCTTATGAAGCGGGTATTACAAATGGTATGACAGAAGAAACATTCGCTCCGAACGAGAAAATCACACGTCAACAGATGGCTGCAATGGCAGTTCGTGCATATAACGCGAAGATGAACACGGAATATGAACCAAAAGAAGATTATATGTATGAAGATGAAGCGCATATTAGCCCACGATTCAACGCACATGTAGATGCAGCTCGTGAACTTGAGCTAATGGTGGGTAACGGTGGAGACCAATTTAACCCAATGGCAAATGCTAACCGTGCTCAAGCAGCTAAAGTGATGTTCTTGTTACACCAAATGAATCAATAATAGATCAAAGAAGCCACTAGCTATTATGCTAGTGGCTTCTCTGTGCTTATAGATGCTTCCTCCGGTGGGATTGGAGGGTGATCGTCCAGTTTCATATACTTCCTGAGGAGTACAAGAAACATAATCTCTAAAATTATGAAAAATACAATGGCTACTATTGTAAGACCAACGAGCGCTTCACTAGATAGATTGATGAATAACGCATCAAAAATAATTAAGGCAAGATTAGATAGGATATAAACTTTGAAGAATTTCCTTGTATAAGTTTCTAATGCTTCTTCTTGATAGTCTTTAACAACTTCCAACATTAACTGAAAAATAAAGAATATAAGAATCAAATCAATAATCATCATAACTTCGCTATAAACCCACCACATCGTAAATGGAGAATCCATAGGGTTCATTGTGCCGGATTCATTTATAAACACTGTCGGAATTGACAATACAGCGAGTATAGCAGCAAGCACTTGAGCTTTGTTTCCAATTGGATATTTCTCAACTAATGTTTGCAGTCCAAGAAATATTAAAAAATAGCCAACTGGATCTGGTAAGATATCGATAAATTGAATATGGATTTCTAATAGAGTTAATAAAAAACCCCAAAATATCTTAGAAAATGCACTTCTCACTACGTATTTCCTCCTTTTTATATAATAATTTCATTTTCAATGCTTCAATTAACTGAAGTCATAAACGAATTTAGATGAAGTAATGATCTTTCCCTTCAGAAGCTCTTTTTTATCTTATGTAATAAATTGGTTCAAAAATTACTATGAAATGAAATACGAATAAGGTAGATTAAAGGTTTCAGTCGAAAGATGTAGAGGTTGTAACTGATAAGGTGGATGTATGAGGAAGTTAGACCTTATAAGCTTTTGGTAAAGGTTGCTGTTTGGTCGAGGTTTTGCTAATAAAAGAGTAGCACTCCAATCTCAGTAACTTCTAACCAAAGGAGGGATTACATAATGGAATCGAACTAAAGATCCCCTATCAAAAGAGGCCCAATGACAGCTGTGTAAATAGTTGGTAGCTTTATTGGGATTATCCTTTCCTTCTTTATAAATGAAAAGGGATCTAAACAAACTCAAGAAGCATGTATGCAAGGTTAAGTCTGATTTCCTTTCTTATCCTTTACTTTACCGTAAACAGATTTAGAGTTTTTATAAAGTCCTGAAGAGGAAAGACCAATGATAAGGCCAGCTAAAACTTGATAACGAAGGGTAACATCAACATAAATAAAAGCGAACAAGACACCAAGAATCAGGGCTAGAATGGGTTCATATTTTTCTGGTAAACCGAAGCGGTTCGTTAGAGCTGTGAGACCAGTCACAACAGCTATAAGTACAGTTAAGTCACCAACAGGGTTGTTCATATAATTTAGCCTCCTTATAGACAGTATATCGTCTTTACCTAGTAGAAATGGATAGGTCTAAGGAGTCAAAATACATCATAAAGATGGTGGAAGGACCTCATAGCGCTATATAATGAAAGCATTTAATGGAAAGTAGGAGAAGCTAATGGAAAACATGATTATAATAGGACTTCTTATCCTTACTGCTTTTTTGTTATGGGAGTTGTTTTTTATTTTCCCAACCAAGTGGTTAAAGGTAGAGCGTATTTATTGGGATACGAAGACACGTAAGAAAATACTGCAAATTAGTGATATTCACATTCGCCATCTCCGTGTATCATATGAAAAAATTCAATCAATCATAGAAGAGGAAACACCCGATTATGTTTTTTTGACAGGAGATTTTATTGATAAACATGAGCGAGAGTTTGATTCTCTCAAATTGCTATTACAAATGATCCAAAAGACAGGCATTGAAATGTACGGTGTTCTAGGTAATCATGATCGATATATTGATGAGGATAAAGTAGAGGAATTGGAGAAGTTGCTTCATGAGTGCGGAGTGAATCTATTGAAAAATGATTACGTGGAAAAGGATGACGTTTTCATTGTAGGGGTCGATGATTATTGTAAGGGACATTGTGACATCAATAAAAGCTTTGATTTCAATAACACTGAGAATAAAGAGGTATTAGTTCTAACACATGATCCTGATGCTATATTGGAGATCGATCAACCATTTTCGTTTTTTGTATCCGGACATCTTCATGGAAAGCAAGTAAATGTTCCATTCTTTTTCAAAATAAAAGATATGGGAAAGGTTGCTCAGCAAGGCATGTATCAGGGAAAGCACCAGCATGATAAAGGACCAATCTATATCTCAAAAGGCATAAGTCAGACGGCACTAAATATACGGTTTTGGGTGAGAAGTGAGTTAACCGTCCATCACTTGGCACCGAGTGCAAAGGGTAAATAAAAAACTGGCTGAATCCTAGTCATGATTTTGACTATGGAACTCAGCCAGTTTTTGTACGTAATATTGTTCTTCACGAGCCATATGATCGGCCATCAGTTCAGAAAAACTATCTAATAAGTTTGGTGATAAATTCATATCTTGAACTTCATTTAAGAAGGTATGGAACAATTTCCGTTCAAGGTCTATATGAGTATTGAATTTATCTAGAATTGGGAAAGATTGAAAATTTGTTTTAATGTAACCAGTTAATTCAACCGCTTTTGCATAAAAGTGATTAAATTGCTTTTGGAAATCCTGCGATTTTCGTTGTAAGTAGGTGTCATCTAGTTCGTCTTGAAGGGCTTCTGCATGTGCTGAAGCATCTGTAAGCCAAAGCATATGGTGATGTAATTCATGAAAAATAGGAGGCTCTTCACCTTTACCAAGAAACCCAATCACCAGTAAATATTCTTCGAGTTCAGTAACCATATGATGAAGAAATGATGTTGATAAATCAATAGAAATCTCATCATTTATAGATTGTTCAATAAGGGAGAGCTTCAAACGACGAAAATTACGTGCATCCTTTCCAATCTCTTGCGTGAAAGCAGGTATATCTTCAATGTATTGCTCACATATGGTTTGAAGGTAGGTATCGAATGTTTGTATGAAATTCTCTGCTTGAGCCACGAGTTTATATTCTTTTGAAGAGAGTGCATGATGAATAAAACGGGCGTGATCTCCAAGAACCTGTAGCCAAAAACTATGTTCATACAGGGCAGCATCCTGATAGGACTTCATCTTAGTGACCCTCCTAGACATGACTTCTCCTTCATCATATGCGGAAGAAACGGTGAGCATGTGCTTTTTCTTAAATATCCCATTCTAAACAAAAAAGTTACGCCCCATTTAGGACGTAACAAGGTGAATGTAAATTATCGTTGTGACTTCCGGTAGCCGGCTTGTTGGGCTTCTTCTTCAGTTTGGAAGAATACCTGACCTTTAACGCGATTATAGTACTGGCCACCTGGAACATGATAGATAAGCTCGCCTCTACCATTACGATTTCCTTTAATTTGAGGTGTAGGTGGCTGCTGAGTTGGGGCGAGTTCTTGTGTTGCTGGAACCGATGGGCTTTTACTTGTGTCCGTTTTACGGGTGGAGGCACTTGAATAGACCATCCCCATCAAAAATCCACTCGCGATCAGACCGGCATATGTAAGAACCTTTACAATGATCTTCATGTTTTCCCCTCCCTAACGTTAGCCTATTCCCCATCAAATCAAATGTGAAACTACTACCTAATTTTGTAACTTAAGTATATATCCAAACGTCTTATAAATGAAAGAGGAAAAAGGGTGAAATCTATGACTCACAAAGTACTATTTATCCTATTTTCCTGTTCATTTTTTGAAAGAAATCTAAGAATTTGAAGAGCAATTCAATTTTTAGTTGTCTAATTTAGAGGATGAAAAATCTATACAAATTCAAACCCTGCAGATCCCTCATACTACTTTGAAAGAAATGGTTCCAATCGGCTTTTACAATATTGAATGCGGAAGAACGTAAGACCTTAGAAAAAATTAAGCGTATTGGAGAAGAGAACGATTTAGAAGAGCAGTCAGATTAGTGAACCTGAGTGAGGTTAATCTTCCTCACTCAGAATTTTACTAAGGACCTCTAAATCTTTATAAATCTCCTGCAGTAATCCACCATTATAAAAAATAGCAGCGGGATGATAGAGTGGAAATACTTTGTAGACTTTATCAGACCATTCATAGAGCTTATCATCTAGTTCTTGTAATTGTAAAATGGGGCTTTTAAGAAGCTTCCCATGTGACTCTGAAATTTTGCAGGATTTCCCTAATAAGCGTTTTAATGCAATGTTTCCTAACGTAACAATAATCTCAGGGTTCATTTCTTGAATTTGATAATCCAAAAGCGGAGCGTGCGCTAATATTTCTTTTTGATTAGGAGCCCGATTCGGCGTTTTAGTGACTTCGTTACCCTCTTTATCCGTTGTTTCTAAAATTTTATACGGGCGGCTACGAACCACACTCGTAATGTATATTTCTTCTCGAGTTAGTCCTATATATTCCATGAATTCGGTTAGTTTATCACCAGCTCGTCCAATAAATGGCTCACCTTGCACGACTTCATTTCGTCCAGGAGCTTCACCAATAAGCATGATTTTAGGGTTTTGGGGACCTTTCCCTGGTACGAATCCCTCTGTTTGATAAGGTTCTATGCGCTCAAGCCCAAGTTTCTTTAAATGTTCAGGAAACATCATGAAGCCTCCTTTCACAGATCTTTCCTAATATTAACATGATCCTTCTTTATTCTTTCACAAAAATCCTCTATACTACTAATAATTAAACTCTTTGAAGTCGACATGAGGTGAACACACATGAAGGGAATTGCAGTGTTTTGTGGCTCGCGTTTAGGCGCAACAGAAGCATATAAAGAAGGAGCGATTAAGCTTGGAAAAGTAATGGCTGACCAAGGGATTACGCTCATATACGGGGGGTCAAGTGTTGGACTTATGGGTGCTTTAGCAGATACCGTTTTAGAAAATGGTGGAGATGCTATTGGTGTGATCCCACAGACACTTGTTGAAAAAGAAGTCGCTCATCATAGCCTAACCGACTTACATATCGTGAACACGATGCATGAACGTAAAGCAAAAATGGCTGAACTAGCTGACGCATTTATTACCATGCCTGGTGGTGCTGGAACGATGGAGGAATTTTTCGAAGTGTACACATGGGCTCAAATTGGTATTCATGATAAGCCATTTGGACTCTATAATGTAAATCAGTATTACACTCCGCTTATCTCCTTATTCGATCATATGGTGAATCAGGAATTTTTAAGTCAGGAGAACCGAGATATGGTGATGATTGATAAGGATGCTGAAGCATTATTACAGAAGTTTGATTCATTTAAAGAAAAACATTAAAGAGAATGTTCTCTATCAAGTAGAAACGTGAGAGTCTTCCCCATAGGACTCTCACGTTATTTATGTTTAAAGAATGATATCATTTCTTCGGGAACAACCTTAACGTCCACAATTTTATATTCTTCTTCATCTTCCTGTTTCGGAGCAAACTCTATAAGAAACATTTCTCCATTTTCAAAGGTTAATAGTTCATAGTTTTTAAAGTTTGTTCCTGCTGTTGTGATCTCCTTTAAGTTTTGGAATTTTTCTTTTGATACTTGATCTCCAGTATCTTCATAGAAAAGGGATTGAAAAGCATCATAATTCCCTTGGTCGATTTGAAACTTCATTAGCCATGCTGCATTTGTCGGTGTATCTGGTTCCATAACCTTTTTAGTTTTACATGATGTAAGAATAGATAATAAGGCTATGATGATAAATAGCTTTTTCACTGTATTCACTCCTTTTGCTCAATACCATCATTTACGGATAACCTCTTTAGATGTTTCGACTTTAGTTATATTTCCTGATTTGTAAATATTTAATATTTTAATATAAAAATATAACGCAAAATAGAATAAAATGTTCAAAACCTGCTACAAAGAGTGACAGGTTTTTGCTAAGTGAAAAGTTTACTTTTTACCAACCATGCACATCAGGTATTAGCCCTGAATACAGTATAAAAGCATAGTTTTTATAAATTTTCGGAGGGGTTTTATGGCTGTAGTTAAAGCTACATCTAAAGATAAAAAGCTGCTTGCTCGTTTAATGCGAGCAGAAGCGGAGAGTGATGGGAAGTTAGGGATGCTTATGGTGGGAAACACAGGGGTTAACCGTGTGCGGGTACGTTGCTCAGATTTTGATGACATTAACTCAATTGAACGAATGGTCTATCAGCGACCTGGTGGATTTGAAGCAACATTAAAGGGATATTTTTATCAACGAGCCAGGGAAAAGGATATCCGGTTAGCAGAAAAAGTAATTGCTGGTAAGCAGTATTATCCTGCAAAATATTCACTTTGGTTCTTTGCTCCGGAAGGGGATTGTCCTCCAACTTGGTTTGGTCAAAATTTAGAAGGACGCTATAAAACACATTGTTTCTATAAACCAACATATGAAGAGTGTAAAGAAGTATTTACAACTTGGTAGAAAAAGAAAAAGGAGCTTACACTTGTAAACTCCTTTTTCGATACCCATTATCAGACAACCTTATGATTCAATATGCAAGCCAACTTTTTCATCTTCAAGCTCTACATATTTCATGTCTTCTTTTTGATCAAAGTTCATCTCTTTCACAAGGAGGTTATTTTGTAAAAGCTCTTGGAACTGCTTGATAACCTCTTTCATCGTTTCACTAGCGTCGAAAGAAAGGTTTACACGTTGTTCAACAGATAAATTCAGCTCTTTACGGTATTGTTGTACTGCACGGATAAGCTCACGTGCTAGCCCTTCTTTACGAAGATCTTCCGTTATTTCAGTGTTTAGAAAGACCATGTACGTTTGATTGGACGCCATTTCCATCCCTTGTTGTGTCGTCTGATTCACAATAAGATCCTCTTGCTCGACACGAACCGTTTCGCCTGAAGGAGATTCTGTTTCAAAATATCCTTGGTCGACGACCTGCTTCGCATCATCAGCAGACAAGCCTTTTAACGCTTTTTGAACAACGCCAACGAGTTTACCAAGCTTTGGTCCGGCAGTTGGGAAGTTCAGTTTGATTTCGTATTGAACAGCAGCTCCAGCGCTCTCAGTTAATTGAACATCTTTTACGTTGATCTCATCTTCAATAATATAAGAGTACTGCTCTAACGCTGTATTATCCTCTTTTGAACCAACAACGGTTAGCTCAGCAAGCGGTTGTTTCGTTTTAATATTTGTTGCGTTACGGCTGTGACGTGCAAGCTCAACAACTTGGAGTACACGATCCATATCTTTCTCAAGAGCATGATCTTTTTCTGATACATCTGGTTGAGGGAAGTCAGCTAAGTGAACACTTTCTCCTGTTAAGTTCAAATGAATATCATCAGCGATAAATGGTGTGTATGGAGCAAGTAACTGACTCGTACGGATTAATACTTTGTGTAACGTATGGTAAGCAGCAAGCTTATCGTCATTCATACCTTCACTCCAGAAACGGTCTCGGGAACGACGGATGTACCAGTTACTCACTTGTTCAACAAAGTCAGATAGCTCACGAGCACCTGCTGTGAAATCATAGTCATCCAAGTGCTTCGTTACATTTTCCGTCACCGTTTGTAGGCGTGATAGAACCCACTTATCAAGCAAAGAACATTCGCCTTGTTCATGTTTGGTTGGATCGAAGCTATCGATATTTGCATAAAGCGTATAGAAAGAATGCACGTTATTAAGTGTATCGATTAGCTTTGATTTTGCCTGACTAACAATGTTGGCAGAGAAACGTTTGTTATTCCAAGGGGCACTGTCTGCTAGTAATGCCCAACGTAATGCATCTGCTCCGTAATTCTCAACGAGTTCCATTGGTGCGATAACATTTCCTTTACTCTTCGACATTTTACGGCCATTTTCATCTAAAATGTGGCCGAGAGAAAGAACACGCTTATATGGTGCTTTCCCTGTGAAGAGAGATGAAACAGCTAATAAACTGTAGAACCACCCACGCGTTTGGTCAACACCTTCTGCAATGACATCTGCTGGGAACTGCTTTTCAAATAACTCTTTGTTTTCAAATGGATAGTGGTATTGTGCGAATGGCATAGAACCACTGTCGAACCAAACGTCGATAACTTCTTTTGTACGTTCCATGTCACCAGAACATGAAGGACATTCAAGTGTTACATCATCTACATATGGCTTATGAAGTTCGATGTCTTCTGCCACATGACCTTTTGCATGATCACGCATATCCTGTACGCTTTTCGGGGCATACTGGTGATCGCAGCTATTACATACCCAAACGTTTAATGGTGTACCCCAGTAACGATTGCGTCCAAGGTTCCAGTCGACCATGTTTTCGAGAAACTTCCCGAATCGTCCGTCACGCATGTGGTCTGGATGCCAATTCACAGATTGGTTATTCGCCATGATTGTATCTTTAATATCTGTTGTTTTGATAAACCAACCTTCCATTGCGTAGTAGATTAATGGAGAGTCACAACGCCAGCAGTGCGGGTAGCTGTGTTCATATTTTTCTTTAGAGAATAGGAGGTCCTGATCAGCTAACATTTTGATGATGCTTACGTCACAGTCCTTTGCAAATTCTCCTGCTAATGGTTTAATTTCGTCTGTGTAGCAGCCAGCCTGGTCAACTACGTTCACAAAATCTAAGCCGCTTTCTTTAATCGCATTGTAGTCATCTTCACCATGTGCAGGGGCAAGATGAACCACACCTGTACCGCTATCATCTGTTACGAAACTAGCAGAGATGACCTCATGGCCGCGATCAAGGTTTATGAAATCAAATGGAGGCTGGTAGGATAGACCAACAAAATCGCTACCTTTATGCTCACTAACTACTTTGTATTCCTCACCCAATACATCCTCAGCTAAGTTTTTTGCGACGATATAAACATCATCGCCTTGTTTCGCTTTTACATAATCGAGGTCTTCATGGATCGCTAAAGCAACGTTTGCAGGGAGCGTCCAAGGTGTTGTTGTCCAACCTAGGAAGAACTCATTTTCTGATCCTTCTACTTTAAACTTTGCTGTAACAGATAGGTCTTTAACGTCTTTATAACCTTGTGCTACTTCATGTGAGCTTAGGGAAGTCTGGCAGCTCGGGCAATAGGGGGCTACACGGTGACCGCGATCAAGCAAACCTTTTTCATGGATCGTTGAAAGGATGTACCATACACTCTCGATGTAGTTATTTTGCAAGGTTACATAAGGGTCATCCATGTCGACCCAATATCCAATGGCTTCAGTGAATGTACGCCATTGACGTTCATAGTCAAATACGCTCTTTTTACACTCTTCAATGAATTTTTCTACACCATATTCTTCAATCTCGTGTTTACCAGAAATGCCGATTTTCTTTTCTACGCCAAGTTCTACAGGGAGACCATGTGTATCCCACCCAGCTTTACGAATGACCTGATAACCACTCATCGTTTTGTACCGTGCAACGAAGTCTTTAATGACACGCCCTAACACGTGACCGGCATGTGGTAAACCATTCGCAGTTGGAGGACCTTCATAGAAGACGAAGGTTTCCTTTCCTTCACGATTTGTGACAGATTGTTTGAATGTATCTTGCTCCTGCCAAAGCTCTTTGACACGATTCTCACGCTGAAGCGCGTTCTCGTTCACATCAACTTTTTTCAAGTTACTCACTCCTGATTTGTTTTTAAAAATAATTTCGTTTCCTTTTACAGAACTAGAGAGCGACTCTATCCGGAATCATGAAGCCTCTATCCAGAATTAGAGCGACTCTATCCGGAATCATGAAGCTTCTATCTAGAATTAGAGCGACTCTATCCGGAATTGTGAAGCCTCTATCCAGAACTAGAGCGACTCTATCCGAAATCATGAAGCCTTTATCCAGAATTAGAGCGACTCTATCCGGAATTATGAAGCCTCTATCCAGAACTAGAGCGACTCTTTTCGGAATCATGAAGCTTCTACCCAAAGCTAGGCCACTCAATTTAGCTCTAAATAAATATCTCTTCACCAAATAACCGTAAAATACAAAAAACTCGCCCCCTAAAATAGGGACGAGTTCTACCCGTGTTACCACCCTGATTCCAGAATGCGCTCATTTAGATAGAGCATTATTCTGGCACTCATACGACGTACCATCATACGCGTTCCGTTTAACGGTGGAATTCCGGGAAAACCTAAATCTAGCTTCAGCTTTCCTTCTCGGAGAGGATTTTCAACGGGATCTGAACATTGGCTCACAGCGATTCACCAACTCTCTGGGGAACAGGACTCACGTTTACTCGTTCTCGTCTACGAATTTCTAACGATATTTGTTACGTCTAAGCATATAGCAAGCCTTTTACCGTGTCAATAGGCATGAGCGGATGTTCAGCCTCCGTCTAAAGTCGTAAACGTTTTCCCCCCTTGTTCCGAGTACATGAATAACATACACCACTAAGATAGAGGTAAGGAGGTTGTTCATATGATTAAAGGTTTATATGAAACCCATTTACCAGTGAGTGATATAAAGCAATCCATTGAATTTTATGAAAAACTAGGGTTACAGCTAGCGTTTGAGGGGGAACGCGTAACTTTTTTATGGATCGATAAGGGGAAGAGTTGGCTTGGGCTATGGGAAGGTGAGTCAGTAGAAATCCCATACCACCCCTCCATTCGTCATCTTGCTTTTCATGTGGAACTGGCGGATATAAAAAAGGCTAAATCATGGTTAGAGGCAAAGGGGATTGAGGTGCGTGAAGCTTTTGGTTTTTCAAAAGATCATCAGCCACTTGTCTTAATGAACGCCCCAAATGCTCATGCGGCTATTTACTTTAATGATCCAGATGGAAACTCGATTGAATTGATGACGCCAATAGATTTTGAAATGAATGAAAAAAGAAACATGATGTCTCTACAGCAATGGGAAGAAGAAATCGGATTTGTATAGAGTTCGATGCATACGTTCCTAGAAACGTGATATGTTAATAGGAAAAGGGTATGCAAAGGAGTACGTATGAGACAACAACAGGTGATTAACGCAGATGATTATGGGGATGGTATTCCAATTATATTTATTCACCCACCTGGGATGGGGCGGACAGTATTTTCATATCAGCGACAACTGTCTGCGATGTATCGAATTATCTTACCAGATTTGAGTGGACACGGAGACTCTCAAACACAAACAAAGGATGTCACAATCGATACATATGTTGAGGAACTTAGAGAGCTATTAGATTCCAAAGATATCGAGAAGGCAGTAATATGTGGTTATTCTGCTGGTAGTATGGTGGCGCAGCAGTTTGTCTTAACATATCCGAATCGAACACAAGGATTGATTTTATCGGGAGGCTTTCCAAAAGTTAATACTAAGGGGTTAAAGATTGAGTACACCCTTGGTATGAAGTTACTATTGAAGTCCCCTCGTCGATTAATGAATGTTCTTGCAAAAGGACACACGAGTATTAAGGAATTCAAAGAATTGTTAATATCAGAGATGGAGAAAAATGATACAGAAGTGTGGTACAAGTTTTATAATGAATCCCTGCAATTTGATTGTTCAGAGAGGTTGCAACAGATTAAGTGTCCGACTTTATTGATGTACGGTAATCGGGCATTCTGGATAAATGCTCATAAAAAGTTTTATCAAAACCTCTCGAACTGTGAATGTTTATATGTGAAGGGTGCATTTCACCAATTACCTACTAAGCATTTTGACGTTTTTAATGCGAATATCCATAACTTTATACAAGATCGAGTTGTGCCTGCTACTTGGTGAAAACACCAAGGGCAGGCTTTTTTCTATTCCATTTCATGCATTGATCCTCTCTTTTTTCACCATACTAAAGGTTAGAATCGTGAACGGGAGGTTTCTTTGTGGGGTCACAATCTTGGAAAGAGTTATTAAAAAAAGGGAATAAATCTTCTGCTACTGCTGCAGGGGGGAATTTAATTATAGCTATTGCTAAAACTGTTGGTGCTGCTGTTAGTGGAAGTGGCGCAATGCTTGCTACAGCACTTCACTCCTATGCTGATACGATTAACCAAGGGTTTGTGTATTTCGGAAGTGTGTTAGCTCAAAAAGATCCTACTCCTCGTTTCCCTACGGGGTTTGGGCGCGTGATTAATTTATTTGTAATGGTAGCTGTTCTTATCGTTACCGTACTTGGATATGAATCCCTTAAAGAAGGCTGGCATCTTATTCAACATCCTAAAGAAAGTGGTGCATTTTGGCTAAATATTTCGATCCTCATTTTAAATGTAGTCATTGATGGTGGGATATTGATCAAGGTGATGAAAGAGATTAATAAAGAAGCACGTGATGAGAGTGTGTCTGGCTTTCAAATCATACCTGGCGCAATACGCAACCTTTCAGATGCTACTCCCCCGACCCGTCTTGTTTTCTTTGAAGATGTAGTAGCTGTTACAGGGGCTTTTCTAGCTATCATTGCTGTTATTGTAACGACCTTTACGAACATTGCGATATTAGATGGAATTTCTACATTATTAATTGGAGTGCTGATGCTTGCTGTAGCGCTTCGAATTGGTTATGAAAACACACTTGGGTTAATTGGAGTTTCAGCACCAAAGGATGTCGAAGAAGAGGTAGGGTACATGATTTTGGAACATGACAAAGTTGAGGATATCCGAAAGTTACGTGTAGTAAAAGAAGGACGAGCGTATCATGTAGAGGCGATGCTGGAATTAACACCTGGTCTCTCTCTAGCTGAAGCGGATGATATAAAGTTCAAAGTGTGGGATAAACTCTTGAATAGTCCGGAAATATCAGATGTAACGCTTGGTATTATTGAATCCAATGAGAAGAAAGATTGGGACCCAGATCAACAAGAGCAAAAAGAAGTTAAAGAGTGGAATAACCCAAAGGAAAATGAAGAGGAAAAGTAGGAGGGAAAATGTAAAGAATTCGTCGAAAACCCCCGATATTTGCCGCTTTTATCAAGCGTGATTCACGTGAAACATTGTGAATACACGCTTCTTTTCTTTCGACAAATTTCGGGGGAATATTTAATTTTTGCGATTTAAAATTTGCTTCTTTGGATCATTATTCCCGACAGCTTTGATCGCAATTTCGGAAAGCTTATTAAGTCCATGCTTTGTTGGTGCCTTTTAATTTAAAGGAGAGTGAAACTTCGATATACTCTTAATCAGATAAGGAGGCAGTTCTATGAGGGCTTTATTTGTAATAGGCATCATTGCACTTATTTTGGGTGTAACAAACCCATCTGAAACGGAATATAATGATTGGTTTACGAACCAAATGAAAGATAGAAGTGATTCTGATTTATTGGATTATGGCATTGATTTATTGGGACCTAGTTATGTTGAAAAGGAAACTAGCTACACGAATTATATTCTTTTCTCTGTTTACAAAACACAACTTCCAGGGCCAACAGAAGTGACAACGGTTGGAATCTTTAATAACTTCTTTTTTGTTTCCAAGTCCCAACAAGAGCAAGAATCTAAAGCAATAAATCTCAAATGATATATAAAAGGATATGAATGAGTATGAAGTGGATGTATAAAAGCTATGAAGAACTAACGAAGCAAGAATTACACGATATGATTAAAGCGCGTATTGATGTTTTTGTAGTAGAGCAAAATTGTCCGTATCCGGAAGTGGATGGGTATGATCCTGAGGCTAATCATTTATGGTTGGAGGATCAGCATGGAAAAATAATAGCTTATTGTCGCTTATTTTTGTCTGGAGTAAAATACAGTGAAGCTTCTATTGGGCGTATCCTTGTCCTGAAAGAGATGCGTGGAAAAGGGTATGCAAAAAAACTTATGACTAGGGCTCTTAGTGTGATCAAAGACCAATATGGTGAACAAGCTGTTAAGATTCAAGCTCAAGAATACTTGCTTGATTTCTATGGATCATTTGGATTTGAAGGGGTTACTGAAATCTATTTAGAAGATGGCATACCTCATGTAGACATGGTTTTGCATTATTAAATACTAACCAATTTGACTAAATTCCTTTTCAACCGTGCAACCTAAGCAAAAAGAGAAGGAGTGGTCGAATGGGGGAACCTACAGGTAGAAAAGTGTTTATGCGAGTTGTATTTCTTGTCTTTTTCCTTATTATTTTAACTGGCATAGCTTTGTTCATTGCCTACGGTGCATACGAAGATAAACAAACATTAGAGGCTCCTATGTTAACAGATACAACTTGCACATTAGAATACTTTTCCAATGTGCTAACCATATAATTATCATAAAAAAACCCGCTACCTGAATTCAGGTAGCGGGCACATTTATTTTATGAATGAGTAAGGGGAGTTCATTCATGAAATCCATACACATGTACAGGTTTAACACCTGTAAGACTTATTGGTCAGATGTTTGTGTTAGGCTGTTTGCTCCAGCACTTGTATCGAAGAAGTAGTCTCCTGCATCAGAATAGGAGTACACTTCAACTGTGTAAGTTCCCGTACTTGCAGGTTGGAAGGAAACCGTTTCTTGACGTTTGGTTCCTTCAGACTTTGCAACAACATTACCAGATCCGTCGTAAACGTAAACATCAAAGTCTGGAGAAGAACCATAGAACCAAGAAGAAGACCAATCTGGCATGATAGTAGTAAGGGCTACTGGGTAATCGGTATTTGTTACTTCTAGTTCGTAAACGTCAGAAGCACCAGTTCCAGATAGGTTACCATCAGCATAGAAGTGGTCAGGTTTAGCAATGTTTGTTCCACTTAAGCCACCTGCTGATTCAATAGCTGCATAACCATCTAATAGACCATGTCCATAATCAATATCTTTCCCTGCAGGACCCCAGTCTTCAGAAGTACCTGTTAAGTGACTCTCTAACTGAGCTGGTGTTAGAGATGGATTAGCATCTAATAATAACAGAGCAGTACCAGCTGTAAATGGTGTAGCCATACTTGTACCACTATGCGCAATGTAACCATTCCCAGTGTTTGCTTCAGGAGCAGTGATGTTATACCCAGGAGCTACAATGTCTGGCTTAATGCGCTCATCAGCAGTATAACCACGGCTGGAGAAATCAGCTAGGAAATAACCACCTTCACCTGGATCAGCAGCTGCACCTACAGTAATGGCTTTTTCAGCTGCACCTGGAGAACCAACTGTGTAAGTTTCTGGTCCAGAGTTTCCTGCAGCAACCATAACGACTAAACCTGCATCAACAGCGTTATTTACAGCTTCAGATGTGATGTCAGTTCCATCAGAACTAGCGCTTGAACCTAGGCTCAAGTTTAATACTTCAATTCCATATTTATCTTTATTTTGGACAGCCCAATCAACTCCTGCAGCGATATCGCTCATGCTACCGCTACCTTGACTGTCTAGAACTTTGATTCCCACAAGGCCAGCTTCAGGTGCAACACCTTTATAGGTCGCATTCGCTTCACCTTCACCAGCTGCAATACCTGCAACGTGTGTACCGTGACCTTGGTCGTCATAAGGATTCGCTTGTCCATTTACATAGTCTTTCCATCCAAGTACTTTACCTTCATCTAAATCAGTATGTGATGCATCGATACCTGTATCGATAACCGCTACAACGTAATCATCTTTAGAGTAGGAATCAGGATTTCCATCACCATCTCCAGATAATCCGAAGTCACCTCGAGCTTTTTCAGTTCCAAACCACTCATTGGCAGTACCATTGCGCATTTGAACTTCAACGTCTAGTTCGACCTGTTTAACAAAAGAGATATGTTTCATTTTCTCGATTTGCTTTTTATTTAATGTTGCAGCAACTCCGTTTACAACACTATAAGTATGCTTTGTTGAATAATTACCAACCTGCTTCTTCAACTTCTTGTCTAGTGCTTCTGAAGATTTCCCTGGCATGTTGGATGTGTCAAACTGAATCATAACTGGGAGCTTTTCGTTTTGTTGCATCTCCTTCAGCTTTTGTTCAAGGTTATCATGCAGCTTGTTTTGGTCTTTATCCACCATTGCTGCAGGAGTCTCTTTAGCCTGCTTAGGATCATTCTTGTTGGCGTCGTGTTGTCCAACCGAATCTGCACTCGCTAGTGTTGGTGTTAACGCTAGTGATGTAACTAGAAAAGCCGACAACCATTTGTTCTTGTTCATAATATTTCTCCCTCCCTGTTTGAACACTTCAATTGTTTGAATGTTCTTAAATTCACTATATCAGGGAATATGCATGGTTCGCTTTGAGAAAAGTATCTTATGAAAAGGTTGCCAATAAGTGGTTTAAGAGGTTATTTGCGAAAAGGGGGAGAAAAGAATGGTGAAAGTGTATGTAGGTTAATATTAACGAATCATAACTTTTGTTATTTATAGACCTTGTTATGTAGGGGGTTAAGTGTAATTAAAAAGGAATATGAAAAGATTTAGGGAGGAAAAGGAAACTAAAATTCAATGGATTTAAGGGTGAAATCAAAGACCATTTGAGAAAATCTATTTAATCGTTAAAATGACTCCCCCTCTTTTAATGCTTATTTAAAATAATGGACATGTTATAATGAAGGTGAGTAGTGGGAATAGAATAGTGAAGGCTTACTGAAAGGAGCCGAGTATATGTTAAAACTCAAACGAAGATTAAAGTTCCTGTTGCAGTTAAAAAAATCCGGTCCATTTTTACTTGATTTCTTTCGCTCCCATGAAGTGGAAAACTCAAAAAAGATTCTTTCAGTATTACTGTTTGTAGGCTATTTCTTGCTCCCGATTGATATCATCCCTGATCCACTTCTTTTCTTAGGATTTGTGGATGATGCAGCTGTACTTGCTTTTGTACTAGAGCGAATTGTGAAAATGGCACCTGATTCTTTAAAACAAAAATATGGATTATTAGATGAAAAAGCTTGGAGTCGTTAATCTCCCGGCTTTTTTTCTTACCATAAAGGGAGTAAAGTTGAAAAAAAGAATCTCGCTCCATTTTTGATAACATAAGAATGGAGCGAGAGGCTGTTTTACTGTGTGATTTTTTCATTAAATTGAATCAGCTTATCAGTCGTTTCTGGAATTAGCTTATTTAAAGTTTTTATATTAGGAGATTTCTTTTTAGATTCTGCAATCAAAGGATAAAGGCTGTCTTCAATGTTTTTATAATCTTTCGGATACGTTTCTTCAACTCTTTCTTCAATTAGATCCCACTTTTCATCTAGCTTATTACCAAGTTGATTTAGTTTTTCCGTATTTTTAGGGTCTAATTTGATGGCACCTTTCATTTCTTCAATCGTTGCTACAACGATATCGACACCTTCTGTAATCGTGACTTCCTCGTTGTTTTCTTGTGTTTCTACATTTCCATTCCCTTCGTTAACCTGAGCTGCTTGTGCAGTAAATAAACCAACTCCTACTACAAATAAAGGAATGATTAAATAGATCGGTTTCATACTCTGCATCTCCTTTCGCTATTATCGTTGCTTACTTTTTCCTCTAGTGGCGTATTTTATTCAAGACTATTTAATAAGAAGGAATTCATCTATTTTTTTAGAATTAGTATGGATATAAAGCATTAGGAGGGATCTGCCTTGCAAGGTGTGCGCTCGATTTTAGAGGAGATACCATCGCTTCAAAATATCAAGGAAGCATTGTACGTTGAAAAAGGTTTTTCCCAAGATGATAAATGGGTGCTTGAAACGGATGAAGGCCCCCGATTGTTTATTAAAGTTTGTGATGAAAAAGTAGCAGATCACAAAGAGGAAGAGTTTCGTTATATGCGTCATTTTTATGATAAAGGCATACCCTTGCCTGAGCCGAAGCAGTTTGAGAGGTTATCCCATCACAATAAATGTGTGCAGGTCTTTGGTTATGTATCAGGTCAAGATGCTGAAGTTGCTCTTCCGCTGTTACCTGAAGCCACCCAATACGAAGTGGGTGTTCAAGCAGGGGAAGTGTTGAGAGATATTCATAAATTACATAAAGAAAAACCTAGCGAAACATGGGAAGAGTACCGTTGGGCGAAATATCAAAGGTATAATAACGCTTTAGAAGAAATGAAAGATGATATTCCACATACGTTCAGCATGGACCCTGTAATCTCATTCGTACAAGAACATAAACATTTGTTAAAAAATCGACCGGTCGTTTTTATGCATGATGATTATCACCCTGGGAATATGATGGTAGGAGACGGTCAGTTTAATGCTGTTATTGATTTTGATCGTTTTGAGTGGGGAGATCCTTATCATGATTTTTACAAAATGGCACTCTTTACGAGGAACGTGAGTATTCCATTTGCCATTGGCCAACTCCACGGCTACTTTGATGGAGAACCACCAATGAAATTCTGGCAACACTATGCTCTCTATGTTGCAATGATTTTTCATTCAGATATTGTGTGGTCAATACGCATTGGGGGAAAACAACCTGAGCAATCGCATAAGAGATTAACTCAAATGTTAAAGGACCATGAAGGTTTTACACGTTACATTCCAACATGGTATGACAATTCATTTTAGGAGGCGATATTATGCGTATTTTAATTTTAGGAGGGACTGTGTTTCTCGGGCGTAATATAGTTGAAGCAGCGTTAGAGAAGGGACATGAGGTAACACTTTTTAATAGAGGAAAAACGAATCAAGATCTATTTTCAGATGTTGAGAAATTGACTGGAGATCGGGCGAGTAATCTTGAAAGTCTGAAGGGCCGGGAGTGGGATGTAGTTATTGATCCATCAGGATACCTTCCTGGAGTGGTTGCAGAAACAGCCTCATTATTAAAGGATGCGGTGGAGCGCTACATTTTCATTTCTTCCATTTCTGTATATCGTGATTTTCAAGAGCAGTATATTGATGAAGGATATCCTGTAGGTGAATTAGAAGATGAATCAGTAAAAGAAATTAATGGAGAAACGTACGGTCCTTTAAAAGCACTATGTGAAAAGACAGTCGAGGATATAATGCCAGGTCGGACATTGTCTATTCGACCAGGTTTGATTGTTGGTCCTCATGACCCTAGTGATCGTTTTACATATTGGGTTGAGAGGTTTGCACGTGGGGGCGATGTCCTTGTTCCAGGTGAAAAAAATCGACCTGTCCAGTGGATTGATGTGCGTGATCTCTCACGGTGGATCATTCAAATGGCTGAACAAAAAGAGACGGGGGTTTATAACGCTACCGGTTATGATAAAGAACTGACGATGGGGGAGTTTGTGAATGTTTTAGATCATCATCATGAGGATGCGAATCCAGTGTGGGTTGATGATGCCTGCCTTCTAAAGCATGAAATTAGTCCTTTCACGGAGTTACCCATGTGGATTCCTGTAACCGACAAACACCCTCACGGATTTATTTTAGCAAGTAACCAGAAAGCACTTGATAAAGGTCTAAGCTTCCGCCCGATTTCAGAGACTATTAAAGATACACTAGCTTGGTATCAATCACGCCTAGATCCCGAGTTGAAAAATGGTTTAGATGCTGAGAAAGAAGCTCGTGTTTTGGAAGAATGTACTTCAACATGATAAGAGCAGTTATTTTTGATTTTGATGGTCTCATAGTTGCTACGGAGTCAGTCTGGTTTGATGTATTTCAAGAGATTTCACAAGAATATGGAGTCGACCTATCATTAGAGACTTTTTCAAAATGTGTAGGCTCGACTGATGATGCATTATTCGATCATATGGAGATTCATGCAACGAAACCGTTTGATCGGTTGGAGATTGATAGAAAAGCGGAAAATCGATACCGAGATTTTGTAGAGGATCTAGTTTTTTCGTAATGGTGTGTTAGATTACTTGAAAGAAGCAAAAAGTTTAGGAATTCGAATTGGGCTAGCATCGAGCTCAGAGATTGATTGGGTAGAGAGTTATTTAAATCAATTTGGGATATTAAAGTACTTTGATGTAATGTGAACTGGTGATCAAGTAAGATTGAGGAAGGTCGAGCTGTGCTCGGCCTTTTATTATGTTCAGGGGAGTTATATAGTTCCGTTAAAGCCCCCTTATCTGGAAGACTTGGAATTGAGATAAAGTGAGAGGAGTCCGTTGCTGGAAAAAGAGTAAGGGGTTCATTGAAACGGCGATACTCCTGTGGAAGACCGTCCGAGCCTCCTCGTTCACTCCGTTCTCTGCGGGGTCTCGGCCGCCCTTTCTACCACTGGAGTTCGCCGTTTCCTTCACCCCTTGCAATTATGGAGGATAACGGACCCATGGCTGATATCTTTTAATCTCTTACATAAGGAAAATGCGATCTCAGATACTAAAACCCTTTATATAGAGCTTTAGATCACTTTGAAGCATATATGATGTAACCACATATTCTAAACTAGAAAACCTTACGATATCTGCGGTTCCGTTAGTCACCATTATGGCTAAGGTGGGCTGTGGAACGGGTTGACTCCTCCGGTAGAAAGGGCGAGCGAGATCCCGCAGGAGTGAAGTGACGAGGAAGCTCGATCGGTCTTCCGGGGAAAGCAACCCGTTCCACAGCCTGCCGCACTGCAAAAACGTAACGGAACCAACCCGCACCAGCTTATTCAAGATAACTGCCATATAACTGAATAACTAAATTTCTAAGATAAACAAAATTCAAAAAGAAAAACTAACTATTTTTTCAAAAAATTGAAATCTACTGTAATATGAAGCTAGAAAGTTCGTCTAATTAAGGAGAGAAACAGGAAGAAGGGGATTTAGGGATGGATTCTACCGTCGTAGTCGAAGAATGGTTCGAAAAATACAGTGATGGCCTATATAACTTTCTTATATATTACACACGTTCCTCGGAAGTAGAAGGTATTGTTCAAGAAACGTTCATCCGAGCAATTCGTAACTTTCATTCCTATGAAAAGAAAGCTAAACCGAAAACCTGGCTCTATCACATTGCTAGAAATGTAGCCATTGATGAAGCACGTAAGAAAAAACGCACCCAATGGGAAGAGGAGGTGCCTATTATGGAGGATAAAATAGATTCCGGTGAGCGTCCCGAAGAAGTTTATCAGCTTCAAGAGACTAAACGTACAATCTATCACTCCATCAATCGTCTTAAAGATAGTTATCGGGATGTTTTGCTTTTGAGATGTATGAATGATTTTTCAATAGATGAGACAGCTCAGATTTTGGAATGGACTCAGAACCAGGTGCGCGTGACGTATCACCGAGCGCTCAAAGCCTTGCAAAAGGAGCTGAATAAGCATGCATGAAGATGAACTTAGAAAGCAACTGAAGGAATTTCCTCAACATCAAAGGCTGGATGAAGATAAGAAAGAGGAAATGAAGCATACCTTACGAAAAGAAGTCGGAAAAGAGGCGATGCCTTTTCAAAAACGAAAAAGGAAGCCTTGGATTGCCGGGATAGTTGGGGTGGCAGCCCTAATGATTATGATTTTTTCTGTACTCGCCATTACAGGAGGACAGCCTTTGGGTCAGGCGAATTTTACTGGTGAAAATGGTGATCAAAGTCTTCGTGCAGCATTTATAAAAGAAGTTGAAGAAAATGAAGATATTACCGACTATTCTTTTTCACCGGATGAAAAGGAGGTATTGTTTGTTGAAGTAGAAAATGAAATTTTAATGGTAAAGTTTCGTGACTTGGAAAGCAATACTACGAAATCTCTTTTTCAAGCCCCAAGCATATACCATGAATACTCATGGTCACCAAACGGAAGGTATGCTATGTATGCTTCTAGCGGTATAAGTCCAAAAAAGTCCTGGATGATTAACTTAGAAAAAGCGAAAGTCCAAAGCATGAGCCCTTTTTATAGGACAGGAAGCCCATTATGGGGAGAGTATGGAAATCGGGTTGTATTTGGAGAGGACCACCCAGATCGTGAACTCTCAAGGATAGTGATGTATGATTTTGAAAAGATGGAAGCTGAAACGTTATATACAGCAAGGAAAGAGTTAGTGAGATATTACGTTGAGAAATGGGAAACGAATAAAATCAAAGTGATGGAAGATTTGTTAGAAGAGGAACGTTCAAGACCGATTTTACTCTCCAAAGAGAACAATCAGTGGACCTCTTTGGAGGAGATGACAGAGGAAGATGCTGAGCCAGGAACCAAAGCGCATATTAACCAAAAGCTTAGGACTCAGCAACAGGTCCAAATTGAAAACATTACTTGGTCTCCTGATGAGTCCTATGTTGTGTACACAGAAAGCACATTTAATGCACCTGATCAAAGGACCTTCATTTGGGAAGTGGGCAAAACCGATCCACAGGCTATTAAAAATGACTTTGAGGAGAATGTCCATACGTTAAAAGGGTTTAAATGGAATGAAGATAGTACCCACTTTATAGAGTTATACAGTTACGGTGGAGATAACAAGTTTTTATGGACTGTAGTCGATGCAGAAGAAGAAATTCGAACGAAACAATTCCCTGCTACCCACGAGCCAAAATGGTCACCAGGTGGTAACCGTATTGCTTATGTTGAAGGGATACGAGAGGAGAAGGAATCAGGTACGATTAGCTACAATGCACTTAAAGTCTATGGATTGTCTCCTGATAGAATGTTTGATTCATCAGGAAACCAAAAATTCCGTATTCAAACATTATTTGAATCAGAAGAGTTTGCTCAGTACATTGAAGTGAAATCTTGGAGAGATCGTTCTTCAATAGAAGCGACTTATCGTTCTTACATGGCTAATGGAAAAAGTACAATGCTTTTTAATGAAGTCAATGGAGAGTGGAAAAGAGATCGAAACATTCCAATCAATTTAATGGCTTTTAGTACCCCGATTTATTTTGGGAGGCATTTAGTAAAAGAAGAGCCTTATTCCTTGTGGGATGAAGAAACATCAAAAGAGGTTGTCTTAGGAAATGATAAAAAGATAATAGTTTCTCTTTATAACGCTAATGGCGTAGAACACGTTTTTTTAAGGTATAGAGATCGGTGGTTCTCTCTTCAAGAAACGAAATTTAAAAATGCTAACATATCAACAGAACCAATTACGGGTAATGAGAACAACGAAATTGTGATTCTGGGTACAGAGGTCCAAGAAGGGGAAGAAATACCGATTAAGCATATTATCAGATTTAAGCCTGATGACCAAAATGCAAACAACTTTGAACACATAGCCGCAATACCTTATTATCAAGAAGTAGACTTAGACGGCGATTCTAATTCAGAAATGGTGTCTATTCATGAATCACAGGTTTTCATTTACGTAACAGACAATAATCAGATGGGAAAAATAAACGTGCTAAAAGCGGTAGGTGCTAAGAGTCATCAAACGATAGAGCTTAAGAAGGTGGATGATCAATATATATTTGAAATACGATCGGAGAAGACTGGAGAGGTAGATCATTATAAATTTGCTGATTTTGAATTATATAAAACAGAATTAGAAGGATAACTTTTAACACGATAAGCTCAGAGCTGTACATCTGAGCTTATTTCTATAGGATTTACCCTTTTGTTGGAATGATAACCTCTATACATATTTCTTGAAATCAAGGAGACGATGAACTTAATTCCATCGTTTGACGAACTTGGCTATATACATATAAAATGCCTTAAGCAAGAAAAATTGCACACACGCAAAAATATAATAAATACTTTAAATAAATTGAGGTGAGCAACATGTATGATATGTTTACATCATTAGATCCAGTTATGCAAGCTCTGATTGGGACCCTGTTTACATGGGGGATGACAGCACTTGGGGCTGCGCTTGTTTTTATAACTAAAGGAACGAATCAAAAATTTATGGATAGCACGCTCGCTTTTGCCGGTGGTGTTATGATAGCTGCCAGCTATTGGTCTCTGCTTGCACCAGCAATTGAAATGGCTGGAGAACGCTCAGGACCTTCTTGGCTTCCTGCTACTGTAGGTTTTTTACTAGGTGGCGCATTCTTGATGCTTGTTGACCGTCTTGCGCCTTTATTAAATAATAGCCAGTATATGAATGATATTAAAGATAACAAGGCAAAGCGCAGAACAACGCTGCTTATCTTTTCTATAACGTTACACAATATCCCGGAAGGTCTTGCAATTGGTGTTGCATTTGGTGCACTAGCATCAGGAGCTACTGAAGCGGCATTAGCTAGTGCAGTTGCCTTAGCTCTGGGTATTGGTATCCAAAACTTCCCTGAAGGAATGGCTGTTTCAATGCCGTTACACCGTGACGGAATGTCAAAAGGGAAGAGCTTTTTCTTCGGTCAATTCTCCGGAATGGTTGAACCAATATCAGCAGTGATAGGTGCATTAGCTGTTATTTTGATTAAACCAATTCTGCCTTATGCACTTGCATTTGCTGCAGGCGCTATGATTTTTGTAGTAGCCAAAGAGATCATTCCTGGTTCACAAGAGAAAGGGAATGCCGAACTAGCTTCTATCAGCTTGATGATCGGTTTTGCTGTTATGATGACATTAGATGTAGCATTAGGATAATTTAGTAAAGATGTCTGCGGAAGCAGGCATCTTTTTATTGGTAAAGCAGTAGTCCATTCTTTGCTAAACGGGCGCTTGCGCTTTTCTCCTTTGGTTAATATTACAAAAATTATTGTACCTATGTCTCGTTTAGGAGTGAAATGAAGGGGGAAACTGAGAAGGAGCCTATAAAAAAAGGGGAAAGCCCGATGAAATTTTCTTGGAAAGATTCTTTATTGTGGATACGAATAAGAGATAGCTATTGGTTTATGCCAAGTATTTATAGTATATTTTCCATAATAGCCGTCGCAATTTCGACGATGATTGACGTATATTATATTCAGCACGTGTCACGTTACATACCCGATTTGTTTTTATCAACTCGAAGTACAGCTACGTCACTTTATTCTGCATTGATCACATCCATTTTAACGATGACAACGATTAGTTTTTCATCTATTATGGTTGTGTTAACAACCTATTCACAGCAATTTTCACCAAGAACACTACAAGATTTCATGACAGACCAAGTGACTCAAAATGTCTTGGGTGTGTATGTGTTTGGGTTTATTTTTGCACTACTTAATCTTATTCTATTAACAGAAAGCAAGACAAAAGTTCTAGTAAGCCCTTTTTTCACAGTGATCGTGGCCATCATAACGCTCGGTTTTTTCGTTGTATTTATTCATCACTCATCTCGTTGGGTACAAGTGAATAACTTAATAGGAAAAATACAAGATGAAACCTACAGAGTTATAGGGAAGAAATTCTCTGAGAAATCTTATGGTGTTTATGAACAGTGGGATGAAAACGAGGTAGATAGGATTAAGAACAAAGAACGTCAAATTGTTAAAGTTCAACAATCCGGTTATATTCAACATGTTCAATTTAAGCCATTGATCCAATGGGCGATGGACAAAGACGTGGTTATTGATATTCACTTTCAGGTTGGGGACTACGTAGAAGCTGGTACACCTCTATTCTCATACTATATAGATGAGGATAGAGATGAGATTAATGAAAGCACATGTCTGAATTATATTATGGTTGGTAAAGAACGAACGAACCTTCAGGATATTGAATTTGCTATTCAAAAGTTAGTTGAAATAGCATTAAGAGCGATTTCACCAGGGATTAATGATCCTCACACTGCGATTAATTGTATTAACCGTATTGGTTCATTACTTGCTGAGTTAGGACGAGAATATAAAGCCTATCGCTATTATTCAGACCAAGAGGATGAGCTTCGTGTTATTTTAGAACCGAAACAATATTTTGAATATCTTTATAAAAGCTTTTACCAAATTCGACTATACGGAAAAAATGATGTTTCCGTAATGAATGGTGTCTTAGAGGCCCTTTATAAAATTGCTAAAGTTAATGATGAGAAAGTGCGAGAAGTCATTTGGGATTTTACTATATATATGATTAAGGCCATTGAAGATGAACGGTATTATTCCTATGATTATGAATTAATCAAACGTATGGCAGATCAGATTGCTGAGGTTTGCGGCAAGGATCCAGACCAAATTCCTCTTACGAATCATACGGAGAGAGGCCGAGTGAATAAGGAGAGCTTATAAAATGGAGTGGAAAAATATATACCGTGGTATGCTGATGGGAACAAGTGACTTGGTTCCTGGTGTAAGCGGGGGAACAATCGCGGTTATTTTAGGTATTTATGATCGACTAATTGAAGCAGTAAATGGGGTTTTTAGTCGAGAGTGGAAAAAACACATTGGTTTTTTCATCCCCTTAATTATAGGGATAGGAGCAGCTATTCTGCTGTTAAGTCAAGGGATTCATTGGCTACTTAACCATTATAAAACGCCTACATTATTTTTCTTTCTTGGATTAATTATTGGAGTCATTCCATTTCTGTTTAAGCAAGCAGGCTATAAAGAGAACTTTAAAGGTCATCATTATGGATATATGGTGGTGAGCGGTGCTTTAGTAGCTTCATTGGCTGTGTTCAATCAAGGGGATCCAGAAGCTTGGGGCTCATCCCTTTCTACCTTACAAATGGTGTTGCTATTCTTATCAGGATGGCTAGCAAGTATGGCCATGATCCTTCCGGGTATTAGTGGTTCTTTACTCCTATTGCTTGTTGGTGTGTATCCAACGGTTATTCAAGCCGTAAAGGAACTACAAATTGGTCGTGTTTTTGTTTTTGGATTAGGTGTCTTAGTTGGATTAATGATTACGAGTAAGGCCATTCAATGGGTGTTTAATAAGTACCCATCACACACGTATGCGATTATTATTGGACTTGTATTTGGCTCTATAATTGTACTCTATCCAGGGATACCATCATTGATGCTTCTTAGTTTTATAGCTTTTGTAGGCGGATTATTTGCAGCCTATTTATTAGGACAAGTTGAACACACATAAAAACCAGTACTCATTTGAGTACTGGTTTTTATTAAGATTAAATTAGAAACGGAAAGCTGTTGCGCCAACGATGATTAGCAAGATGAAGAGTACAACGATTAGCACAAAGCTTCCATAACCGCCACCATAGCCTCCGCCATAGCAGCATCCGTATCCACCATATCCGTACATACTCATTTCCCCCCTTTCAAAAGAAATCTTTTATATCAGGGTAGCTCTTGCTACATGAAACCGATCGATAAGTGAGTGGGGTGACTTAGTATCCTCCGTATCCTCCACCGAACATAGATGCTCCTACGATAATTAGCAAAATGAACAACACAACAATTAGGGCGAATCCGCCACCGTAACCTTGACTCATCTAAACCCCTCCTTTTCTTTGACTTCACTTATAATGTATGTAGATGTCCTTGTTATGGTTGGGCGATTCAGCATATATATCAAAAATGGGCGGGGTATCTTGATAAGTAAGAAAACAAAAAAAAAGCTGTCTCTTTTTTAAGAGACAGCTTTTAAATGAATAACTATGCTTTTTCCCAGTTCGCTGTTAATTTAACATCTGCTGCAGCAAGTGTCGTGTAAACAGGGCAGCGTTCATCGGTGATGCGTTGAAGTTCTTGAACACGTTCTTGAGATTCACTTGTGTTTACTTTTGCGTGTATTTCAACGGTTTGAAAGTAAGGACGAACACCTTCTGTTCCCATAAGACCACGTGGGTCAAGAGAACCTTTGATATCGAATGAAATATCTTGTAAGTCAAAATCTATTTCTTTTGCAACCATATTTGCAATAACGGTTTCACAACCAGCTAATGATCCTAACAGAGTTGATAATGGATCCGCGCCTTGATCAGTACCTCCCATTGATGCCGGCTCGTCTACAGTGATTGAGTGCTTACCTGCTTCAATGTTTGATTTCATACCTTCTGATTTAGAAGTGATTTGAAATGTTTCTTCAGCCATAATGAAATGCCTCCTTTAATTGATTTCAATTATATTTTAGTAAGGATACTTATTAAATGATGTAATTTATATTACATATTAGCGTAATCTTCCTTACATCACTATAATTCCTTTTTATATAGAATTAATAACATGAAAAAGCACATTACATACATTAGGATGATAATCTTGATTGTTTTTGGTTATTTTTGTTTATTGATTGTTTTATATGGAAGAAAAGGGAAGAGGATTTAGCGTTTTAAAGCAAGTTAATGCGGTTGGGCAGAGATTTGTTGTAAGTTCGATATAATTTCAATTAATGATTTGGAAAATGAGGATAATACTTGTGCTTTTTCTAATAATACGGAAGAGAAGTCTTGGATTACTTACATTTCGTTCACAAGTGGATTGTACGATGTTTTTCCTTCGGTTGATTTTTTGGAAGCTATGTCAACATTACTACTCATGGTTGTAAACGCCTTCGTTAGCTTATTCGTCTGGTTTACTATGTAATCAGCCATTAATAATGCCCTTTTACTTTTCCATTGTATCTTTTGCCGTTAAAATATCATTATGTTGATCAGAATCATTCATTTTTCTTCCCCATTGTTTAAACTCTAAAGATAAGATAAACGTAGTGCATATTATAACTAGTTATAGGTGATCATGCTCTAGGTACTCTATAATATCTAACCCTTTTATAACTTTATTATTGGTGACAAGAACGGGTACATAAACTTCCCCGATTAAGTCTTTCAGCTGGTTAGGTGCTTGCGGAGTTTGTAAAATATTTATTTCTCGAAATTCAATGTTCTGGCTCTCAAGCTGCTTTTTAGCCTTAAAACATTTCATGCACCCATCCATGGTATAAAGCTTTTTCAATTGAGAACCTCCTTTTCTTTGATGTCGATATTCTAAGAGGTGAAACTAGTGGATAAATTGTTAATGCTCTCTCAAATAAGTTTATTTGATGAGCTCCCAAAAGAAGAGTTAATGGTAATTGACGAAATGAGTGAAATGAAACCACTCAAAAAAGGGACTACGATATTGTCTCCTGAAAACCCAATTCAAGCACTGTTTTTGTTGAAGCAAGGGCAAGTTCGCCTATACCGAATGAACAGTGAAGGAAGACAATTTACCGTCGATATTTTGGTGGATGGAAATATCTTTGGTGAAACCTCTACCGTATCCTTAACCGATGATCAAATTTATGCTGAAGCTATGGTAGATACATATGTGTGTATATTAAGTCATGAGGATTTTGAGCATTTTATTGAAAAAAACCCCAAAATCGCTTTAAAGCTTATTGATATCTTATCCACACGTTTAAAAGAAGTTTACAGCATTAGTGAAAAGATTGCCTTGAGTGACGTGAAAAACCGCTTATTATATCTACTCCTTATGTTAAGTGAGAAAACAGGTCGTCGCAAAAATCACTGGCAAACGATCGAGATGCGCCTCACTCACCAGGATTTAGCCAATATGATCGGTTCAACTAGAGAGACCACCAGTGCAATTATTAGTCAGCTTAAAAAAGAGGGCTATATCAAAAAAGGCATCTGGTTTTCTGTTCATGCTGAAAAAGTTAAAGAACTTTTGGATGTGTAAGGAAGAGGTCCTTACACATCCAATCACTATCTAAACCAACGTATGAATGTTTGGGTCAGCTTTGGAACAACACCAGAGAATAATTTGTTTCGCCAGTACTGATTACTTGCTTGTTCAATTGCTGCTGTGTGGTTTGGGTAAGGATAAATCATATTAGAAAGATCTCCGATTTTCATGCCTTTTTCCACGGCTAGAATGAGAACTTGCATCCAGTCCCCAACACCTTTACCAATCGCATGAGCACCTACAATCTGACCTTTAGTAGAAGTGATGATTTTCAAGAAACCCTCCGAGGCATGATCTGCCACGTAACGGTCTACTTCATCTAAGTTCGTTTGATAGATCATCACATCGCCGTGCTCTTTTTGTGCTTCTTCTTGAGTCAATCCGAAGTGGAATACCTCAGGAGTAAGGTAAGTATTCCATGGAATATTTTCATAGGATACACTTCGGCGCAGACCAAACACAGCATTTTGTACGACAGTCTTGCCTTCGTGACCTGCGACGTGGGTGAAAGGATAAGAACCGTTCACATCACCGACTGCAAAAATGTGACTTACAGATGTACGCATCGTACCATCAACCTTCACGAATCCTCGCTCATCTAATTTCACACCTGCTTGGTCTAACTGGAGAGAGTCCGTGTTTGGTTTACGTCCAGTGGCTAAAAAGACTTTGTCCGTTTCGATTACATGTGTATGATTTCCCACGGAATAGTGTACATGAGTTTGCCCGTTTTCCCGTGAAGTTTTCTCTACTTTTGCATGAGTGACAATGTTTATTTCTTGCTCAAGAATCTCTTGAGCTTTTTTTTGAATGTCGTAATCTTCTTTGCCAAGTACAGATGGACCAGCTTCTAAGACCGTAACTTCAGAACCGAGTCTTGAAAATGCTTGAGCAATCTCCAAGCCAATAGGACCGCCACCAATAAATACGAGTTTCTTTGGAAGTTCATTCAAATCGAAAACTGTTTCATTCGTAAGGTAGCCAGTCTGATCTAATCCTTCAATTGGTGGAATGTTTGGACTCGACCCCGTAGAGATTACAATTCGTTTGCCATACACACGTGTGTTGCCTTCAACATCGACTTCATGTTCATTATGAAAGGAGGCATCACCAATATAGACATCAATTCCAAGCTCTTTAAAACGGTCGATACTATCGTGCTCTTGAATATGGGAGATTGATTGTTTAATTCGATCGTTAATAGCCTTCATATCAACATCTCCTGAAGCATGAACTCCATACGCACTTACATTCCTTGCGTGGTAAACTTCATTTGCTACTTCAATGAGTGCTTTTGATGGAACACAACCGTAATGTAGACAATCCCCTCCAAGGTCTTCGCGCTTATCAATAAGAGCTGTTTTCGCTCCAAGAGAAGCAGCACCAGCCGCAACGGTTAAACCACCAGCACCACCACCGACAATAATTAGGTCATATTTTTTCATTGGATCATCTCCTCTCTAAGATAAAATTCGTTTGGCTTCAAAGAAGCGTTGTAAGCCTGTGAATATCTCAACAGCTAAAAAGGCTAACGTGGACCATAATAGAATAGATGGGAATAACATCATAATGCTAAAAAGGATAAATCCTTCTGAACGCTCTGCTAATCCTGCTTGGTAATAGAATGACTTGATGCCTTGCTTTTCAGAAACAGCTCCTACTGTAAGAAATATAGTCATAGAAAAAATGATGGAAACGCTTAGTAGTAATAAAGACCACATCAGATCAGGGTGAACAAATGCAATAGCTAAAATAATAGTAATTTCGACCACACGGTCAAACGTAATATCCATTACTGTCCCAAAAGAGGATGGTTTGGTAAGACGAGCCATCGTACCATCCACTGCATCGAGGAACCCAGAGAACCATAGGACGATAACAGCTATAAGAGGTGATCCTAAAATATAGAAGCCACCAGCTGATATTCCGACCAAAAATGCTATAAATGTGACTTGGTTCGGAGTCAGACCTTTATCTACCAGCCATTTCCCTGTTTTTTCTATAGAAGGTTGTACAAATTTTCTTGCGTGAGTATCTAGCATGGTATCGACTCCTTCATTTATTCCGTAAGACCAAGCCATTTTTTAACTTGATTTCTTAATAAGTAGGTTAAGCCTAAAAGAACAACAAATATAATGAGGGCTACTATTATCATGCTCGTATTCCCTGATTCAATGCTAGAACCAAGGAAACTATAGGCGAACGTACCAGGAATAATTCCGATTGTGGCCATCATATAAGAACGAAATTTAACTCGTGCAATTCCAGAAATGTAGCTTAAAACGTCGAATCCTATTAAAGGAATTAAGCGTAAGATAAGGACATATAGAAAACCTCGTTCTTGTACCTTTTCATACACTTGATCAGACCACTTGAAATTGTGAAATTTTAATATGGAATCGCCAAAATAACGAGCCATCACATATCCTGTTGCTGCCGCACCCGTTGCGCCAATCAGTATATAAAAGAATCCAGGGAATACCCCATAGGCAATCCCGGCAGCAAGAGAAAGAATGGATGTCGGGAAAAAGACAAAGGGTCCAATGGCGTATATGATAAAAAAGATAAATGGCGACCACCAACCAAAAGATAAGATGAAGTTTTTAATATTTGTTGCTGTGATATTGAATTCAAACCGCACAATATAGGCTAGGATTAAAAATATAAGCAAAAAGATAATCGGTTTGATCCAGTTTCTTAGTTGTTTCATACAATCATTCCTTTGATTTGGAATTCATAAACGATTGGACACGCTCTTGGTCTGCTGTTACAAATACATTCGTTCCAATCGAAAGCTCTAATCCGCTCGAGAGTGTTACATTTTTTTGTAAAGAAGGGATCCTAATTTGATAAAAGCGATTCCCGTGGTAAAAGATTCCGTTTTTAACTATGCCTTCCCAACAATATTGCTCAGTTCGGGGTTCATTGGTTGTGACAAATAGTGAATGAAGGGGAGCGTAATAATCTTCATCTATAACCAAATGATCTCCAAAGAATTCAGCAACAAATGAGTTAGCAGGAGTCTGATAAACATCTTTTGGCTCACCTATTTGTTGGAAAAATCCTTCATGGAAGACGCCTACTCGATCCCCCATATACATTGCTTCCTCACGATCATGCGTGATAAATAGAGCCGTGATGTTCTGATCTTTAAGCAAATCTCTTACCCAAGTTCTCATCTCGTCTCTTAACTGCTCATCAAGACTGCTAAACGGTTCATCGAGTAAAAGAAGTTCGGGTTGAATAGCTAGCGAACGAGCTAATGATACCCGTTGCTGCTGACCTCCAGAGAGTTCATGAGGAAAAGCTCGTTCATACCCATTTAATCCTACATGTTGTAAAAGAGATTGTGCCCGTTCTGTTCGCTCATTCTTATAACGTTTTTGGAACGTTAGTCCATATGCGACATTTTCCAAAATCGTCATGTGAGGGAATAGCAAAGGCTGTTGAAAAACTAAGCTTACAGGACGCTTGTTAGCATCCATGTTCGTTACGTTTTCCTTATTAATGAGAAAACGGCCTTGTGTAAAAGGTTCAAGTCCAGCTAAGCAGCGTAATAAAGTGGTTTTACCACTGCCTGAAGGTCCAACAATACTCATGATTTCTCCCTTATCTAGAGAGAGATCCAATTGTTCGAAAACTGTATTTGTTTGAAAGGATTTCGTTGCTTGCTGTAGTTGGATATAAGGTGATGTCATGTGCGAATCCTCCAAGGGTTTTGATACGGTAATAAGAGGAACAATAACTCAACCATGATATAAAATAGAAGGGGAAGCAAAGCGAACCATATCGAGAACGCTGCTAGCACAGTACTATTCGCTGAGTTTAAAAATGGAAAATATACAAGAGCCAAGGTAACTACATTTCCTCCCCCGATGATTGCAGTTATCACATACTGACTCAGGCTGATGACAAATGTTAGAAAGATTGTGCTCCTTATGGCTGGTTTTAATAAAGGAACGTCAATCGATAAAAATCTTTGCCATGGATTAGGACCTAAAATGCGAGATTGTTCTAACATAGAAGCACCTAAAGATGTATAACCATTGCGCAAGATTTTTACAGAGTAAGGTATGGTAGGAACTAAGTGAATCAAGACCACACCTATCCAAGTATTAGTCATATCTAGACGTATCATCGCAATGTGGACGCCAATTGTAATAGCAAGTAATGGGATAATAATAGGGAAAAGGATGACAGCTTCTAAGAATGATTTCCCTTTAAAGTCATACATCGCTAGTGCATACCCAGCTGTCAGACCTATGATTAAATTTAGTAATACAACGATTGCTCCAATCCCAAGTGATACCAAGGTAGCATGTATGAGTTGGTTCTCTGAGAAAAGAGTTCCCCACCCTTGTAATGTGAAATGGGTGTGAACATGAGCTTCATACCGAGTTGGTAAGGTAAAGCTTTTGAATAATAAGAAAAGCACAGGAAAGAGAAACAAAGTTGTTGTATATAACCAGAATTGAATCTTTTTATTTCTTGGTGCTTTCATCATGTTATCTGTTTCCTTTCGTAAATAACCAACGCTTGCGATTCGTTATCGCGTATAGACCCCAAGACACAATACCAATCAGTATGCTTGTAGAAATCATCGCTGCAAAAGCCAGAGGACGCTCACTCCAATCTCCAGCGTAAAACCAATCGTATGTTAAGATTGAAATCATTTCAGGAAATGTAGACCCTAGTAAATAAGGCACTTCATAAGCGCTTAAAATAAAAGCAAATAGAATGATTCCTGATTCAAGCAAAATAGGAGAGACCCATGGCCACTCTGCATCTTTAAACGCTGCCCAACGACCTCCCCCAAGTGTTCGAACCAAGTCTTTATACTCGTGATTTTGTTGTACATAGACAGGTAACAGCATCAAGATTACGAAAGGAACTTCTTTACCTACATAAGTGAGGATCATCCCAATCCCATTTTGATCATTGGTTAGGATAGGGAAGGACTCACGACTTTCGATGACTCCAAGGTGATAGAACATATAAGAAAACAAGCCGCTCTGTTCAAAGAGTAATAAAACGATATACCCCCATACAAAGTGAGGGAATAGCATCGGAATCCATACACTTAGCTTCCCAGACATTCGATTAATTAGAGGATAAAAAGCTCGTGTTAGTAAAAGGCCAATCACTAATGAACATCCAGTAGCAATCAAGGTGATACGAAGGCTGTAAAATAAGGAGTACCAAAATGCCTCCTTTTGAAATAACTCCTCATAAGTTTGAAGCGATAGACTCCCCTGATGTACTAAGCTACTCCATAGAGCTGAAAATAGCCCGTAAGCAGGTAATAATAAAAATAGTAATACCGGGAGTAAGAGGAGCCAGATCTTAGTCTTTCCGGATGACTTCATTCTTCCAATTCTCCTTTAACCACTCTACATAGGTGGAATCAGCCTCAGGTAAAAAGCTCTCCTCTAACTTTTTAGCTGGTAAGACAGTCTTACCACGATCAAGAGATTGGAATTTTTCCCGATCCTCGGCTGATAATTTATCAATACTTATTGGCGTATTGTCCCCCCAATAAGTGGGTTTGAGCTTTTTCAGTTGTGCATTTGGTGATAATAAAAAGTTGATGGCTGTTATGGCACCTTCCTTGTTTGGGCTGTTGTATGGAATCGCAAGGAAGTGCGTATTTCCAATTGATCCCGACTCCATGACAAAAGAGCGAGTTGACTCAGGAAAAACGCCATCTTCAATCATGTGTTCAGCCCTGGCTTCGTTATAACCCATGGTCATCCATACGTCTCCATTTCTATATAACCGATCGAGTTGGGATAACGTGGATGGGTAATGCTTTCCCTCGCGCCATAAATGAGGTTGGATTTCGTTTAAATAAGACCACATTTGTTCAGAATGCTTTGTGGCATGTTGCTTTGAAAAGGGTTCTTCGATAATGGATTCAGGACTGTCAGCCGATTGATAGAGTAAATGCCTTAAAAAAGCGTTGCCTGAAAAATCATCTGGGTTTGGATAAGTGAACTTGCCAGGATTGTCTTTCACCCAGACTTTTAGTTCTTCAAATGATTTAGGAGGCTCTTCGATTTTATTGCTATCGTATTGAAAAACGAACTGTACTTTACCCCAAGGTGCTTCATAACCATCCACAGCTGTTCCGAAGTCATATTGAAAAGCTAAGCTTTCCTGGTCGTAGTATTTTTTGAAATTGGGGAGCTGGTTTCGAAACGGACCATAAAGTAAATCGCTATTCTTAGCGTTTTTAAAATTCTCACCATTGATCCAAATCACATCAATGGTTCCTTTCTTTTTACCGGCTCTTTTTTCTGAGTGGAGCTTTTGTAATATGTTTTGCGTGTCCATTGGCGTTCTCTTTAATGTAATGTTGTATTGTTCTTTAAGTTTAGGAGCGACCCATTCATCTATATAGCGGTTAATGCCTTCATCTCCGCCCCACATATGAATGTGTACAGTGGTGGCGTCTGCTTTTTGAGTGATGTCTGACCAAGATGTATTTTGAAAATCAATCGATTGAGTGGTTGGATTATTAGTTTGACCGCATGCCGTTAACAACAGGATGAATAGAATTAAAAAAGGTTGTTTTTTCATATATAGCCCTCCTAATAATTTTATTATACAAATACTAAAGTAATTTATAATGTAATCCAACTTACACAATGTGTTTTCGTTCCATGTTATGATATGTTTAAATATAGTAGGTAAGACTTTATAGGAGGCTATGACCATGGAAATGATTCATGAAACAGCAACGTTTCAAAACACAATTAACAGCGAAAAGCCTGTTATGATAAAATTCTCAGCAAACTGGTGCCCGGACTGTAAGCGTATGGATATGTTCATCGGAGATATCTTAGAAGAGTACAGTGGCTATCAGTGGTTCGAAATTAACCGTGATGAACTTCCTGAAATTGCACAAGAGTATGATGTAATGGGAATTCCGAGCATTCTAATCTTCCAAAACGGTGCAAAGATCGCTCACTTACACAGTGCAAATGCGAAGACACCTGATGAAGTACAAGAATTCTTAACAAAATCTCTATAAAATCATGAAAAAGCATCTGCCACAGGTAGGTGCTTTTGTTTTGCTATATCATCCATTTGGATAAATTAAAAATGCGTGCCTCCATGAAGGGGGCACGCATTTTTTAATCATCAGATAGAATTTTTACAAGGCGTAGCAAATCCAAGAATAGATTAAGAAAGTCTAGATAGAGATTTAACGCAAGTAAGGGAATATCTTTCTCATCATGATAACCGTGTTTAATTTTGTTAATGTCATAGATAATAAAGCCTGAGAATATCAGAATGCTAATGATCGTGATGACTAGAATAGCCATTCCACCCAAGTTAAAGATCATATGGATGATCCAAACGAGGATAAGCGCTAGAAGTGCACTCATGAGCATCCCGCCCATAAAGCTTAAGTCACGTTTAGTCTTCCAAGCATAAATGGAGAGTACTGTGAAAATAACAGCCGTTACGCCGAACACAACGAGTACAGTATATGCTCCAATTGAACTGACGTAGTAGGACATAACAGGAAATAGCGTTAAGCCTGATATAAAGGTGAAAAAGAATAGGAATGAGTAGCTGATCTTTTTGGCTTTACGTACAAAGAATACGACAATAAGTAGTATGAATTCTAATATAATGAGCGGTAAAAAGAGAGCCGGTGGAACCCATTGGCCAGCGAATAATCCAATCAAGGCAAACCCAATGGAGATCGCAAAGGTTCTTAGCACCGCGGCTAATAATTCACCTTTTTGCATAAGGAATCCTCCTTCATCAAACTCTCCATAGTATAGTAGATTGTGTAACGTTTTGTCGAATCTACCCGCAGGTTTGGCTGGCCACTTAACTGACCTTCTGTCATGCCACTAATAAATTACTTTAAAAAGTAAACTCAATGATTTTTTTTAACCGTTTGCCGAAGTATATTGGAATTTCGTTTCAATTCTTGCAGTAATCTCGATTTGGCCTGGTTCGACTTGAGTGGATGCTGAACTTACAGCTTCAGCCTGTTTAAATGTCTGAGGAGTTACGGTTCCTTGAGGGAGCTCTTCGACAATTTGTGTTGGTGTTGGATCTAGGTTTAAATTCATTTGATTCGCTATGGTTTGTGCTTTTGATACTGCATTCTCTAAAGCTCGATTTAGTGCTCGCTTGTAATATTGTTGAGGGTTGTCAATTGTAAACTCAATATTCGACACGCGATTCGCCCCATTTTGAACAGCTGTGTCGATTACTTTACCCGTTTGGCTTAGATCCTTTATCGTCACCTGAAGCGTATGCGTTACCTGATAACCTCTAAATTCTTGTTTTCCATCTACATAATCATATTGGGGGTAAATAAAATAATCTACAGTTTGAATATCCTCACGAGGAATCCCCATTTGTACAAGAGAATCAATCACTTTATTTAAAGTCTGTGCGTTATCTTGCTGGGCTTTTGTTAATTCCTCGTCTTGGGTTTCGACACCAAGGTTAATTTTAGCTACATTCGGTTGAGTAGATACAGAACCGACTCCAGTAACTGTCATCAAACGTTTTTTCCCATTATCCTGTTGGTTCCTTACAGGTTTGGGTGCAGGAGAAGGATAGGGCGGATAGTACATATTGATTCCACCTTTCATGAATTAGTCGCTACTACTTATTTCATGAAAGAAAATTCCTCATTATGCTTGATCTTTTGAAAATCGGGAAAAAAAAGATACAGATTTGATAAAGGAGCTAAACAATAATGGGACTACTTTTTTCACAGTTTTCTAAGCCAAAGGGTTTAATTGGTAGAATCGTTGGCTTCATCATGTATAGAGAAAATGCAGCGATTAGTAAGTGGACGTTATCTTTTTTAGATATTCAATCTGATGAACATGTATTAGAGATTGGATTTGGCCCCGGTTATTGTATTCGAAGCCTCTGTAAAACATATAGAGATATTCACGTAACGGGGTTAGATCCATCTGGCACGATGGTAGAAGAAGCAACTCGGCGTAATCAAAAGTGGGTAGATGAAGGTAGGGTGGAATTGAAAGAAGCTAAAGCAGGAGAAGTGGATGTCGTTTCAAAACCAATAGATAAAGTTATAACCATTAACAACATCACGTATTGGGAAGACCCTGTTAGGACACTCAATAACCTTAAAACTCGTATGAGAAAAGCCGGCCGAATTGCGATTACGCTTCAACCTCATGAAAAAGGAGCTTCTGATCAAACGGCTGAATTAGCAGGTGATCAAATACGCTCCTTCTTAGAACAAGCAGGCTTTGAATATGTACGTGTACACCATCGTCCCGGTAAGCCAAACAAAACAACCTGTGTGGTGGGAAGTGCTCCTTAATAGAGACCTTTAGAATAAAAGTTTGCGAGTGGGATTATACTTTGTTGACTATGTTACAGTATAAGCAAGGAGGGACGAGTATGGATATTAAAATTTCCAAAGATGACAAAGATCAAATTATCGCTCAGATTCAAGCTTATTTTGAAATGGAACGTGGTGAAGAGCTTGGGATGATCGGAGCTGAACAGTTTTATCATTATTTTGTAAAAGAGATTGGTCCTTACATATACAATCAAGGCGTGCGAGATGCGAAGAAAATGATTGATGAAAAGATGATGAATATCGACGAGGATATTACATCGTTAGAAAAACCTATTTATGTGCAACGTGAACGGTAGAGTCCTGGTGACTTGCCGTTTTTTAATTTTTTGATATTCGTTTTGAGAGGTGGTTTAATCCCTTAAATAATAAACGTACGAGCTTATACATAATTCAAAATGGAGCTACAATAAGAAAAAGAAGAATGGGCGATTCTGTCTATAGAATCAAATGAAGAATTAAAACTTGATATGACCACCTAATATGATTAACATAGATTCATTAACATAAAAGGAGCGTCCTTCATGATTCGAATAGCAAATAAAGACGATATAAAAGATATTTTATTCATCTATAACGATGCGGTTGTAAACACTACGGCTGTATATGATTATGAACCCTATTCTTACGAAAACCGTGTTCAGTGGTTTGAAAAGAAACAAAAAGCTAGCGTACCCATTATGGTTTATGAAGAAGATGGAGAAGTTTGTGGATTTGCTACATATGGTGCCTTCAGGGATTGGCCTGCCTATCAATATACTGTTGAGCATTCTGTATATGTGAACCCTAAACATGGTGGTAAAGGTATCGGTGGCACGTTACTAAAAGAGATCATAAAAGCCGCTAAACAGGATGGCTATATTACCATGGTTGCAGGGATTGATGGTACGAACAAAGGAAGTATATCCTTGCATGAAAAAGTAGGGTTTACATATAGTGGGACTATTCAGAAAGCGGGTTATAAATTTGATCGGTGGTTGGACTTAGCATTTTATCAGATCGATTTAGAGCGTGTGAATAATTAGATATGGAAACATTTACTACATTAGGGGGAGCATTCTTTTTGATAAACTCTACTTAACAGATAATGAATAGGGTGTAAGACATGATCATAAAGAACTTCATTTATAAACTAAGAGACAGTCAAAAGTTTTATCTCCTTAATTTTGTTTTTATATTAATAGGGTTAGTTTCGTCTATGATCCTTACAAGTGAATCCATCATATGGGGGCAGCGATTAATTATCTTTTGGATAGGATTATTGGTGTACATTTCGGTATTTCTAGGAGTAGATCCAATGATTAAAGGAGTAGGATTAGCACTGCTACCGATGGGGATCACAGGAGTATTTATACAAATACTAGAAAATGTTCCTGTAATCTATTATAACAAATGGCTTGAGGCGGATACTGTTAGAGGCGGTGGCCCTGTCAGCTTATTTTTCTACATGATATTATTTATAGTTCTCAAGGTATTTAAGGTTGAACCCTATATGCTAAAGTTGGCGAGGGAGCAACAAAATAAATCCAAATAAAAAAGCTTGAGGCACTTCTTAGGAGCCTCAAGCTTTTTTTATTTGGTTCTTAACAGCCTTAGTCCATTCAACGTTACAAGTAATGTCGCGCCCATGTCTGCAAATATAGCGATCCATAATGTTAGCCAGCCAGGGATTACAAGTAACAACGCTAGTAGCTTAACTATAAGGGCAAAGCTAATGTTTTGTTTAATCACTCGTAATGCTTTGCGGCTGAGGCGAATGGTAAATGGCAGCTTATCGAGATCATCGGCCATTAGTGCAATATCAGCTGTTTCCAGAGCTGTATCGGTTCCTGCTCCACCCATAGCTACACCTACAGTTGATGTTGCTAGAGCAGGGGCATCATTCACACCGTCTCCGACCATTGCAACTGGTCCAACATTTTTCTCATAATGCTTAATCCATTCGAGCTTTTGCTGAGGAAGAAGTTCTGCTTTGACCTCTTTCACACCAGACTCTTCACCTAGTGATTTTGCGGTAAGGTGATGATCACCTGTTAACATTACAGTTTCTCTGATCCCTAGTTCATGAATGGTCGATAAAATATTCGTTGCATGTTCCCGTAGTTCATCACGGACTGCAAGAATCACATCAATTTCATGTGATGTACCCGCGATCATAACGGTCTTACCTTGTTTCTGTAACGATTCAACAAGCTCAAGAATGTTTTGTGGAACATCCATAGAAAGATCTTCAGTAAATAGTGCGAGAGACCCTACGTAATACGTTGATCCATTGAACTCTCCAGATATCCCTTTGCCTGTAATCGATTGAAACTCGTCAACCTCTATAGGAGCAATCTCTTCTTCTTGAGTTCTCTTCAAAATGGCTGATGCTAGAGGATGCTGAGATTTCGTTTCTAATCCCGCGACTTGAGCTAAAATTTTCGAGCGGTTTTCATCGGAAACGAACTTTAGGTCCGTAACTTCTGGAACTCCTTTTGTTAGCGTTCCGGTTTTATCAAACGCAACGGCTTTAACTTTTGCGACTTGTTCTAGATAGATTCCGCCTTTAACAAGCACGCCATTTCGAGCAGCGTTTCCTATCGCAGTTACAATTGAGACAGGGGTTGAAATAACGAGAGCACAAGGACATCCCACAACGAGAACAGCTAATCCTTGGTACACCCATGTTGACCAAGAAGCACCACCGATCAATGGAGGTAATATAGCGACAAGAAAAGCGACAGCGATTATTGCTGGTGTATAGTATTTTGCAAATTGATCCACGAACTTTTGAGAAGGTGCTCTTTCAGCTTGAGCTTCTTCTACAAGGTGAATAATCTTCGCAATTGTTGTATCGTCAACATGTTTGGTAACCTCAATTTCCAAGAACCCTTCTGTATTCAGTGTTCCTGCAAAAGCTTCGTCACCTTCTGTCTTTTCAACAGGGACAGATTCTCCAGTGATGGCGGCTTGATTAACTGAGGAGCGACCATCTTTTACAATACCATCCATAGCAATTTTCTCGCCTGGTTTAACAAGCATGATATCGCCAATTTGTATGTCTTCAACGTCTACGGTCAATTCATTCTGACCGCGTCTGATTGTTGCGGTTTTAGGAGCAATGTCCATGAGTGATCGAATAGACGAGCGAGCTTTATCCATGGAATAAGCTTCGAGTGCTTCACTAATCGCAAATAAAACAACTACGACTGCAGCTTCTCCCCATTCTCCAATGATTGAAGCACCAATAATGGCAATGGTCATCAAGGTGCGCATATCAAACTCAAGACGAAGCAGGTTCTTGAACCCAGTTTTAAAGAGGGGGATCCCTGCTGCAAGAATGGCACCGATGAAGAAACCAATGGTAGCACCATCATGTTCTCCAACTGTAAAAGAAGAGGTGTATCCACAAACAATGAGAAGGATAGCGAATATTTCTTGCCAATATCGCTTAATAAAAGGTGTCTTTGGTGTCTCTTCTTTCTTTTCTCCTTCAGGTCTTACCGATAAATTTTCAAAGGCGCCTGCTTTTTCTAAATCCTCTACGGTCGTATCACCATAGACAGAAATTTTCGAAGCGCCGAAATTAATTTGAGCATCTTTCACACCATCCAGGTGCTTAACGTTCGTTTCGAACTTTTTGGCACAGTTTGCTCAGGTGAGACCTTCAATACGATAAATCTCTTTTTCCTGTTCTGTATCAGCTTGATTCGTCGTCACGGTGCTTCACCTCCTTTTGGTGCGTAAAGGCAAGTTGAACGATTTGCTTTACGTGATCATCGTCTAAGGAATAGTATGCGAGTTTTCCTTGTTTTCGATAACGTGCTAATCCTAATTTACGTAAATGGCGCAAGTGATGGGAAGCGGTTGCTGTTGATGAACCCACTATATTCGCTACATCACATACACAAAGTTCCTCTTCCTGTAAAAGGGCATATGCTATCGTGAGACGGGTTCCGTCAGATAGGGCTTTGAATATATGAGCTACACTTAGCGGCTCTTGATGTTGTAAGGATTCTTTAACACGATTCACCGTATCTTCATGGACACAGGTGACATCGCAAGTATCTTTAGACATTCGTTTTCCTCCATCATTCAAATGATCGTTTGAGTATACTATATTCAAATGGGTGTTTGAATGTCAATGATAGATCCGTTTATATAAAAAATTTTTATATGGGGTTATTCAATTATATGGCAGTTATGTGGAATAACTGTTTTAGTGAGAGAGGCGGTTCCGTTGCTATTGTGGAGTACGGTGGGATTGGGAACGGGTTGCTTTCCCCGGACGAACGATCGAGCCTCCTCATACGCTATGCTTCTTGCGGGGTCTCGCTCGCCCGTATTTCCGGAGGAGTCAACCCGTTCCCAAGCCCACCTTAGCCGAATGGTGATTAACGGAACCGTAGCGATATGAGGAGGTAATGCTTACGGACATTTGTTCCGCTATTTCACCTTAAAATGGTTTTTCTAAAGAGCTTACGGACATTCATTCCGCTAATTGCTGCAAATCACCTTAATAAAGAGCAATATGTCACAAATAAGGTACCATATGTCCGTAACGACTCTCGAAATGCCTTTAAAGTTCAAAATAATGGAACAGATGTCCGTAAGGGTTAGAGCTCACACAACTAGGGTCCGTTAACCTCCATACAAGCAAGGGGGGAAGGAAACGTCGTACTCCAGTGGTAGAAAGGGCGGCCGAGATCCCGCAAGGAGCGCAGCGGATGAGGAAGCTCGGACGGTCTTCCACAGGAGTATCGACGTTTCACTGACCCCCTAACTCTCACAAAAGCAACGGACTCCTCTCATATTTATCTCGATTCCAAGTCTTCCACATAAGGGGGCTTTAACAGAAGAATGGACCATAAAAAAAGCATGACATCCATTTAAAGACGTCATGCTTAGAAGGATTAAATATTAATATTACCAAACTTCGCATTAATCCCTTCTCCTTTTGAAAGAGAAAGGGTGCCATTACCAAGTTCCCAATCATACGAAGGGTTCCCAGCTAAGTCCGTAGAAGGGGTTGGTTCTCCTAGCTGATAAAGGTGCATCCATTCTTCCTTCGATTTCTCGAGTTCATCAACACCAATATGAATCGTATTGAAGGGGATAGAGTTGGTGTCTTCTGGGTTGTCAGGAGAGTTGATGTCACCTCCCCATTCAATAACAAATGGTAACACTTTTGATTCAAAATTAAATTTTGGGAAGAGCATTCTCCAGGATAACGTATAGCCGTTTGGTTTTGTACGACTTCCTTCAAATGGTCCTTGGTAGGGGATACGCTCCTCATCCCAATATTCAATAAGCGAATTCATATCAGATGTTCTTAAAGCAAAGGTGATAGGACCTTCCACGTCTTGGTCATGGTTGTGTATAAGGTGTTGGATAAGCGGATTGCCTGAATTCAAGGCAGTGTCATAATCTTGGACACCAAGCCACTCAATATAAGCCTGATTACTGAAGAAAGCTAAATGGTTATAGGTTCCCCAAGCCTTATGCTCTCCACCTTGCACCCCGATCACCCCATGCTTCATATTCATATCTTTTTTTGCCTGCTCAGGTGATTTAGCAGCAACAACTAGATGATCAAAATACATAAGAAAGCCTCCTTTGGCTTTTGAATCCATTATTCAATTTACCCTTATTATTAAGGTGGAAAACGAAGTGAAAAGGGCAGTGAGTCATTTACCTTTTTACTATAATTTTTCACCCACAGGCTTCGCACACTTCGGACAAACAATCCAGGTTTCATGAAGGGGTTGGTCACAGCGATTGCAAGTTTCCATTTGGCTTGCTCCACACTTAGGACAGTAGAGGTAAGGGACACGGTATTTATCCGGGAGGGCATTAAGCGTTTCTAAAAACTGTTCATCTGACTCTTGTTTCATTGTGAGGTCTTCCTGTGTTGCTGACTGTGATGGTAAACGAGCCAGTTGGATGTCTTTATCCTCATTGAGAAGAAATCCTTAACAACATTAAGCCAACGTTTCTTCTTTGTATATTCATCACGATATAAGTTCATACAAATGGTACATAACCATGTTTGGAAGGGGCCATCTCCGTCATAACGGTTTAACGATCGGAAAACACGGACCCAAGTTTCTTGGAAGAGGTCATCTGCTTCGACCTGTGATTTTGTGAGTCGTAATGAAAATCGATACAACATGGTTTGGTGCTTATGAACGAGCATATCTGCAGCGTATTCATTTCCATTTTGATAGGCGTTAATTAATGCCTTTTCATCTTTCATTGTCCGTGCCCCCTTTCACTTTCTTTTACGGTTAGTGAGGGAGAAAGTTCAAGGAAATAAAAAATTCTTTGCTAAGAAAAAAGCAGCCCTCAACAGGAGCTGCTCAACTACATTATAAAGCTTCTTTTATTTCTTGTATCTGTTCAAGGTGGCGAATTTCATGCCATCCAATAAATTCCGCCCATTGTTCTAGGTTCATATCGCCAAAGGCGGGGTGGGGCATGACTCTGTTTTGAAGGAGTTCTTGGTCCTTATTATGAATAAGGAAAAGCATTTGTTCACGTGATTTTTCTAAGTGATCTTTAGCATCTTGGATGGATTCGAATTGACCTTTTGGCTGTATATATTCTGGAGCTTCAACTTTATAGTCTCGCCCTTGAGTACGATGAATTGGTTTTAATTCGGCTTGTTGATCTGATCCTTTTTCAAGAGCGTTCGCCATCTGCTGGACAACAAAGCCCTCAATTAAATATAAATGCTCAAGGACCTCAAGAATACTCCAACTTTCATCTGATGGCTTAGTGCGAGCTTGGTCATCAGTAAGACTTTGTAAGAATTCTAAGATTTGATTTCTCTTTTCTTCTAATCCGTACATATTAAACCGTCCTTTATAAATGAATTTGAAGTAAGTGTATCATGGTGAAGGTGTAGATCCCTATTGAAATGTTTGGGGATAAAATGCTGTTTGATCGAAGTGTGGTGGTGTTGTAATTAGAAAGGTTGGGAGAGGGTTCGGAAATAATCATGAAGCCCGAGGTTTTATACTCGGGCTTCATGATTATTCGTTCCGTTTATCTAATTCAAATTCTTTAGCTAATAATTCATAAGATGTTAATCGTTCTTCAAATGGACTCACAATGGTATTCACGATCACCTCATCCACATTATAAGCTCGAGCAAGATGTTCAATTTTCTCTTTCACTTGTTTTGGATCGCCTACAATCATTCGACTTCTATTTTCACGCACACGCTCTTTTTCAAATATGGAATAAGGGTATTGGCTCGCTTCCTCTGGAGTTGGGAAGCCATCGCGGTTACCGCCTTGTTCAATCTTTAAAATCGCTAAATCCAAGCTTGATGCAAGATATTCAGCTTTTTCTTCTGTTTCACTACATACTACAAAAATCGAGACATTCCCTTGAGGACTCTCTTGTTGCATAGAGGGTTGGAAGTGATCCTGATACCGGCTCATTGCACGGGTTCCCCCGTAACCATTAATAAAATGCGCAAATGAATAGGAAGCTCCTACATCTGCTGCAAGGCGTGCACTCGTACCGCTTGAACCGAGCATCCAAATCGATGGTGTGGTCTCAGCTAGAGGTGTTGCATAGACATTCATGTCATAAGGGTCATGTCCATGCAGATAAGCCATTAGCTCTTTTACTTGCTTAGGATAATGTTCAACATTAGGTGCACCACCGTCATTGAGAGCTCGGTTCACATTTGGCATACCTCCAGGAGCACGGCCAACTCCAAGGTCAATGCGTCCCGGATAAAGTGTGTCGAGTACTCGGAAAGATTCAGCTACTTTATAAGCACTGTAATGGGGGAGGAGCACGCCTCCTGTGCCGACGCGTATAGAATTCGTATGTGCTGCTAAATGTGCTGTTAATATTTCAGGAGCAGATCCAGCCAGGCTTTTAGTACTGTGGTGTTCGGAAACCCAGTAACGATGGTAACCAAGACGATCTACATGTTTTACAAGTTCAGTAGTTTGTTGAAAAGCATCTATAGGAGACATCCCCGTTAATATAGGGGATTGATCTAATACGCTTAATTTGATGGTCAATTCGTTCACCCTAACATTAATTTCTTTCTCCATTATTAGAATAGGCATAAGCACATTGCAAAAAACATGCTTAAAAAATCTTGACTTCGAGATAATTTCAACATATAATAAATCTTGAATTCGAAATAAATTTGCGGTTTTATATTTTTTGGTTATATATCTCGAATTCAAAATAATTTTTAAAGGAGTCGTTATTTTATGATGAGTGTAGGTTTACTAATTATTCGTTTAGCAGTTGGATTAACATTTGTAGGGCACGGTGCTCAAAAGTTATTTGGAATGTTTGGAGGTCATGGGTTAAAAGGTACAGGTGGCTTTTTTGACTCTATCGGAATTAAGCCTGGTTATACGATGGCTTTATTGGCAGGATTATTTGAATTCATTGGAGGAGGTCTTTTTGCTTTAGGACTGCTAACGCCTCTTGGAGCATTGTTCATTGTGCTCACTATGCTTGGTGCGATTGTTAAAGTTCATGCTCCAAACGGGTATTGGAATACTGCGCAAGGTTACGAGTATAATTTCATCCTCATTGTGATCGCCATTGGTGTAGCTTTAATTGGAGCAGGCTCTTATTCTTTAGATGCCATTTTATTTTAAAAACAATAGGTTATAACAAGTACCGTGTTCATCCGGATTTTGTCGAACATGATTCGACTGCTTTCGGGAAGAGCACGGTATTTTTTTTAATTCCTTCCTCTAATTTTGACAATGTCCTCTCTACTGTCTATGTTAAAATGATAGAAAAGTCGGAAAAAATACCAAGGAGTGTGAGAGGGTGGAATGAATCCCCGTCATTCAGCCACCACCTCAAGCGATTAAAGGGGATCGGAAATGTTACTGAGTATCAGAAGACGAGCTAGATATGTAATCGATGCAGCCCACAAAAGAAATGTTTGAGATCATCAAAAGTGAGAGGGTGTTGAGGTTTGCTTAATTATAGGTGGAGGTTGATCTGATGGAAGATAAGATCGCATGCATGCACCCAGAGGGAAAAGAAGCTCCAAATATAGATAGAGACAAGTATGAAAAAATTAAAGAATGTATTTTGAACAAGATTCGAGAGCACGAAATCATTTCGTTTAAACAGTTGCGAGTGGAGGTTGTCCATCAGTTAAAAGGGAACTTTGATGGTTCGATCTCTTGGTACTTAACGATCGTGAAATTAGATTTAGAAGCAAGGGGTTATATTAAGCGTTCGAAGGGGAATAACCTGCAATATTTAGAATTAGCATAAAGAAAAATGCAGTTAGAAAAGAGCTTGGAATTTTCCTAAGTAGTTCGGTTCAGAGGTGGGAAAATGTAAATAGCAAGTATTTTAGCAAGCGAATTCGCCTAGTAGTTCGCTTGCTTCTTTTTGTTGATATGACGAGTATTACTAGTGTTTGACATCGAAAATAGCAACGGTTTTATCATAGGCTTTAACAACAGGACAATAGCTATTGTCCAGCCATTGGAATGATGCTAAAACCATGGTCAAAACCCATGCTGATTGTATAACGAATTATAGGGATATTAGAGGGTTATAAGAGTAAATGGTGAAATATAGATGTAGAATTTAATAAGAATAATGGGGGTAAATATATGTCGATTATAATGCTTATCGCTACTCTTGCAGTAGGATTAATATTGTTAACACTTGGGTTTTTGCTAAAAATTAAATGGTTAACAATTTTATCCATTGTTCCATTTGCCATATTATTATTTAATGTTATACGTCTTATTGGATTCTTTTTTAATTAGCGGGGTTTTAATTGAAGAGCAAGTCAATGAATTATTATAAACGCAGAGAGTTTTATATCTCTGCGTTTTTTTGTGTGATTTAGATGTCTAAAGTTATGCGATTCACCCTGTTACTTCGCTTGTGATTTCGTGTTTTCTACTTCACAACCGAACTACTTGGAATTTTCCCAAGCTCTTTTTTAGCTTTTACTTGTGAGTTATTCCTAATAAGGGGACTAAAGTGTAATATCTAGTAGGATTGTGAATGGGTGAAGATTAAGTATTCTGTGGTAGATATACATGTTTATTTTGTTGGACGAAAAAAAGAAATGATTATCACAGGAGATGTGTATCATTTAGAGGTGGAGGGTTGGTTAGAAGCTCATGAAGGCATTTTTTTTGGTTTGTCGTGCTTTTTTCGACAACCTTTGATCTATACTTGGTACTTTTTCGTTTAGAAAAACACCCAACCAGGGTATGTTAATTCTAAACTATAATTTGAGGTGAATCATAATGGATACACTACACATCATAGCTTGGATTGCACTTGCTATTGGACTTTTATCTTCGTTAATTATATTAATAGATGTTATTCGTCATCCACAGATGATGAAAATTATGAATGTGGTTTGGCCTATTAATGGTTGGTTTATGGGCCCTGTGGCTCTTTGGACATATTTCAAATGGGGACGTATTAAAGCAAAAGATCTTGATATAGAGGATAATCGTGATCGTCCAGCTAAGACCTTTGTTTCTACAACTCACTGTTCAGCGGGATGTACACTTGGTGATGCCATAGGTGTTCCAATTGTATTCTTTGCTGGAATGACAATTTTAGGTTCTAAACTTTTAGCTCATTACACTATTGAATTTATTGCAGCTTATGCCTTTGGTTTGTTATTCCAAGTATTAGCCATATATCCTATGAACAAAGATAAAGGTCTATTTGGTGCTTTTAAATCCGCTGTTAAAGCAGACACTTGGTCATTAATCGCATTTGAAATAGGAATGTTTGGTTGGATGGCTATCGTTCACTTTATTATCTTTACACACCCGCCAAAACCTGATGAAATCACATATTGGTTCATGATGCAAATTGCTATGATACTAGGGTTTATCACAAGTTACCCGGCAAACTGGTGGCTTGTGAAAAAAGGAATTAAGGATGCAATGTAAAGAATATTAGCCCTTTTGCTACTAAGCAAAAGGGGCTTTTTAATAATAACAAGAGGTTTTCGGTTAAGATTAGTAGTTGAACTTTATATTTAAGGGGGATGTGAGTAGTTGTATAAGGTTATAATAGATTAACTGAAATGGGTGAAAGGGGATTTATTTCCCGTTTACATTTATTCTTCTTGTATCTTGGGCGCCTAGGGTGAATACGGATCATTATCCTAATACTTCTCCATATATTTGGTCTGTCTCTTCTTTTTGAAGTGCTACAGTTTTTTCACCAATTTGTACAGCTATCATTTGACCAGCATTAATTTTACGGATTAGTACTAAAGTAGTATTCACTTCGATCCCTAACCGATATAATCTTTGTTCATGCTGACCTGTTGCTTCAATATGCTTAATCTGAAAATGGTTACCAACATATGCTTCTGAGAGTGTAATAAGCATTCCTCGTTGCCCCCTTACAAAACAAGAAAATATAAATAATGAAGAAATACCACATAATGATATTCCTCATCAGTAGGGTGGTCAAACTGTGATATGCAAAAAGTCTTATGATAATGGTGTTAGGTTTCATTTATACCCAGAACGGAAATGGTTCTATGATATAAATTCGAACTTGGACGGAAAAAGTAGGGGGGTATAGAAGTTGACACAGTATCAAACAGGTGCTTTTTTATATAATGGGAGTGCAGGACCTGATCAATTAAATGATAAATTAGCTGCAGCATTACCTATACTTTCACAAAATGTTGAAAAACTTTCTGTTGTGCAAACGACAAGTCGTAATGACCTTATTGAAAAAGTTAAACATTATGGAGAAGAGGTTGAAGTTCTTTACATACTTGGAGGAGATGGGACCGTTCACGATTGTGTAAATGCGATTGCGGATGTAGAGCACCAACCTGCAATCGGTATATTACCTGGAGGAACCTGTAATGATTTCACCAGAATGTTAGGGATTTCTCAAAATGTTGGTCCAGCAGCTAATGCGTTAGTGAATGGCCGGGTGGCTCCAGTAGATCTTGGTCAGGTTGGAGACCGTTACTTCTTAAACTTCTGGGGTATTGGTCTGGTTACGGAGACCTCTATTAACATAGATCCAGATCAAAAGAATCGATTCGGTGTATTAAGCTATTTTATTAGTGCGTTTAAAACCATGAACGAAGCCAATACTTTTACGTATAAATTAAAAGTGGATGGAGTGGAGTATGAAGAAGAAGGAGTTATGATTCTCGTGCTGAATGGAAGGTTCATTGGCACTAGACAAATACCTGCTCCATCCCTTTATGTGAACGATGGAAAATTAGATGTGTTAGTTATAAAAAACTCGAATCTAAAAACATTTCGGGAGCTTCTTTCTCTTAATCAGCCTCGGACTGATCCTGAATCGTTTCAGGAGTTGTTCCACACGCAAGGCAAAGAAATAGAGATTGAAACAGCAGAAGAAATGGATGTCGATACTGATGGAGAAATTTATTTGAAGACACCTGGGCATATCAAAGTGTTACCGAACCATCTTCGTATGATTATGAAAGATTCCTGAACAGTCTTCATGAAGTTGTCATGGTTCGGTGATTTGTATGGAAACCTTTCATGATAATATGACAGTAAATAAGGGATTAATGAACAAGGAGAATTCAATAATGAGAAAACTAGGATTACTATTACTTCTCTCAACTATTTTTGTTGTGTTATCAGCATGTGGTTCTGAAGAGAAAAACAATGCTAACAATAATGATGATCAACAGAATTCAGAAGAAAACCAAGAATTACAAGCTATTGAGGTAAAGATTAAAACGGTTCCTGAAACGTTAAAACCAAAAGAGATTACAACAATCCAGGCTAAAGTTACACAAGGTTCTGAGAATGTAAATGATGCTCAAGAGGTAGAATTTGAGTTATGGAAAAAGGGTTCGGAAGACCATGAAAAGATGAAGGCAGAAAAGCAAGGGAAAGGTATTTATTCCATTCAGCACACATTTGATGAGAAAGGCATTTATTATGTGATAGCCCACGTAACGGCTCGCGATATGCATAACATGCCTCAAAAGAAATTGAACGTTGGTAATGTATCTGAAAACGAAGAAAAGTCAGAGGCGCATGACCATAATGAAAATGAGAACAAAGAAGAACATAGTCATGGAGATCATTCAGACGGTGTAGCTGTACACCTTATGAACAAAGAAGGGAAATTAATGGTTCATCTTCAAAAAGGAGAAGAACCTTTAGCAGAGGCAAAAGTTCGGTTTGAAGTATGGAAAGATAATGGGAAGCACCAGTATATTGATGCAAAAGAAGGTAAAGAAGGGGAATATGCTGCTGAATTCAATGCTGATTCAACAAGCACCTACACGGTAAATGTTCATTATGAAAAAGGCGAGCTTCATGGCCATCAGAAACAAGAGATAGAAATAAAATAGTAGATGCAAAAAAAGCCATTCTCAAAAGCGTGAGAGTGGCTTTCTTAATCATTTTTTACAAACTGCTATGCCCAATGGGTAATGCACACCATCTCTTCCAGGCTCAATTAAGACACCTTTTTGATAATAAAACTCTGCTGCTGAATAAAGCTGAAACAGGTCTTTAAATTCCTCAGGTGTAATTTGATGGACGTGGAAAGGAGATCCGCATTCAATACCACGTCCTTGTCCAAATGGAGTTGAAACAATTAACATACCACCAGGTTTTAACAATTGAAAATAGTTGTTAAGTAGTTGTTGTTCTTCTTCAATATGTTCATAGGTTTCGAAGCTAATAATCGTATCAAAAGTTCCGAGCTTTTCTGGTAGTTCTGGATCAACGGCATTTTCCTGTTGAAAAAAGGATTTAGGATGGTAGTAGTGAGCTTTTGCATAATTGATGATATCTTGATCAATATCCACACCCAATACTTCATCTATTTCATCTTTTCGGTTTTTAGCCATCATATGCGTGCCATATCCAGAACCGCAAGAAAGGTCAAGTACCCGACCTGTGACGTAAGGAAGAGCAAATTGATAGCGAGCCATATGCTCGAGCAATAATCCATTTGATGGCTTCATATATTCGGGTATTACACGTTCTCCAGTATCTTCTACCAAGTTCGTTCCACCGCTTTCTTTCATTTGTGTTATAGTACTGTTAATAGACCGTAAAACTACAAAAGAATACAAGCCTAGATTAAAAAGATTTTGCAAGCGCTTTTCACTATATTATGCCATACTATACAATCTTTCAAAAGAAGGGTTTCGTATGAAGAATACTAAGATAGGTTAAAGGAGAAGAGTTTCCTCCTTATTCTTGTATTACGAATAACGTTTACTGTAGATTTATCTATGGGAATAATTGCACAAAGCTCCCCCAAGAGAACGTGTTAAAGGGTTAAAACCCGTTTGACAATAAATTGAAACGGTAGCTATACTTTAATTGAATAGAACAGAAAGGCTGATTAATATGGATCAAGATCAACATTATCAACAAAAGAAAGAAGATCCATCCTTAAGATTATTTGTTGTGTTATCCAAAGCATATCGTTCCATCACAGATCAAGTGAAAAGAGATATACAGGAGCAAGGGCTTAACCCAACCGAATTTGGGGTTCTTGAAATGCTTTATCATCAAGGAGAACAACCTCTACAAAAAATCGGGGATAAAATTCTTTTAGCAAGTGGTAGCATTACCTATGTGGTGGACAAGCTTCAACAAAAAGGTTTGCTTGAGCGAAAGCCATGTCCGAATGACCGTCGTATTACCTATGCTGCGATTTCAGACGAAGGGTGTAAGTTACTACAATCTATTTTCCCAGATCACTGGAAGAAAATCGAAGAGATTACAGGTGGTCTATCTAATGAGGAGAAAGAGGAGCTTATTCCTTTACTCAAAAAGCTTGGACAGTATGCCGATCGATTGGATTAATCTTGCAGTCTAAGTGAGCATTATGATAATCTATAAGAAATCACACGTTATGAAAAAAGGAGGTGGAAAAGAGATGTTACACACAGATAAGCGCATGATTGTTAGTAAATCACTATATTTTTACCGTGCGCAAACTCATGAATTTGTTGCTGACGGGACACGTATGCCCTTTTTAGCAACTAAATTATGACTGTGTGGATCTCTTATTCCATCTTAAAAGCGCAAGGAAGAATAATGACATTTGTCCCCACACATCTCAATACATGTGTGGTTTTTTATTGGGGTGTCGTGTTCTTCGTTTTGAAGCCTGAGAAATCTAAGAGATTCTCGGGCTTTTTTTATTTTTCATAACGGAGGGAAACGGATATGTTAATTACATTAAAAGAGATAAAGAAAATACTCGGTGGCGATCTATTATTTGAAAACCTAAATTTTGAAATACTGCCTGGAGAAAAAATTGGATTGGTTGGTCGTAATGGCAGTGGTAAAACAACGATCTTCAAGCTTATTAATCAAATTGAAACTCCTGACTCAGGGAAAGTTTTTATAAAGAAACAGGCTAATGTGGGATATTTAAGTCAAATTCCAGAAGGCATCACAGGAACGGTACACGATTATCTGAAGTCGAGTTTTTCAAGCTTAATGACGATTCAAGAAAAAATGAAAAGATTGGAAACAGACATGCAAGATGAGAAGAAAATGGAGCGTGCGATAGAGGAGTATGGAAACCTTCAGGACGAGTTCATGCGACTTGGAGGATATGAGGTGGAGTCGCAAATTGAGAAGGTTGCTCATGGTCTTAATTTGGAGGATCTTCTTTTCTCTCCTTTTCAAAATTTAAGTGGAGGAGAAAAAACAAAAGCAGGTCTCGCCAGGATTTTATTAGAAAAGCCTGATGTATTGCTTTTGGATGAGCCAACAAACCATTTAGATTTACATGCTATTGAATGGTTAGAGAGTTATATTCAGCAATACGAAGGAGCCGTTTGCATTATCTCCCATGATCGTCAGTTTCTTGATCAAACCGTGGAAAAAATTTATGACTTGGATCAAGGAGAAATTAATGTCTATATAGGGAACTTTTCTTCTTATGTTAAAGAGAAAGAAGAAAGATTGCTTGCTGAATTTAAGGCTTATCAAGAACAGCAAAAGAAGATTAAGAAGATGAAAGAAGCGATTAAACGTCTAAAGATATGGGCGAATCAAGCAAACCCACCAAGTGAAAAGCTTCATAAACGTGCACGTAACATGGAAAGAGCACTGGAACGAATGGAGAAGCTTGATAAGCCGAATCTTGATCCTCAAAAAATGGGGTTATCTTTTGATGCTGAAGATCGTACAGGGAAGGATGTAATCGTAGCAGGAAGTATTACGAAAACTTATGGTGATACACCTGTTTTACAAGGACTTGATCTCCATCTTCGTTATCAAGAAAGACTAGCTATTGTTGGGAGAAATGGGAGTGGGAAGTCAACTTTTCTTAAATTGATTATCGGCGATGAACAGCCTGATGGGGGAGAGATATCTCTTGGAGCGCAAGTGTCCATCGGTTACCTTCCCCAGGAACCTTTGAAGCATGAAGATCCTAACATGCAAATGATTGAATACTTCCGAGAACATGTTCGAGTAACAGAAGGTCAAGCAAGACAGATTCTAGCTCGTTTTATGTTCTTTGGATACGCTGTTTTTCAAAGAATTGGAATGCTTAGTGGCGGTGAACAAATGCGTCTGAAACTAGCTGTCTTTATGCATCAGAATATAAATCTGCTGATTCTTGATGAACCAACCAATCACTTAGATATTGATTCCCAGGAAGTATTAGAGGAAGCAATAGAAAACTTTAATGGAACCGTGTTAGGGGTGTCCCACGACCGCTACTTCCTTAATAGTTGCTTTACAGAAACCGCTTTTCTGCATGACGGACAGCTATATCGCTTCCCGAGAAGATATGAGGAAGCTCGTCTAAAATGGCAAGCACAATTAGATGCCATGAAACCTCAAGAGGGACATGATGAGAAACCTAAAGAGCCAATGGGAAAACTATCACAACCTACTAAGGATAATGTTCAACTAGAAAAGTATATAGAAGAAAAAGAACAACAGTTACAAAAGTTAGAGGAAGAGATGGGACAAACTGAGAATGCAGAGGAGTTAATAGAGCTTCAGCAAGAAAAAGAGAAAGTAGAGGCGGAACTTGAGAGTTATTATGATGCATGGATTGCGGAAAAGGATGAATAAGTATAATTTGCAAAAGGCTGCATTATAAAAGGCAGCCTTTATTTTTTAATGAAAGTTAAGAAATCGTAACCTTCTTATCTTCATCATGCTTATGAGATCTATAGAAATGAATGAGTTGTGGGATCACTGTTTCAAAATCAGGGCATTCAATTTCGGTACCATTTAATGCGCTCATAGCTAGACTAGTATCATAGTGTGAATTATACATGAAGTAAGGGATCGTTTGCTTTTGGATATTTAACCATCTACGAACCGGGAGGAGATTTAATGGAAGTTTAGCTGCATGGAGTGGGATCCTGTAAGAAGGCGTTTTCCCTAGCAATGCTTCCATTAACATACGATAGACTTCATGACTTTGGTACGGATTAGGATCTGTCAGATGATAGGTTTTCCCAATCGAATTTGTGTGGTGACTTAAAAAAACAGATGCACGAATCACATAATCAACTGGAACAAAGTTGGCTTCTGCGTGCCCTTTTCCGACGTAGGGGATGGTGGGCAGAAAATGTAGGCGATCAAACAGATTTAATATAAAGTATGGTCCATCAAACTTAGATGTTTGTCCAGTTTGTGAATCTCCTACCACAATGCCAGGTCGAATGATTGTAACTGGTAGCTGTCCTTTAAGGTCTTGAACTAAAAGCTCAGCCTCGTATTTCGTGGACTCATAATGGTTTTTAAACCCTTGATCATGTTTTAAATCTGATTCTTTAATCGTTCCGGTTCGTTTTCCAGATACATAGGCTGTACTAAAATACGTATATCGTTCTAAACGATTTGCTTGTAATAACCATTCATTAACATGTTTTGTTCCAATAACATTCACATTATAGGCAGGTTCATACGGTACGGAAAGATCATAGATAGCAGCTAAATGATAGGCATGTGTAATAGAATTTAACAATGTTTCAGAAGTCGATTCTGCTAAATCTAAGTTATCCTTAGTGATATCACCTTCAACGAGCTCAAATAAATGATGAGAAATATCGAGTTCTTCACAGAGTTGATGGATCTTAGATTGGGCATGTTTGCGGGTGGATGGAAGGATGAATAAATAAATTTTATCTATTGGAAATTCTTCATGAACAACTTGTTTGATAAGGCGGCTTGTTAAAAATCCAGGGAATCCAGTAAAAAAGTAAACATGGCTCATGTAAACGTAACCCCTTTTGAAGAATTCTTAATGTGTATATTTTTCGCCACTTTTTTCCAGAATCCTTCTTTTAATAAAAGAATTTTTGTTTCATCGAAAAGTTTCTGTCGTTTAGGTCATGATAAAACGGGAACAATGATTGCAATAAAGGAGGAATCTGGATCATGAAAGTACTTGTTATTGGAGCTAATGGACAAGTTGGTAAACATGTCATTGATAAATTAATAGATAAGAATCATGAAGCGATTGCGATGATTAGAGATACAGATCAAATTCCATATTTTGAAGAACGTGGTGCCAATACTGTAATTGCAGATTTGGAAAAAGACTTTCATCACGCTTATTACGGAGTAGATGCTGTTATTTTCGCAGCTGGTTCTGGTCCGAATACGGGTGCTGATAAGACCATTATGATCGACCAAGAAGGTGCGATCAAATCAATGAAAATTGCTGAGAACTTTGGTGTTAAACGGTTTGTGATGCTTAGTTCAATGGCAGCTAATCGACCAGAGGTTGGTCCGGAAGCATTGAGGCATTATTTATTTGCTAAAGGTAGAGCAGATGCCTTTCTTCGTGGAACAGCACTTGATTATACAATCGTACGCCCTGGTGGTTTAACAAATGACAAAGGGACTGGAAACGTGAAAATTGATGAACACTTAAATGAATTCGGTTCCATCCCTAGGGAAGATGTTGCACATGTGCTTGTCCAAACGTTACAATCTCCACAAACAGTTAAACAAAGCTATGATCTGTTAAGTGGAAGCACTAAAATTGATCAAGCTCTTTAATGTAGCAGGTCGTATCTAGTTCTTTTTTCTTAGCCCTTCTAAAAAAGTAGGGAATTTGAATATTTTTTTAGAGAATATGTTTAACATCTATGTTTCAAGGGTAAGAGAAAAATATATTTATGAACGTTATTAGGTTATGTGAAAATATAAGTAAATAGAACTATTAAGTTTGGGGGATTCATCTATGAGTAAACCAAATGTAGTCGTGTACACCAGTGATGGATGTCATTATTGTGAAAGGGTACTAAATCATTTAAATGAGTGGGACATTGACTATACAGAAAAAAACATCTCTCAGAATGATGCTTATTACAAGGAAATGCGTGAAAATAAAGTTTATGGAACACCGGTAACCTTTATTGATGGTGAAAAGTTATTAGGGTTCCAAAAACGTAAGTTCAAAAAGTTACTGGGCATTGATGAAGTGTCAACTTATATTAGACAACGAAATTTAAGTTATTAGTAAAAAAAAGGAGGTGGACAACCTCCTTTTTTTAATGGCTCTAGAATGGTCTAACTTTATTTCACTTTCTCAAGCACACTTACATATTCTATGGGTAGATAACCATTAATTTCTAGGAGGTGCCTATGGATATGTATAATCAATATCCACAACCACCATTTGGGCCGCGGCCGATGCAAGCTCCTTATCCCAATCAAAATTCATTTCCAGGCTTTCAAGGTGTTCCAAACCAAATGAATATGATGCAACCTCAACCCACTGAACAACAGGAAATGAAGCCACCTATCTTTCAAAGTCCTTATGAACAGTTTACAAAGCCACCACAGCCGAACCAATGGAACCCATATTATTCATTAGAACAGCAATTTCCACAATACGGACAAATGCAAGCTCCAAAAGGGTTTATTCAATACTTTCAGGATAAGAACGGCCAGTTAGATCTTGATAAAATGCTCTCTACTATGGGGCAAATGGCAAATACCGCTAACCAATTCAGTCCACTAGTGAAAAGTCTTGGATCTTTATTTGTAAAATAATCTAAGGTGCCTGTTACTTGTTGAGAGTATGACAAGTGACAGGCACCTTAAATTTCCTTTACTATTATAAGGGGAAAGGGGTGAGCCTCATGAATGTGCAAAAAAACGAACAAGCTCCGTTCAAGACACGTTTTTATTATGGGTGGGTTGTTGTTTTTATAGCAGGGTTAAGTGTTTTCTTTTCTGGCCCTGGTCAAACGTATTCGGTCTCAATATTTAGCGAGAGATACATAGAAGATTTTAATTACTCGAGTTCACTAGTTTCAGGTCTTTATTCAACAGCTACCTTACTTGCAGGTTTGACACTTTTTATGGTTGGTCGCCTTGTTGATAAGATGGGACAACGTATAATGATGACGTCGGTTGGACTACTTTTGGCCTTAGCATGTTTTTGGAATGGCGCTCTTATCGGCCCCGTAATGATGTTTCTAGGTTTTTTTATGCTTCGGTTATTTGGCCAAGGATCCATGACATTGCTACCGAATACATTGGTCCCTCAATGGTTTATAAGAAAAAGAGGGCGTGCGTTAAGTATTATGGCTATAGGAGGATTTGTGAGCTCCGCATTGCTTCCTCCTTTAAATACATGGTTAATTAATTCATTTGGTTGGAGAGCAACATGGACATATTGGGGAATAGCCCTTCTTGTTATTTTTGTTCCATTAGCTTTCTTTTTAGTTCGAAATCAACCCAAGGATATAGGAGAGGTTCCGGATGGGACGCCTAAAAAACGTTCTGATGGTTCAGAAAGTGAATCCAATGTAGACATAAATGAAGTTAGTTGGACATTAAAAGAAGCTATGCGTACGCGTGCTTTTTGGTTGATCCTATTTTGCGTGAGTGTACCAGCGCTTGTGAATACAGGAGTAACTTTCCACTTATTAGCTATCGCAGAAGGGAAAGGGTTATCGGATGCCACTGCAGCCCTTGTCTTATCGACCATGGCCATTGTTGGATTCCCGGTTACTTTTGTTGTCGGTTATTTGGTTGATCGTATATCCGTTCACTACGTGTTAGCTATTACATTTGTTGGACATATCATTGCTTTACTTATTCTATTGCAGGTTGGAAGCTTTAAGGGAGCAGTGATCTATGGTGTTGTATGGGGGCTTGTAAATGGTTTTGAACGGATTGTTCTCAATATTGTTTGGCCGAATTACTTTGGTCGGGAACATTTAGGAAGTATTAAGGGGCTAGCCCAAACTGTTATGGTTATTGGTTCTGCATTTGGACCTCTACCATTTGGGTTGTTTTATGATTGGTTCGGAGGTTATCAAGAAATCCTTTGGGTTATGATTATATTCCCATTGATCGCAGCCGTATTTTCATTGCTATCTCCTAAACCATCTTATACGGCTAAATAGAAAAAGAAGAAGCTCAGAATTATATGTTCTGAGCTTTTTTGTGTAGTTACTCTTTTAAAGCCCCCTTATGTGGAAGACTTGGATTCGAGATAAAGTGCGTATGGTTCCGTTGCTTTTTTGCAGATCGGCGGGCTGTGGAACGGGTTGCTTTCCTGCGGACGAAGCGCCGAGCCTCCTCGTTCGCAAGCTCTCTGCGGGGTCTCGTCACTCCGTTCTTCCGCTGGAGTCAACCCGTTCCACAGCCCACCTTTACCGAATGGTGACTAACGGAACCGCCGTAGTTCAGGGATGAGGTGTTCTAATTCCAGGTAGTATAATCCTATCAAGACAGGGGTCTGAGCAACTTCTCTGAATATGATTTCCAATCAATATGAGGTGGGAAAGTCCAAATACTGGTCCGTTAGTCTCTATAAACGCGTGGAGGGAAGGAAACGGCAAACTGTCGTGGTAGCAAAGGCAAGACGAGACCCCGCAGGAACGAGGAGGCTATACAATTGAGGTTCTACTAAAACCGCCACATCATGTGGCAACGTAGAACTATCCCACGTCGTGTGGGGCAACAACAGGCTTGCCGTTTCACTGACCGCAACAAATTACTCAACAGCAACGGACTCCTCTCAGTTTCAAGTCTTCAACAATCCTGCCATAAAGCTGAATAAAGCTCATCCTAGATTAATCACTACAAGATAAAAAAAAGACGCTTGGCCATAACCAAGCGTCTATCAACCTTAATCTCTAAAGAACGAAATTACATAACCACCTTCGCCAGCGTGTGTAGCGATTAGTGGACCCATTTCGGTTAAAATGGAATCTTTAAAGGCGTAACGATCTTTGATTTCACCGATGAAGCTTTTTGCTTTTTCTTCAGTAGTGCTATAGGAAACAGCAATAACTTTGTCCTCAAAATTTTTCGTGTATTCACCGATTTGCTCTAAGAAACGGCGTATTGCTTTTTTGTTTCCTCGGACTTTTTCAGCAACTTCAATTGTCCCGATATCACTCTTTTTCATCAGGATCTTAATATTTAATGTCTTGGCAATTGTCCCTTTAAAACGATCAAGGCGTCCACCTTTGATAAGGTTTTCAACCGTTCTTAAGAAAATAAGGGTTGCTGTTTGCTCAATGCGCTCTTCCATGTGTTGAACAAGTGCACCAAATTCCATATCTTCTTCAACGCATCTACCTGCCTCATCTACTAAGAGCGTCATTCCCGAAGTAGCTGTCTTCGTATTTAGAACTACAATATTCCTTGATGGTTCTTCTTCTAGAAGCATATTCTTTCCAGCAACAGCATTATCATGAGTTGTACTTAACTCTTGGGAAAGAGAGAGCATTAGAATGGGAACTTCTGGGTCCACTTCTTTATAAGCTTCATAAAAGGCATATGGAGCTGGCGCGGATGTTGTAGGAAGCTCTTCAGAACCTTTCATTTTCTCGTAAAATGTAGGAATGTCGATGTCCACACCGCTTTGAAATTGCTCATCTCCGAAGTGAACATTTAAAGGAACAATCTTAATATTATAGCGTTCGACAAGGGCCTTAGTAAGATCAGCACCACTGTCTGTCATGATTTGAATCTGCATTGAACATCACCTGCTTTTATTTTATTAGATAATAGCCTAAAGATGCTTTACATTTCAGTAGAATGCGTAATTTTAGGCTTGTGTTTTTTTGTAGTACTTATGATAAATAGGCTTAAACCTAATATAACGATGGAACCCCCGAGCCATTGGGACCAAGTAATCATTTCTCCTAAAATAAAATAGGCCAAGATAGAAGCTCCAACTGGCTCAAATACAATACTCATCGATATGGTGGAGGTACTTACCCATTTTAAGGCCCAGTTAAATAATGTATGTCCAAAAAATGTTGGTATGATGGCAAGTGCTAAAAATACCCACCAGTGATCAGCTGGATAACCTGTAAAAGGTTGTTGTAAAAATACATTATACAAGATTAATGTAAGGGAGCTTATCCCATAAACTACAAATGTATAAGTCATTAAATGGAGTCGTTTTCGAACATTTTGTCCCAACAAAAAATAACCTGTTACCATTATAGCACCGAATAGAGCTAAAATATCCCCCCATAAAGCTAGTCCGCTTATTTGAAAGTCGCCCCAACTGATAATGACACTTCCTGTTAAAGCAATCGTCATACTTAGTATTGCTCCAATTGTAAATTTTTCTTTAAAAAAAATAAATGTTCCTAAAAATGCGAAGATGGGTTGCAATGTAACTAAAACAACTGAACTTGCGACAGATGTATAGTTTAATGACTCGAACCACAAAATAAAATGGAATGCGAGAAACACCCCTGATATTGAAGCGAGCATCCAATCTCGCTTTGTGATTGACTTAAACTCATGCAAGTGTTTAGTTAGCACATAAGGAGCCATAATAAGTACAGCAAAAAGTAAACGATAATTAGCAATGATAGAGGCTGGTGCAGATTCAGCTAGTTTAACAAGTACGGCAGCAGTGGATACGGAGAGCACTCCAATAACTACAGCAACATAAGGGTTGAATGGCGGTTTTTCCACTAGAGACCAACTCCAAACTTGAGCAAATTCTTCAATGATAAATGGTAATATAAAATCATTATATCCTCTATTTACCAAGGCATAGACTCCACTTTTTTTCATTTTATCATTGATAGAAAAGAAAATGTACTTTAAACTAGGGTGAATTGCCGAACTTACTATGGTGTGGTAAGATGGTATTAAATCATTCTCGTACCGAAAGCCCTCTTCCAACTGTGAGGATGGCTTTTTTACGTGGTTTTCTTTGGTTGTAAAGAAGACAATAAAGGAGTAGAAATAATAAAGTGACAACAACATTTAATCAATTAGGTTTATCCAAATCAGTTTTAAAGGCCGTCGAAGAGCTGGGGTTTGAAGAAGCAACTCCAGTACAAGAACAAACGATTCCTCTTGCGATGGATGGAAGAGATGTCATAGGACAAGCACAAACGGGAACTGGTAAAACAGCTGCCTTCGGGATTCCATTGATTGAAAAAATCAATCAGGATCTAAAGAAGACTCAAGGACTAGTTATTGCACCAACCCGCGAGCTAGCTATGCAAGTGGCTACAGAATTAAACCGATATGGTCGTTATAAAGGTATTCAGGTACTACCTGTTTATGGCGGTTCAGATATGGGACGTCAAATTCGTTCCTTGAAGCAAGGACCTCAAATTGTAGTAGCAACACCTGGTCGTTTATTAGATCATATTCGTCGCAAAACGATTTCATTAAATAACATTCATACAACTGTTCTAGATGAAGCAGATGAAATGTTAAACATGGGCTTCATTGAAGACATTAAAGATATTTTGAAAGCTGTTCCTGAACAGCGTCAAACGCTATTGTTCTCTGCAACAATGCCTAAAGAAATTCATGAAATTGCAACCAAAATGATGAAAAAACCAGAAACCGTTAAGCTAAAAGCGAAGCAAATGACGGTTGAGAAGATTGATCAATACTTTGTCGAAGTAAATGAAGCTAAGAAGTTCGATACACTAACACGTCTTCTTGACATTCATGTACCTGAACTATCAATTGTGTTCGGACGTACGAAAAAACGTGTAGACGAAGTTACAGACGGATTGAATGCTCGCGGATTCCGTGCTGAAGGCATTCATGGTGACTTAACTCAGAAAAAACGTATGGACGTACTGAAGAAATTCAAGAATGGAAAAATTGATGTTCTTGTTGCGACAGATGTGGCTGCACGTGGTCTTGATATCTCTGGCGTTACTCACGTATTTAACTTTGATATCCCACAAGATCCAGAAAGCTATGTACACCGAATCGGCCGTACAGGACGTGCAGGAAATGAAGGGTATGCTGTTTCGTTCATCACACCAAGAGAAATGGCTCACCTACACTTAATCGAAAAGACAACAGGACGTAAAATTGAACGTCGTCCTATTCCTTCATATGATGAAGCGAATAAAGGACAGCAGCAAGTAACGATTGATAAGTTAAGACAGACAATCGAATCCAATAATTTAGAGACTTACCAATCAACTGCCGCTGATCTTCTTGAAGAGTATGATTCCGTTACAGTTCTTTCTGCAGCATTGAAGATGCTTACAAAAGAAAGAAAAGATGTTCCTGTTAAGCTTACTTCCTTATCACCAATTAGTGTGAAACAAGCTAAGAATGATAAGTACAAAGGTAAGGGTAAAGGACGCGGCCATCGTAACGACCGAAACGGAAAAGGTGGTTATAAAGGTGGCTATAACAAAGGTGGAAATGGTTACAAAGGTAAAGGCGGTTATAAAGGTAATGGCAACTACAAAGGTGGAGGCCGTAACCGAAACCAACAAAACAACCGTCGCCGTAATCAAGGAAACGAATCATAAGATAATAAAAAACGACTCTCGTCTCGAGAGTCGTTTTTCTTATGGTGAATTTTAAGTTGACATTGTCTTAACTACTTTGTTTTTGACGAGATTTCGAGCTGTTCATAAAGAACGATGTGATCATCATAAGGGCAAGGAAGATGATTACGATACTGAAACCACCTTTTTGACCAAATATCTCAGATGCCAATCCGACAATGTAACCGGCAATACCTCCACCTATACCAGCTGCAATGTAGATCAGTCCTAATGCAGATCCACCTGTTTTGGATAACTGTGTTCCGAAAGCGGTCGCTGTCGGAAATAGTGTAGAGAAGAAGAGTCCTGCACCAGCGAAAAGGTATGGAAAGCTATTTGCGAATAGAAAGCTGATGACAACCATAACTAAAGACCCTATAGAGAATGTAATAAGAATAAGGCGTTCGTTTATATAATTGGTCAAGTAGGCAACACCTAGGCGACCGATCGTGAAAAATACTGAGAATATAGAAAGGATTAACGCTACCATATCTTCTTTGGCTGACGTTGATAAGCCCCCTAGATCTAAGGATTTTAGGTAAGTTGGAAAGAAGTTCATAAAGGATACTTCAGCAGATACTTCAAACATAAGGAAGAATAGTAAAAATACGAATTGTGCATCTCGCAGCATAGGGATAAATGCTTTAAGGTTAATTTTTTCCACCTTACCAGATGGGAATTTCACTGATGTTATATATACAATAACAGCAATTAAGCTTACCGCAATTCCGATGTAAAAATATCTCCAAGAAGCAAATTGGAATAGATAGTTAAGAATCTGAGGAAACACAACCATTCCAAGGCCGTACACCCCCATAGCTAAGTTGAACATTTGATTTTGCTTTTGAGGATACGCTGCAGGGACGATAGCATTTGAAGCTACTCCAAGGGCCCCTAGGCCAAACCCGACAATCATATAGAAACCGAGGAAAAATAAAATATTAGGTGCTATACCTGTTCCTAAGAAACCTAACCCCATAATGATGGAACTTATAATCGTCATCATTCGTAAACCTTTTTTATCAGTATAATATCCAATAAGCACACTGGCTAACGTGAACCCTAACTGGAATATGAATACAACTAGACCGAACTGACTCATATCAAGCCCTAAATCCTTTTCGACTTGATCGAGTACAATTCCTTTTGTATTTGTCACACCGCCTGATATAAATTGCGTGAACATTAAAATGATTAAAGCATGTATTGCTTTTCCTCTAGACATGTTGTTTACCTCCTAAGTTGTAATGCTTTACTCTGTTAAACTGATTTTCTGTTCGGGGTATTCCCACACATTTTTTTAGTAAAACGATAAAAATAAATGTAAACGTTTTAAAGTGAATAAAAAATTGGAAGTGGTTTAGAAAGCGTTTTAATGCGTTTTTAGGAGGTGGTTCCTTTAAACATTTGAAAAATAAAGGAATTTTTAGACAATTGCTGTTACAATGGGTGAATGAGAAAAAGGGGGAAATTTACATATGGGTCAACAAAACAAACAAATACAAGAGGGTATTGAAAACATAGGAAAAGTTATTTTAGGAAAAAGTGATGTTGTAGAATTATTGTTTACGTCCTTGCTAGCAAAAGGGCAAGTTTTATTAGAGAGTGTCCCAGGTTCTGGGAAAACGAAATTAGCAAAGAGTTTTGCGAAGGTGATTGACGGGGAATTCCGTCGTATTCAGTTCACTCCAGATGTTTTGCCAAGTGATGTAACTGGCATTCAATTCTTTAACCCGAAGACACAGGAATTCGAATTACGTATGGGTCCTGTTATGACCAATGTGTTATTGGCGGATGAAATTAACCGTGCCACACCAAAGACACAGTCTTCGTTACTAGAGGTAATGGAAGAGCATCAAACAACAATCGATGGGGAAACGATTTCGATTAACCCACCGTTTTTCGTTATTGCAACACAAAACCCAGTAGAAAGTAACTATGGAACATTTCCACTTCCAGAAGCACAGCTTGACCGCTTCCTGTTTAAAGTGGACATGGGGTACCCAACGAGAGAAGAGGAGAAAAATATCCTCATTGAATATCAGATGAACGAACCGTTAGATGAACTTCAAGCTACATTAACTCCTGAGATGATTTTATCGATGCAGGAACAAGTGAAAGAGGTCAAGGTTTCAGAAGTTGTTCACGACTATTTGCTAGCTCTTGTGACAGAAACACGAAATAGTCCTGATATTGATTTAGGGATTAGTACACGTGGAGCTTTAGCTTTAATGCGTGCTACTCAAGCGAGAGCTTATATCAGAGGGCGTCAGTATGTAACACCTGAAGATGTAAAAGAGTTAGCTCCATATGTATTTGAACATCGTCTTATTCTTTCTATGGAAGGCTCTATTAGAAAGAAGCCTGAAGAGATTGTCGAGGAGATCTTAAATTCCATTGAAGTTCCAGTGGAAGTAGGCGAAGGAAAGTGAGGCAGTGGAAAAAAGAATTTGGGGGGAATCTAGAATCCACTTACGACATGCTTATTTCACTTTGTGTGTCGATAGCTGTACTGGCGCTTCTTACTAATAAACCAAATGTGTACTTAGTAGTAGGCGTTGTGTTTGCTTTTGTTTTCTTGAGCAAAATGTATGATAAGTATGTAGGGCATGGAATCACTTTAGTTAATAAAAGAAGAACGTATAGGTTGTTTCCTGGGGATGAAGTAGAAATGGATCTTCGGTTACAAAACTCGTCGAGGCTTCCTATCATCAACGGGAAGTTCCAATTCTATGCGAATCATGTTATTCAGAATGATCGCTTTTTTACGGTGGGCCATAAGAAAACCAATTTATATGAAATTCCTTTATCTATTATTGATAAAGGTGATGCTGCTGTCTCAGTAAATATGAAAGCTCAAAAACGTGGTGTGACCAGGCTGAATGAGATAGAGTATCATTTTCCGCATTTAATGAGCTTCGAGAATATCACGTTGTTTTTTCGGGATTTTTATAGAACGGAATTCATTATTTATCCGACACCATTACCTGTGAAAGGGTTAGAGGAACGTTTCCATGTAACAATTGGTTCTCAAAGAACGACATTCTCTCCATTCGAAGATCAACTTAGTCCAATAGGAACTCGGGATTATCTGCCCTCTGATCCGTTCCACCGTATTAATTGGAAGGCATCAGCCAGAATACAGTCATTACAAACGAAGCTGTACGAACGTGTTCATGATATAACATGGGTATTTGTCGTAAACATCTCTGAATCAACCAGAATGCGAAACACCTATGTTAGTCATAACATTGAAAACATCCTTTCTTATGTCACATATATGTGTCAGTTTGCTACTGAAAAAGGCTATGCTTATGAGATTCATATTAATGCACGAAAGGCAGGATCTCCTCCTTATTTTTATCTTCATGAAGGAATAGGGAAGGAACATTTACGACACGCTCTTGAATTCTTAGCGAGGGTAAATACAGAGGAGTTAATCCTACCATATGAAAATCTGCTATATCGTGTTGATCAAGATTTATATAAGCCGAAGACACTTTTCTTGTTTGGAGAAGTAACCCCAGAAGCTGAAATGTATGCAAGAACATGGGAAAAGAAACGAATGAGCGTTTATCACATTAAGGAGTATGAAGAAGGAGCTTATCTGGGAGACGTAGTGAAGGAGGTGGCTGCGCAGTGATTACAGCTAACCTCACAATCGTTCGAATCTATCAGTTCTTAGGAGAAGCATTTCTGTTTTACCTGTTGTTAGTCCCTTTCTATTACTTTAGGGATCTTCAATTACCATTGGGGAGTTATATTATAGCGGTAGTGGGGACAACGATTATATTGGTATTATTTACACGTGTTACAGACACGTACATCCCATTTTTGATCTATGCACCAGTAGCGGTGATGTTATTTGTGGTTATGGGTTACTCGTTGCTTATTGCTATTGCGATGGCTGCCTTCTTTAGTTGGCGTTTTATTCGACACCTACAAGAAGAAGGAATGGACCATGAGTATCGTTTAATTATGCTTGGTTTATTTCTTGCCTTAATTGAGTCATTACTCATTACAGATTTTGCGATGTATCTGATGATAGGATTACAGGTTTCCGTATTGATATTTGGCCATATGCTAAGTCATGTTGTGAGTATTAAAATCTCGAACTCTAATCAAAAGCCTTTCGCTCAAATTGGTGTGATTGGGGGAGCCTTCCTCCTTATTACAGGAATCTCCTACTCAGCTTATAATGGGTTAGAGAGAATGTGGAATGGTGCGCTTACTTTATTAGCTAATATATTTTCATATGGAATGTTGGGTGTAGTGAACTTCCTTGACTTTCTTGGTATTGATCTGGCTGCAATAGGACAGTTAGAAGAAAGGATAAAAGAAAGTCAACAAGATGATATAAAGATGGAAAAGCCTGATTCACCTTTTACAGATAAGACGAAAAACACTGTCGGTGCTGAAAATGCAGGGGAAACGATTTATTGGAGTTTCTTATCCATCATTATAGTGGTCGCTATTATTGTGGCGATTGTTCTTATTCGTAAAAAAGTGATGGAGAAAAGAAAAGACCCTGAGTCAGATGAAGCAAGTATGACATCGAAATGGACAACTCATGAGAAAAGTTCACTGAGGGATAAAATCTCTAAGTTCTTCGGTCGTAAGCCTGAAAACCCTGTACGCCAGCTGTTTTTTGATTTCGAACGCTTTGCTCAAAAGAAAGGTTTTGGAAGGAAAAACTATGAAACCATTGAGGATTGGTTTGAACGATTAGGCGTGAAGAATGCGAATGTAGAAGTCTACCAAAAGGTTCGCTATGGTGATGAAACATCATTGACGCAGCAAGAAGTAGAACGGTTTAAACAAGACTTGCAGCAATTGCGAAAGTCTTTATTAGAAAAGTCTAAGTATAAAAAGGATACAGAATAAGAAAAGCACCCTAAAAAGGGTGCTTTCAGCTTGTAGAGGATCCCTTGGTTTTTTCGATAAGCTTTTTCATATTTGGGTCACAAATGGTGATGAGGAAAATTCTCTTCTATCGTCACAAATTCTAATTCATTTAGTTGGTTTTTATTTAATCAAAACATTCAAGGGACAGTGCACCTGTCTTCTCTTACCTACTTTAAGAGATCTACCGCTCTATCAGGATTCGAAGGTCCCTCATGGGCTAGTGCATCGAAAACGAAGTTAAAAGCATTCAGATCATAACTGATTGCCGAGTGCTCAACTAGATCAAGTGGATAATAATCCTGCAACGTAATGTTTGATACTTCCTTTGATTCTTTTAGAAAAGAAGAAGTGTAAGGAACTATAACTTCATCTATTTCGGTCGCTACGTTTGTATAGGAAACCTTCCCAGGGGTTTCATCCCCTTCATTCAATTTTTCTAGGAATTCTGAACCAATTAACTGCTGACGACAAGCGGTACAATCGCTTATAAGGTCTGCACTCGTATCTGTTGCGTCCTCCAATCCTCCTAACCCCTCTGTACCGTGATTGGAAGGGGCAAGTCCAATTAGATCATCCACTTTTTCAGCACCACCTAAGAATTTAAGGTAATAACGGGGCATCATTCCTCCTTGGCTGTGACCGACAATTGAAACTTTCTCTGAACCCGTATGTTGAAGAACATTTTCAATGAAAGTTTTCAGTTCCATTGCTGAATCCTCTATTGGTCCTGTGCCATAGCCAGCCGTTGTATAACCATAGTTTAAAGAGTAGACACAATATCCTTTTTCTTTTAATAATGGAGCAAGGTCAGCCCAGTTTTGAGCCATTGATTCAAAAGTTCCCGGTACAAGCACGACAGGGAAAGGGTGAGCTTCATCAGGTTGGCAGGTGGGGTCATTTGCTCCAACGGGTGGAACGCCTTCTTCTAACAAGAAACTCCCTGAGGTATCAGCCTTAGCTTTGTCCATTTCCGTAGATAGTAAAGTAAACATAAACAAAGAAATTGCAGTCATAAACACAACATTTTTCATCAAATAATAGTCTCCAATCTTAGATCATTGATCATATTTAAGTAGTGCTTTTTAAAGATAGCCTATCATAGGTGTTGGATATAGAAAACGACTGGTAGAGAAGAATCGCTATACAGACCGTGGATACAAGTGCTATGACCTCTTGGGGAAAGCGGTAAGTATTATTTAGTAGATTAATATCTGAAATTGTGAGCTGTTAAACTGATTGTTTTGCTAGCTCGATTGATTTTTTCGAGACGGACAAGAGCCCCCTCTCAATGCTTATCCTATTTGGTTCTTGAGCATGTGATCTCCACTCATTTCATGCAAAACAAATTTTAAAAGCAAAAAAAACTACCTCCTTTTGATAAGGGGGTAGTATAAGCGTTTGAAATGAAACATTCTTTACAATACTCGTTGAATTAACCCGAACACGACTAGCAATATAAGTATCCCCCAAAAAAGCTTCGGCAAATACTTTTTCATAGGGAAGCGTCTTTTCTTCCAGCGGTTTGGATCGAAAGCAATGTCACCGTCTGTATGATTTCGTCTACGCCTTACATTTCGCCATTGTGAAAATGGTTGAGCATTTCTTAAAACGAGTGGAGCAACAACAAGCCCACCAACAAGTCCGAAAATGTGCCCATAAATATTAATGTTTGAACGAAGGAACGTCATTACAAGAGCAATCACCGATATCGTAAGAATAATTTGAGTATTCGCTTGGTCAATAAGTTCTTTTCGTGCGTAAATCATATATAAGTAGATCCCAAATAGTCCGAAGATTGCACCTGATGCCCCTACGGATACAACATTCATAGGCCCGAAGAAGAAAGAGCCAAGGTTTCCGATAATACCTGTTGCTAAGTAGGCAAAAATAAACTTAGGTTTACCCAGCATTTGCTCTAACGCAGGGCCAAACAATACAAGAGAAAAGGAATTAAACAATGCGTGACCGAAACCATAATGGAAGAAGATTGGAGTTACGAGACGCCAATATTCACCGTTGGCTACATAATAATTGTTTAATTCAGCCGAGTTTTCCAATGCTACAAAAGGTGAGAGCATTAAGAAATCCGTTGTTAACCATAAAAAGAAATGAAGTCCAACTAAAAAGGATACAATAGGATAAAATCGAATAAATTCCTGAAATGATTCTGAACGACGAAACATAATGAGTTCTCCTTACTTATAAGTAATAGTCCTTAACTATTCATTACTCTCATTATACAATGAAAAAAGCTTATTCATGTTATGAACCGCTCACAAAATTATAAACCTACATAAAAATGAATAGTGATAGAAAGATGGTGGTACTGTGATTAAAGGAATTGGGATAGATTTAATAGAAATTGATCGGGTTGAAAGAAGTATTCAATCCAATCAAAAGTTTATTGACCGTATATTAACAGAAAATGAAAAGACTTTATATAACGCACTAAAAGCAGACCATAGAAAAGCTGAATTTGTGGCAGGACGTTTTGCGGCAAAAGAAGCTCTAGGTAAAGCGATGGGTACAGGAATAGGGAAGGAGTTTTCATTCCAAGATATCTCTATTACGAAATCAGATCAAGGAGCCCCTAAGATGAAAGTGAAGAACTGTCCTTATAAAGTATGGGTTTCAATCTCTCATAGTCAGTCTCATGCCATTGCGCAAGTTGTATTAGAGGGTTAACTTCATTCGGAGCAAGCGATAATTTTTCATCTATGTGTGCCATCACTAAACGCACTTTACACTTTCTTTCGAAGGCTAGTCTGCATAATCACAAAGTTTGTCTCATATATTTTAGTGCGGGTAGGAGGGAACAAGGTGTATATTGTCACCGCAAAAGAAATGTACGATTTAGACCGTTATGCCATGGATGAAATTGGGCTAGACGGACGTTTGTTAATGGAAAATGCCGGACGGGCTGTTACCGATCAGATTGAATCTGAGCTTTCTTCATCAGATAGGGTTCTCGTTTTAATTGGTAAAGGGAATAATGGTGGTGATGGATTTGTTCTGGCAAGAACCCTTATGCAAAGAGGGTATGATGTCACAGCAATCCAAATGGTTCCTTCTTCAAAAATTGAAGGGGATGCAGCCTATCACCGGAAGCTTTTTCTGAACATGGGTTATTCTGTCGTTCAATATGATGGACAAGAATCCTTAGAAAGACTTTGTGAACAGAGTTCTATAATTGTTGATGCAATGTTAGGGATCGGTGTGAAAGGGGAGATTCGCTCTCCTTATCGAGAAGCGATTCAGACCGTAAACGCATCGCAAGCCTATACGATTTCTGTTGATCTTCCAAGTGGTGTTCCTGCTGATGAAGGGGTGAAAGTGAATCAAGCTGTTAAAGCCGATCGTACTGTGGTTATTCAATATCCGAAGCTTTCCGCCTATCTTCAACATACCGCTCCTTTCTATGGGGAGTGGATAGCCGTGGATATCGGGTTGCCTGCACCATCACAGCATAAGCGATCCTACTGGGGAAAAGCGCAAGTCCAATCAACATTTCCGACACGTCACTTATTTTCTCATAAAGGAAAACATGGGAAAGGGCTCGTAATTGGTGGGGCTTCAACTATGCCAGGGTCTGTTGGTCTTACGTCTCGAGCAGCATTAAAAGGTGGGGCAGGGCTACTAACTTTAGCCACTGTACCAAGTGTGATCCAAGCACTGGCTTCTTCTGTCTTGGAAGCTACGTATATATCCCTCAAAGACTTAAATGGGTATATCTTGGATGTGAAAGGATTGGACTATTCCTATGATGGGATTGCGATTGGGATGGGAATGGGAAGACAAGAAGAAACCGTTCAGGTTCTTCAAACCGTTTTACAAAAAGCGTCTTGTCCGGTAGTGATTGATGCGGATGGTTTATATGCCCTACAAAAGGACGCTTCAATGTTGGATGAACGAGAGAGCCCTAGCATCTTAACGCCACACCCAGGAGAGATGGCTCACTTATTAGGTGTTTCTATACCTGAACTCCTTTCCAAGCCTTTCGAATATACGAAAAGCTTTGCGGAAAAGCATCATGTTTTCATCGTGTTTAAAGGAGCTTTTACCATCATTACAACTCCTGAAGGTGCGCAATGGGTAACCGATACAGGGAACTCAGGGTTAGCTAAAGGCGGAAGTGGAGATGCTCTCTCTGGTATCTTGCTTGCTCATATCATGCAAGATCAATCGATTGTTGAAGCGCTTTGTAACGGCACATGGATTCATGGATACACGGCTGAACTTTTAACAGCTGACATTCACTCGCAATATGACCTTCTCGCTAATGATGTTATAGAAGGTCTAGCGCAAACGTATCGTACATTATCTTTATAGGTGGAATGTTCCCTTTGTCCTTTGAAATGAGACAAAGGAGTTGTGATCATGAAAAAATTAGCATGGCTTTGGATCCTAGCATCATTGGTCCTTGTTTTATCAGCCTGTGGAGAGAAATCTAAGGAAGATGTGGTTAGTGCTCTTGAAAAGAAACTTGAGCAGATGAATGGGTATAAAGCAAAAGCTACAATGACCTTAAAAACAGGGCAAGATCCTCAAAAGTACAACATTGATGTTTGGCACAAGAAGAAGGATTACTATCGCGTTCTACTAAACAACGCTCAAGAAAAACAAGAAAGCCAAATCATCTTACGAAATGAGGAAGGAGTATTTGTTTTAACCCCTGCTTTAAACAAGAGCTTTAAGTTCCAAAGTGAATGGCCGCGTAATAGTAGCCAACCATACTTGTATGGTTCACTTGTGATGGACGTTAAGAAAGATAAAGATGCTAAGTTCACTTCTGAAGAAGATTATTATGTCTTTGAAACAAAAACAAACTATCAAAATAGTAAAAACCTACCGACTCAAGAAATCTACTTTAGTAAAAAAGATCTTACACCTGTAATGGTGAAAGTGATGGACCAAGAACGAAATCCTTTAGTTGAGGTGAATTTTTCATCATTTGAATTAAATCCTCAATTTAGTGATGATGCATTTACTACTGAGAAGAACATGTCCAGTGGCGTTTTAGGAGTTCCTGTGATGGCACAAGAGGACCAGCCTAAGCCGTTCACTGTTCTATATCCTCAGTCATCTATTGGCAATGCAGAGCTTGAAGCTAAGAAGGAAGTAGATCTAGAAAACGGTAAACGAGTAATAATGACCTTCAAAGGTGACAAGTCTTATACACTTATTCAAGAATCGCTAAGTGCGGTACCAGCAAGTGCAACAGTTCCAGTTGAGGTTTCTGGTGAGCCAGTAAACCTTGGTTATACAATGGGAGCTTGGTCAAATTCCACGCTAGAGTGGTCCCATAACGGAATGAATTTTTATTTAGCAAGTGACCAGTTAACTAAAGAAGAGATGATCCATATTGCACAATCGGTTCAAGGTACCGCAGTCAAATAGTAGCCTGATATCATGCAGCAGACTCAGCACAAATTCTTATTGAGTCTGCTTTTATTTTTTGTGATCTAAAATCTCTAATATAGACAAATCGTCATTTGACATGCTTTCCGACACAGTCAATAATGAGAACTATAAAAAGCATGTGAGAGGGGACCTTTGTTGTCTATTGAAACGTTTTACAGGGATTCTTGGGTAGAAATTCGATTAGATGCTATAAAAGAAAATATCAAACAATTACAAAAGACTTTAGATGATAAAACAGGTGTTTATGCAGTGGTTAAGGCTAATGCTTATGGTCATGGGGATGTGCAAGTTGCCCAAGCCGCTTTGGAAGCAGGTGCATATGGTCTCGCGGTCTCCTTGTTGGATGAAGCCTTGATTCTACGTGAAGCGGGAGTACAAGTACCAATTCTTGTCATGGGTTGGGTACGTCCGGAAGATGCTCCAGTAGCTGTGAAATACAACATAACATTAACCGCTTTTCAAACAGAGTGGGTTCAAGCTGTAAAAAATCAACCCTATGAAGGTGCGCTTTCCCTACATTTAAAATGGGATACAGGCATGGGAAGAATAGGGTTACGTACCAAAGAAGAATTACATGAGCTGCTCCTGTCATGTCAGGATGAGAAGATTCAAATAGATGGGATATTTACTCATTTTGCAAAAGCAGATGAGGTGGACTTATCTTATTTTCATAAACAGCAAGAACGTTTTGAGATATTACTCGAAGAATTCAATCGTCACTGGGAAAAGGATGTTGAAATTCATACAGGGAATAGTGCTGCAAGTATGAGGTTACCAGAAAAAATGCATCACGTTGTCCGTTTTGGCATAAGTATGTATGGGTTGTATCCTTCAACAGATGTGAAAGACCTAAAGCCAATTCCTCTTCAGCCTGCATTCTCTTTACACAGTAAACTCATTCATGTGAAGAAATTACCCAAAGGAGAGTCGATAAGTTACGGTGCAACCTATACGACGTCTTCTGAAGAATGGATTGGAACCATTCCTCTAGGTTATGCTGATGGTTGGATACGAAAGTTGCAAGGTATGGAAGTTCTTGTAGATGGGAAGCGTATGCCTATTGTGGGTCGGATATGTATGGACCAATTTATGGTTCGCTTAGATCAACCTTATCCCGTTGGTACCAAAGTAACTTTAATAGGGAAGCAAATGGATCAAGAGATCACAATGGATGAGATAGCTCATTACCTTGATACCATTAACTACGAAATTCCATGCATGATCAGTTATCGCGTTCCACGTATTTATGTGAAAGATAAAAATATTATTGAAGTGGATAATTCCTTGTCGGTTGAGGACTGATTTTGTAGAAATATTGCAGAGTTTATTATACGAATCCCCTAATTTTGGAATAATAAAACGAAAATTGGTATAAAATCTTGGAAGAACCTTTGCAATGACTTATTTTGAATGGTATTATTGAAGAAGAATTCGATCGATATTTAGGTGTATAGTCGATGGTGGAGGTGCATGTTTGTGTCCGAAAATTCACAGGAGATCAAAATCAAATTGCCACAAAATTTATTAAATGAATTAGATGGCATGGTTGAGGAGGATAACGTGGATCGGAACGACTTTATTTACCAGGCAACAAAAATGTATTTGCGTGAACGCAAAAAGCGTCACATTCGTGAATCCATGCGTGAAGGGTACATGGAAATGGCGAAAATTAATCTAAACATTGCTTCAGAAGCTTTCCAAGCTGAAGAGGAGGCAGAAACTACCTGTGAACGTCTTGTGAGCGGGGTGTAATCCTTTGATCGTTAAAAGAGGCGACGTGTACTTTGCGGACCTTTCACCGGTCGTTGGTTCCGAGCAAGGAGGCGTACGCCCAGTTTTAATCCTTCAAAACGATATCGGTAACCGATTCAGTCCCACAGTTATTGTGGCAGCCATTACTGCGCAAATACAAAAAGCCAAACTACCTACACACGTTGAAATTGATGCCGAGCGTTACGGCTTTGAACGAGACTCAGTTATTCTATTAGAGCAAATACGAACAATTGATAAACAACGACTAACAGATAAGATCACAAATTTGGATGACTCAATGATGACTAAAGTTGATGAAGCATTGCAAATTAGTTTAGGTCTTATTGATTTCTAACTAAAAAAGCTACCTTTAAAGGTAGCTTTATTTTTTTACATGCTCATTTTTATAAAGTGAAATTGTTGGTAAAAAGTGTATTGAAGCAGGAGAATATTGAGAGTAGCAGAAAATGTCGTTTGGTGTTAGAGTTAGTGAAACAACACTTTTCGAAAATAATTTTTAAGTTAGCAGATTATATGTTTGCTTAGCTTGTACAAAAGTGTGACAATGGACGTAATTCGAACGTTGTTTCGTGATAAGTAACAGGGGGGTTCGATATGGAAGCGAACTTGAAGGAAATCGTGCTTAACAATAGTAATGAAATCGTGAAAATGTGGTTAGAGGAAATAGAGAGGAATAGGAAACATGACTACACATCAACTATTTCCGACGAGTTATTTGAAAGTACAAACCGTGAGTTTGTAAATGTCATTTTCTCAAGTCTTGAAAAGCAAGGGCTAACGAATGACATAGAAGGATTTGCTGAACGTTTGATAAACTTAGGTTGGCCTTTGAGTTACTTAACGGATGGTATGCAAGCATTTCGGAGAGTGACGATCAATTATATCTTAAGTCAGTCTAACAAAGTTGATACAACGTATTTCTCCACAGTGTTATCAAAAGTTGACGAATGGGTCGACCCCATTATTAATCAACTTGTAAACGAATATTCTGGTAGTTGGGAAAATATTGTTTCCCTCCAAAAGGTGGCCCTCCAAGAATTATCAGCTCCTCTGATTCCTGTCATGGAAAATATCACGGTGATGCCGCTTATAGGAACCATTGATACTGAACGCGCAAAACTAATTATGGAAAATCTTCTTGATGGTGTGATCAAACACCACGCTGAAGTTGTTTTAATTGATATTACAGGTGTTCCGGTGGTAGATACGATGGTTGCTCATCATATTATACAAGCAGCTGAAGCCGTTCGCCTCATTGGCTCTACTTGTATTCTTGTCGGTATTAGACCTGAAATTGCCCAAACGATTGTGAACCTAGGGATTGATTTGAGTAAGTTCCCTACAAAGAGTTCACTGAAAAAAGGGTTCGAATCTGCACTTGAACTAACCAATCGAAAAATTGTCGGAATTGAAAACACAAATAAAGATATAGAAGAGCTTGTAGACTCTTTGGATAGGGAGTGAAGCAAATGAGGATACCAATTTTAAAACTTCATAACTACCTATTAATATCCATTCAAATTGACTTAGACGATCAAACCGCTATTCAGTTCCAGGAAGACTTATTAAATAAGATTCATGAGAGCGGTGCTACAGGAGTGGTGATCGATCTAACATCTGTAGATATTATTGACTCATTTATTGCTAAAGTTTTAGGAGATGTTGTATCCATGTCAGATTTAATGGGTGCAAAAGTAGTTCTAACAGGCATACAGCCGGCTGTTGCAATGACATTAATTGACCTGGGAATCCACTTGCAGGAAGTCCCAACTGCACTAGACTTAGAACAAGGGTTGATTAAGCTTCGACAGGAATTGGAGGAGTAGGACATGGACTTTCAATCCTGCGTAAATATTAAAAAGGAATGGGACATTGTAGGTGCAAGGCAACTTGGCAGGGACATAGCCAAGAAGGTTGGCTTTGGTAATGTAGACCAAGCTAGAATTGCTACAGCTATCTCAGAACTTGCAAGAAACATCTATTTGTATGCCGGTAGTGGTAAAGTATGCTTCGATGCCATTGATGAACTAAATGAAAAAGGTCTTCGAATTGTAGCGATTGATGAAGGACCTGGTATTCAAGATGTTAGTCAAGTTATGGAGGATGGATTCTCTACTTCGGGTGGATTAGGAGCCGGTCTTCCAGGAGTTAAACGTCTTATGGACGAATTTGATGTAATATCAAGGCAGGGGGAAGGGACCGAAATTAAAGTTGTGAAATGGCTCCGTTAAAGGAGGAAGTCTTATGAGTACCTTAAAGCTTGACTTACAAACTTATAAGGACTTATTGAAACAGTATATTGAAACGCAAAATGAACAAGCATTGTATAATGCTGAACAATTCAGTAAGCATTCCATACAACAAAATATTTCACCAGATGAAATCATTAATGTTCATTTTCAAGCTTTAATGGAATTGTATCCGGATGTACCAGATGATATACGAAATTCCATGAACTTCCTGTTGGAGACGATGATTTCTTATGGGTTGGCTTATCAGGAATATCAAGCTTTACGAGAGAAACAGCTAGAACTTCAATCGGAATTATCTGTTGCAGCAAAGATGCAACAAACCCTTCTTTCGACCGTTAAACCTGAATATAACCAATTAGATATTGGGGCTACGAGTCATCCTGCCAAACAAATGAACGGGGACTATTACCACTTTGTAGAAGACCAAGAGGGGTCATTAGGCATTGCGATAGCTGATGTGATTGGTAAAGGTGTACCTGCGGCTCTTTGTATGTCGATGATCAAGTACTCAATGGATAGTTTCCCTGAAAAACGTATGGAACCAAGCATCATCTTAGAAGGTATGAATCGAGTTGTCGAAAGAAACGTGGATCCAAGCATGTTCATTACAATGTTTTATGGTCTTTATGACACAAAAGACAATCGTTTCTTCTATTCTTCAGCAGGTCATGAGCCAGGTTTTTATTATTCAGCTAAAGAGGATTCCTTTAAAGATATCGAAGCTGAGGGCTTAGTGCTTGGTGTAGATCGAGAAACGACTTACAAACAGTTTGAACAACAAGTGGATCCAGGCGATATGATCGTATTGCTTACAGATGGTGTGACAGAATGTCGATCTGGTGATGACTTTATTGAACGTGAGGAAATTGCAGATGTGATTAGACAATATAAGCATTTACCTGCTCAGGAGATCACCGATCAAGTTTATACACACTTTGAACGGTTGCAGGATTTTCAACTTCGTGATGATTTTACCTTGGTTATTTTACGTCGAGAGGTTTAATAACTAAATAGATAGGGTATTTTCATTATGGTAAGACTTAAATTAGATGAGCAGGAGGAGTGTTTTCATGAATTTAACGATCGATGTTGAACATAATGGAGCAGAGAAAATTGTTTCATTATCTGGCGAAATTGATGCTTATACAGCACCAAAATTAAAAGAGACCCTACTTCCTCTAACGCAGGAAAGTGAAGTAACGGTCATTGTTGATTTACAACAAATCTCTTATATGGACAGTACAGGTTTAGGAGTATTTATTAGTGCTCTTAAGTCTACAAAAGAATATAACAATACACTGAAGTTAGTGAACCTTCAAGATCGAGTTTATCGATTATTCAAAATCACAGGATTAACAGAAATCATTGCGATTGAAACTGATTCTACAGTTCGGGGTGGAATGTAATGTCAGAAACATTTGATTTTATAGAGGTAAAGGTACCGGCAAAACCAGAATACGTTGGTGTCGTTCGCCTTAGTACCTCTGGAATTGCTAATCGTATGGGCTTTGCGTATGACGATATTGAAGATCTGAAAGTTGCCATTTCTGAAGCGATAACGAACGCAGTTAAGCATGCTTATAATGAAACGGGTGAAGGTGAGATTACAATTGGTTTCGGTGTTTATGAAAACCGTATTGAAGTAATGGTAGCCGACCACGGTGGTAGCTTTGATCTGAAGAAAGTAAAAGAAGATATTGGACCTTATCAAGAAGAAGACTCTGTGGAAGACTTGCGTGAAGGTGGCTTTGGACTCTTCTTAATCGATGCCCTGATGGACAAAGTCGAAATTAATAATAAATATGGTGTGATCGTTCTAATGACGAAATACCTCCATGAAAATGAGGTGGGGCTCAATGGCGACCAAATCTCAACCACACAATAACCGTGAGGGTGAGGTTTACGAATGGATCAAACATCTTCAAGAAACTCCTGATGATGAGGTCGTTCAAGAGAAGATCGTTCATCAGTACGAGGATCTCGTTCAATCCATTGCAAAAAAGTATTCCAAAAACAGTTCAATCCATGAAGATCTAGTACAGGTTGGGATGCTTGGACTTTTAGCTGCGATTAGACGTTATGATCCTTCTTACGGAAAATCATTTGAGTCGTTCGCTATTCCGACCATAATCGGTGAAATCAAACGATTTATACGAGATAAAACATGGAGTGTACATGTGCCTCGACGCATTAAAGAACTAGGTCCTAAAATCAAGAAAGCTGCCGAAGAATTAACAGTGGATATGCAACGGTCCCCATCCGTTCAAGAGATTGCTGATTATCTTAATGTATCTGAAGAAGATGTCTTAGAAACGATGGAAATGGGCAAAAGCTATAAAGCATTGTCTGTTGATCGTAAAATCGAGGCTGATTCGGATGGAAGTACTGTCACAATCCTAGATTTAATTGGGAATTCAGAAAAAGGCTATGACCAAATTGACCAGCAAATGCTATTGGAGAAAGTATTACCAATCCTTTCAGAAAGAGAGCAGGAAATCCTTAAATGTACTTATTTTGATAATATGAGTCAAAAGGATACTGGGGAACATTTAGGCATATCACAAATGCATGTTTCTAGATTACAGCGCCGAGCTCTTCGTAAGTTGCGAGAAGCCTTACAATCGGACCAAGCGGAGGCTTACTAGTGGAAAGTGAGGGGAATAAGGTAGAGGTCTCAGTCTACCAAAAGCCTAAAAAAGGGAACTATTATTGTGGTGACAGCTACTTTTACAAGGAAACGGACAAGGAATTTGTCTGCGCACTTGCGGATGGTTTAGGTAGCGGTGAATATGCCAAAGAATCCTCACAGGCCGTCATGGATGTTATCGAAGAACACGTTGATGAGCCGATTGAAAAGATAATAAAAGAATGTAACAATATATTATCCAATAAACGAGGAGCAGTATTAGGTCTTTTAAGAATTAATTTTCAAGAAGAATGGTATTCTTTCACTTCTATTGGTAATATCGGTATTATTGTAATCCCTCCTAAAGGTAAGCGTAAACGAAACATCCCCTCTGCTGGTTATTTAACGGGTTATCATAGACCTTATAGGGTGACTCGAGATGCATTATCCCACGGTATGCTATTCTTTATGTTTTCAGATGGAGTAAATGAACGAACGTTATCCTCAAAAACATTCGTATCACCAAACCTAAATCAGATAATGGAAGATTTTAAAATGCAACAAGAAGAAGCAATTGATGATGACACGACATTTATAGCTATGCGATACGGATAAGACCTTGGTTCTTTTAAATAAAAGGATCAGGGTCTAATTTATTTTAAAAGTAAATTTGCGATAGATGTCTAGCTCCAGCGCCCAGCAACGAATGGACTTCCCTCGTTGCTAAACGGGCGCTTGCGCTTTTCTATCGAAAGTAGGATTTTTGTAGTCCTTTTGATAAAATGAGGACATGATGCAGATCAAGGAGGAACACTATGACTGATGAAACGCAAATTGTTCAATGGGTAGCAAAGGAAACGGAAATTAAGTCCTCGCTTATCGATAAAGTTATTTCGTTATTAGAGGAAGGAAACACAGTACCGTTCATAGCCCGTTACCGAAAAGAACAAACTGGCGGATTAGATGAAGTACAAATCAATACGATCCAAGAAAAATGGGAGTACGGACAGAACCTATCTAAGCGTAAGGATGAGGTTATCCGTCTTATTGAAGAACAAGGAAAACTAACAGATGACCTAAGACAAAACATATTAAAAGCTGAAAAACTTCAGAAGGTCGAGGATCTTTATCGTCCATACAAGCAAAAGCGAAGAACAAGAGCGGCAAAAGCAAAAGAAAAAGGTCTAGAGCCTTTGGCGCTTAAAGTCTGGAATCAGGAAGACTTTACTCTCCAGCCTGAAGCAGAACAATATATATCAGAGGAACATGAATTACATAACGTTGAAGAGGTTTGGGCTGGTGTTACAGATATTATAGCTGAGTGGATTTCTGATGATCCTGCTTATCGAGAAGATATTCGAAAGCAAACCATGCAAAAAGGTAGCATTCAATCTAAAGCTAAAGAGAAAGATCAAGAAAAAGATGAGAAAGCTATTTTTGAAATGTATTATGATTATTCCGAAGCGGTTCGTTCCATCGCTTCCCACCGGGTACTTGCCTTAAACCGTGGTGAAAAAGAAGAGGTACTTAAAGTGTCTATTGAACCACCAGTTGAGGTCGTGATGGATTACTTAAAGAAAAATGTAATTTCTAAACCATCCCATCCAACATCGAGCATCTTGGTGGGGGCAATTGAGGATAGTTACAAGCGATTAATTCAACCTTCTATTGAACGTGAAATTCGAAATTCCTTATCTGAAACTGCTGAAGACCAAGCGATTGATGTATTTTCCAAGAATCTCAGAAACTTATTATTGCAGCCACCTCTGAAAGGAAAAGTAGTGTTAGGGGTAGACCCTGCATATCGTACAGGATGTAAACTTTCTGTTATCGATGAAACGGGTAAGGTTCAAGCTATTAAAGTTGTTTATCCTACACCTCCTAAGAATGATAAAAAGGGCGCTGAGAAAGTCATTCTAGAGCTTACTAAGCAGTTTCCTATTGAACTTGTTGCAATTGGTAATGGAACAGCTTCTCGTGAGACGGAACAGTTTATCGCTGATATGATTAAAAATCATCAGTTAGATATTGCGTATATGATTGTAAATGAGGCAGGTGCGAGTGTGTACTCTGCATCACCACTAGCTCGAGAAGAGTTTCCTGACTTGCAAGTAGAAGAAAGAAGTGCGGTATCCATTGCTAGACGTGTGCAAGATCCATTAGCTGAGCTCGTGAAGATTGATCCGAAATCCATTGGGGTCGGTCAATATCAACACGATGTGAGTCAGAAAAAGCTGAATGAATCATTAACGTTTGTTGTTGAAACGGTAGTAAACCAAGTAGGCGTAAATGCCAACACAGCATCTCCTTCATTACTACAATATGTTTCAGGTCTCAGCAAGACTGTTGCGAATAATATTGTGAAAACACGTGAAGAGAATGGAAAGTTCACGGATCGCAAGCAATTAAAAAAGATCCCTCGTTTAGGAGCTAAAACATATGAACAAAGTATTGGATTTCTACGCATTCAAGACGGGAAACAGCCTTTAGATCGAACGCCAATTCACCCAGAAAGCTATGATGTAGCTAAGAGCTTATTGGATATGGCTGATTGTACTTCTGAAGATATTGGATCTGAACAATTATCCCAGCGCTTATCTAACTTCGATAAATCGGCAGTAGCTGAGCAATTGGAGGTAGGACTCCCGACGTTACAAGACATCATGAATGCACTTGCTCAACCTGGACGAGATCCTCGTGATGACTTACCAAAACCTTTACTAAAACAAGACGTACTATCCATGGAAGACCTTAGACAAGGGATGGAGCTTCAGGGTACAGTGCGAAATGTTGTTGATTTTGGTGTGTTTGTAGACATTGGTGTTAAACAAGATGGTCTTGTGCATATTTCTAAACTAGCCAAGCGATTTGTTAAGCATCCCCTTGACGTGGTCGCTGTTGGTGACATCGTTACGGTATGGGTAGAAGAGGTAGACATGAATAAAGAACGTATTGCTTTATCCATGTTAAATCCATCTGAATAACTTTAGGAACAGATCATAAGAGGTCTTAAATATGAAGAAGCCGTTTGATGGTAATAGTTGAAATACCAATCAAACGGCTTTTTTAGTTATAGAAAAATAATCTTTTTATGCTTTGGTGCGATATTCAAGGTTGTGTTGCTTTAATGCTTCATCATCTCCGAAAAGGAAATGTTTCTGCATGTCAGGAGAGTATTTAGAGTTAGGTGCTTCTTCTCCTACGGCTTCAGCTACTTCTCTTAGCATCGCAGGTGATGCACCGCAACATAGACCGAAATAATTGACGCCAACATCTTTTGCTTCCTTAGCCCAGCTAGCAATCTCATAACGATTACAGTAGAGCGGGTCTAATGATGTAGGGAATGTTGTTTCTGTTGGTAAATGGCAAGAGCATCCTCCATCAGGCAAATTGAAAAAGGTTGGGTGTTCCTCGGTTGTTCGATATGGTACAGGTAGAGCAGCTACATATCCATCGCATGCCTCGCGGATTTTCTCAACAAAAGGCTGCATGGTCTGTGGTCCTCGGAAACAATTCATTCCAACAACCAGTGCACCGTGTTCTTGTAATAGCTGACAAGCCTCTTCAACTTGGTATCCATCTCTTAAAATATTTTCTCCCATCAATCCTAATGTGATTACTGCTGGAAGGTCTTGTTTTTGAATTTCCTCTAAAGCTATTTTAGCTTCTTCATAATAATAGAAGGTTTCCCCATTTACAAAATCTACTTCTTCTTCTTTACACCATTTCACCATTTCAGCAAACATCGTCCTTACCGTCTCTTTTGAAGCAGGATCTTCTGGGTCAAAAATGTTTGTGTTGGAGATGTTCCCTGCAACTAGTGCCTCTTCTTCTGGATGTTCCTTAGCAACTTCTTTCGCTAAACGAATGGCGTTACGATTTAAAGGTTCTAATAAGTGTTCTTTTTCAATAATTCGCATTTTTTCACGGTGAGCATTGTAGGTGAAAGCTAATACAACATCAGAACCAGCATTCATAAAATCTCTATAGGCTTGCTTTAAGGCTTCTGGATTTTCAAGTGCTACCTCAGGAACAAACGTACCAGCTTGTAAGTAACCTCTGCGCTCTAATTCAAATAAATATCCTTCTCCACAAACTACGGGTCCATCTTGTAGGCGTTCTTGTAAACTTCTTTTCTTTGTCATGTTTTTCTCTCCTTTTTTATGAGTTGATAAATGTCTACTATCTTTCTACCGTTTAAGGGTCAACCACATGGTGGGAACGATTCCTTCTTCATGATTTGTAAATTTAGACTTCTTTTCGGAGACGTACTGCTTCCTGATAAAGGTCACCTATAACATTCGTCTTCGTTTTTAATCCTACGTTACTAGAACCTTGTCCTTCTGTGTAAAGATAGATTTTTGTCGGCTGTAGTGTTTCAACGGTTGTCGAATATTGTTCTAACTCATTCTCGCTAAAAGCGTATAATATATCGATTGGCTTTGGATCATTTAAGCTAGTTGCTTGTATAACTTCAAACCCTAATCGTTTTAATTTTGTAAGATCAGGCAATGAATTTTGAGGAGTATCGATCGTTGCGATTGTTTTGCGTCGAATACTTCCGTCACTAGATCTATGAATAGAAGATGCAAGTGCTTGTGTTTCATTCTGTGAATGATCCTGGCTCGGTGTTCCGGTAGCTTGGGCGATGGCTTGGTCTAAATCAGAAATAAGGTCATCGCTGTCTTCTAGTCCAACCGATAGGCGAATTAATTGTTCTGAAACTCCTGCTTTTTGTAAGTCTTCAGCACTTAACTGTTGGTGCGTTGTAGTAGCAGGGTGTATGATGAGAGATTTTGCATCTCCTACATTTGCAACGTGTGACCATAGAGAAACATGGTCAATCAGTTGTTTCCCTTCTTCCCGTCCACCTTTTAGTCCAAAAACTATAATGGAACCAAATCCTTCTTTGAAGTACTTTTGGGCTAAATGGTGTGTAGCGTGATCTTCCAACCCAGTGTATCGAACCCAATCAACCTGAGGGTGTTCATTCAAATAACGTGCAATGGATTCAGCGTTTTCACTATGCTTTTTTATTCGAATAGGCAATGTTTCTAAGCCTTGTAAAAATAAAAAGGCACTATGTGGACTTAAACAAGCGCCCAGGTCACTTAACAGTCTTGTTCGTAACCTTGTTGCGTACGCTACAGGTCCGAGATCTGCGAAACGCAATTTGTACGTTTCATCTATGGTGGTAAATGAAGGGAACTTGGAGTTGTCCCAATTAAAACGTCCACCATCTACGACTATTCCTCCAATCGTAGTGCCGTGTCCCCCGATCCATTTAGTTGCTGAGTGAATTACGATATCTGCTCCCCAACGAAGAGGCTGGCAAACAATAGGACTTGCAAATGTGTTATCGACGATAAGTGGTACTTGAAATTCATGTGCAATATCAGCAACAAGTTCAATGTCGAGGACCTGTAAGCTTGGATTACCAATTATCTCACTAAAGACTGCCTTCGTATTAGGGGTGATAGCTTCACGTAACTCACTAGCCTGATTAGTATCGACGAATTTAACTGAAATGCCGTACTTAGGTAATGTGTGTCTGAAAAGATTGTAAGTGCCACCGTATAAATCATTCGACGTTATAATTTCGTCACCGGCCTCTGCCACGTTTAAAATCGCTAACAATATAGCAGACATTCCTGATGAGGTAGCTACTGCGGCAGCTCCATCTTCTAAAAGTGAAACACGTTGCTCGAATGCAGCCACAGTTGGATTGCCTGTTCGCGAGTACGTATTTCCAGGTTGTTCTAAAGCAAATACGTCTTGAGCATGTTGGGTGTTTTCAAAAGCATAAGATGTTGTTTGATAAATAGGAACAGCTAGCGCCCCGGTCGTAGGATCTGAGGTTTGGCCGCCATGTAGACTTAATGTTTCATGGTTATATTGTTGAGTTGTCATACGAAACCTCCTAAGAAAATTCGAGTTAGTGAGAAGAGGATCAGGAATAATAGACATAGAAAAACCCTCTTCATAAGAAGAGGGTTCATTAAATGTATGAGTATAGTCCTCTCCTTATCTCTCAGATCATTAAAGACCTGTAGGAATTGGCACCTTATTCAAACAGTTTCGTTTGAATGGTTGCCGGGCGTCGCAGGGCCTAATCCCTCAGCCACTCTTGATAAGAATGTAATGAATATGTGTTTTTAAAAGCTTGTTTAGCATTATAAAGCGTTAATTAATTAGAGTCAACAAATATTTAGAAAATTTAGTTTTATGAGAAAGTAATCACAGATATCTACGAGTAATGAAATAGGTTGCCTGGTTTTTATATAATAGGAAGAAAGAGTATATTAAGAACAGTGTTTCTTCCTATAGAAGTACCAACACTGGTTTAAGATTCGGATTTGATATAAATCTTTATTTAAATAAGCTCTCATGAGTTGATTTTTTAACCAACTAGGCATTGGATTAACCGCCTTTCTATCTTATAGTCAAAGAAGAAATCGTTAGACAATGACCTTATATCACCAGTTCTTTGTGATCTTCATTATGATAAGGTGATCTTTTACGGGGATGATATTGAATTTGTTTGGAATTAAAGTTAACTTAGAATATGCAAACAATAGCCTAGATGTGAATGAGGAGATTTCATGAATCAAGCAGTGTTAAAAGAGTGGGTCAATGAAATATCGGAGCATTGGTTTGGTAAACCATACCCTGATGAAGTGGCTATGAATGCTCGATTGCGTACAACAGGAGGGCGTTATATTCCGAAGTATAGACGAATTGAGCTTAACCCTAAATATTTAGAAGAACATGGGGAAGAGGAGTTCGTTGGGATCATTAAGCATGAGTTATGTCATTACCACTTACATGTGGAAGGGAAGGGATACCAGCATCGGGATCGTGAATTTAAGGAACTAATGCGACAAACAGACTCACCAAGACATTGTAAGCCACTCCCTTCGAAAGCTAAGGATAGAAAGCATGAGTACCAATGCGAATCTTGTTCGATGAGCTATAAAAGAGTAAGGAGAGTTGATGTTAAACGCTATCGCTGTGGGAAGTGTAAAGGGAAATTAAAAAAGATTCATTAACTTATTGACGGGACCCTGCGTCCGTGTTAAATTATATAAGCCGTCGAAAAAACGGACAAAAAACAAAATAGCAATTGCAAATGATTTTTTTATTAGAAACCATTTGACACAGCACGAAAGCTGTTGTAAGATATTTATCGTCGCAAGTTAAACAAGCGACAGCGAACAGCACATTGAAATAAAAAAACGAAATTCATCCTTGCATTAAGTGAGGAAAGATGTTAAAGTTATTAACTGTGCTTGATTGAAAGAAAAGCTTTTAAACAAGCAAGGAAAAGGCTTTTAATACTTTATATTATTCCAACGTAGCTCAGTGGTAGAGGATCCGTAAACATCGATGTAAATCCATCAATGTAGGATCTGCGAGGAACAGCCCATCAACTAGTAGAGTAATCTTGGGTCGTGACGAGCACAAAAGGAATAACTTCGAGAGTAAGCATCTAACTCTCATAAAATATTGGTGCAATTTTAATATTATTCCAACGTAGCTCAGTGGTAGAGCTATCGGCTGTTAACCGATCGGTCGCAGGTTCGAATCCTGCCGTTGGAGCCAGTGGAGAAGTACTCAAGTGGCTGAAGAGGCGCCCCTGCTAAGGGTGTAGGTCGCGTAAGCGGCGCGAGGGTTCAAATCCCTCCTTCTCCGCCATTTCATGGCCCGTTGGTCAAGTGGTTAAGACACCGCCCTTTCACGGCGGTAACACGGGTTCGAATCCCGTACGGGTCACCATGGAAGGTCCGGTAGTTCAGTTGGTTAGAATGCCTGCCTGTCACGCAGGAGGTCGCGGGTTCGAGTCCCGTCCGGACCGCCATCTATTTTGGGCCATAGCCAAGCGGTAAGGCAACGGTTTTTGGTACCGTCATGCGCTGGTTCGAATCCAGCTGGCCCAGCCAAGATTTCCTTTTTTAAAGAACATTGATTCTTACATTTTAGTGAGCCATTAGCTCAGTTGGTAGAGCATCTGACTTTTAATCAGAGGGTCGGAGGTTCGAATCCTCCATGGCTCACCACTTTCACACTTAGCGGGTGTGGCGGAATTGGCAGACGCGCTAGACTTAGGATCTAGTGTCTCTTGACGTGGGGGTTCAAGTCCCTCCACCCGCACCATTCATATTTTGTTACAAAAGATGAATTACACTGGTTGTGTACATTGCTGTGACTAACACGGCATTTTATTTTGCTCAATTTGCTGAAACACAAGTTGAGCGGTCGTGGCGGAATGGCAGACGCGCTAGGTTGAGGGCCTAGTGGGGGTTTACCCCGTGGAGGTTCAAGTCCTCTCGACCGCACCAAAGAAAAATAAAAAAGGTATTGCATCAAGTTGTAGCGTGTGATACAATGAAATATGTCGCTTCAAAAGGCGCCCGTAGCTCAATTGGATAGAGCGTCTGACTACGGATCAGAAGGTTAGGGGTTCGACTCCTCTCGGGCGCGCCATTTATTATCGGGAAGTAGCTCAGCTTGGTAGAGCACATGGTTTGGGACCATGGGGTCGCAGGTTCGAATCCTGTCTTCCCGACCATCGAGATCTTTCAATTAAAACATTTAAACATGCGGGTGTAGTTTAGTGGTAAAACCTCAGCCTTCCAAGCTGATGTCGTGGGTTCGATTCCCATCACCCGCTCCATTATCATTATGGGCCTGTAGCTCAGTTGGTTAGAGCGCACGCCTGATAAGCGTGAGGTCGGTGGTTCAAGTCCACTCAGGCCCACCATGAAGATTTGATCCTTGAAAACTGAACGAAACGACATGTTACGTCAATGAATTACTTTTTATTTTAAAAGCCAGACATCATTTTGATGCAAAGGCGAACTCTTATGGAGAGTTTGATCTTGGCTCAGGACGAACGCTGGCGGCGTGCCTAATACATGCAAGTCGAGCGCGTGAAACAACATGATCCCTTCGGGGTGATTGTTGTGGATCGAGCGGCGGACGGGTGAGTAACACGTGGGTAACCTACCTGAGAGATCGGGATAACCCCGGGAAACCGGGGCTAATACCGAATAATCGTTGGAACCGCATGGTTCCAACGTAAAAGGCGGCTTTTGCCGTCACTTTCAGATGGACCCGCGGCGCATTAGCTAGTTGGTAAGGTAACGGCTTACCAAGGCAACGATGCGTAGCCGACCTGAGAGGGTGATCGGCCACACTGGGACTGAGACACGGCCCAGACTCCTACGGGAGGCAGCAGTAGGGAATCTTCCGCAATGGACGAAAGTCTGACGGAGCAACGCCGCGTGAACGATGAAGGTCTTCGGATCGTAAAGTTCTGTTGTTAGGGAAGAACAAGTACCAGAGGAAATGCTGGTACCTTGACGGTACCTAACCAGAAAGCCACGGCTAACTACGTGCCAGCAGCCGCGGTAATACGTAGGTGGCAAGCGTTGTCCGGAATTATTGGGCGTAAAGCGCGCGCAGGCGGTTCCTTAAGTCTGATGTGAAAGCCCACAGCTCAACTGTGGAGGGCCATTGGAAACTGGGGAACTTGAGTACAGAAGAGGAGAGCGGAATTCCACGTGTAGCGGTGAAATGCGTAGATATGTGGAGGAACACCAGTGGCGAAGGCGGCTCTCTGGTCTGTAACTGACGCTGAGGCGCGAAAGCGTGGGTAGCAAACAGGATTAGATACCCTGGTAGTCCACGCCGTAAACGTTGAGTGCTAGGTGTTAGGGGGTTTCCGCCCCTTAGTGCTGAAGTTAACGCATTAAGCACTCCGCCTGGGGAGTACGGCCGCAAGGCTGAAACTCAAAAGAATTGACGGGGGCCCGCACAAGCGGTGGAGCATGTGGTTTAATTCGAAGCAACGCGAAGAACCTTACCAGGTCTTGACATCTTCCGCTATCCCTAGAGATAGGGAGTTCCCTTCGGGGACGGAATGACAGGTGGTGCATGGTTGTCGTCAGCTCGTGTCGTGAGATGTTGGGTTAAGTCCCGCAACGAGCGCAACCCCTAATCTTAGTTGCCAGCATTCAGTTGGGCACTCTAAGGTGACTGCCGGTGACAAACCGGAGGAAGGCGGGGATGACGTCAAATCATCATGCCCCTTATGACCTGGGCTACACACGTGCTACAATGGATGGTACAGAGGGCAGCGAGACCGCGAGGTCAAGCAAATCTCAAAAAACCATTCTCAGTTCGGATTGCAGGCTGCAACTCGCCTGTATGAAGCCGGAATCGCTAGTAATCGCAGGTCAGCATACTGCGGTGAATACGTTCCCGGGCCTTGTACACACCGCCCGTCACACCACGAGAGTTGGCAACACCCGAAGTCGGTGAGGTAACCTTTTTGGAGCCAGCCGCCGAAGGTGGGGCCAATGATTGGGGTGAAGTCGTAACAAGGTAGCCGTATCGGAAGGTGCGGCTGGATCACCTCCTTTCTAAGGATAACTACGGAAAACGCAGTGTTACTGCGTTCACGTAACATGCTTCGTTTCGTTCGGTTTTGAGGAATCAAATTCCTCAAAGTCATGTACCTTGAAAACTAGATAAGAATTAGACATCAAACCAACGCAATTTTTTCATTCACACCAGATGATATTCGCTCATCTGGCAACTGAGATAGTTAAGTGAATAAGGGCGCACGGTGGATGCCTTGGCACTAGGAGCTGATGAAGGACGGGACAAACACCGATATGCTTCGGTTAGCCGTAAGTAGGCTACGATCCGGAGATTTCCGAATGGGGAAACCCACCGCCCGTAATGGGGCGGTATTCTTAACTGAATTCATAGGTTAAGAAAGGCAGACCCGGGGAACTGAAACATCTCAGTACCCGGAGGAAGAGAAAGCAAACGCGATTTCCTGAGTAGCGGCGAGCGAAACGGAATTAGCCCAAACCAGAGAGCTTGCTCTCTGGGGTTGTAGGACACTCCTTTGGAGTTACCAAGGAACAAGATAGATGAATCGATCTGGAATGATCAGCCAAAGAAGGTAACGGCCCTGTAATCAAAATCTTGTTCCCTCCGGAGTGGATCCTGAGTACGGCGGAACACGTGTAATTCCGTCGGAATCCGGGAGGACCATCTCCCAAGGCTAAATACTCCCTAGTGACCGATAGTGAACCAGTACCGTGAGGGAAAGGTGAAAAGCACCCCGGGAGGGGAGTGAAATAGAACCTGAAACCGTGTGCCTACAAGTAGTCGGAGCCCGTTAATGGGTGACGGCGTACCTTTTGTAGAATGGACCGGCGAGTTACGATCCCATGCAAGGTTAAGTTGAAGAAACGGAGCCGCAGCGAAAGCGAGTCTGAACAGGGCGATTTGAGTATGTGGTCGTAGACCCGAAACCGTGTGATCTACCCATGTCCAGGGTGAAGGCCAGGTAACACTGGCTGGAGGCCCGAACCCACGCACGTTGAAAAGTGCGGGGATGAGGTGTGGGTAGCGGTGAAATGCCAATCGAACACGGAGATAGCTGGTTCTCTCCGAAATAGCTTTAGGGCTAGCCTCAAAGTGAGAGTCATGGAGGTAGAGCACTGATTGGACTAGGGGCCCTCATCGGGTTACCGAATTCAGTCAAACTCCGAATGCCATCGACTTATCTTTGGGAGTCAGACTATGAGTGATAAGGTCCATAGTCGAAAGGGAAACAGCCCAGACCGCCAGCTAAGGTCCCTAAGTGTATGTTAAGTGGAAAAGGATGTGGAGTTGCTTAGACAACCAGGATGTTGGCTTAGAAGCAGCCATCATTTAAAGAGTGCGTAATAGCTCACTGGTCGAGTGACTCTGCGCCGAAAATGTACCGGGGCTAAACATACCACCGAAGCTGCGGATTGTTCTTTGAACAATGGTAGGAGAGCGTTCTAAGTGCTGTGAAGTCAGACCGTGAGGACTGGTGGAGCGCTTAGAAGTGAGAATGCCGGTATGAGTAGCGAAAGAAGAGTGAGAATCTCTTCCACCGTAAGTCTAAGGTTTCCTGAGGAAGGCTCGTCCGCTCAGGGTTAGTCGGGACCTAAGCCGAGGCCGAAAGGCGTAGGCGATGGATAACAGGTTGATATTCCTGTACCACCTCCTTTCCGTTTGAGCAACGGGGGGACGCAGTAGGATAAGGGAAGCGCGCCATTGGATGTGCGCGCCCAAGCAGTGAGTGTGATGCATAGGCAAATCCGTGCATCAAACACAAGCTGTGATGGGGAGGGAACTATAGTACCGAAGTCCCTGATTTCACACTGCCAAGAAAAGCCTCTAGCGAGGAAAGTGGTGCCCGTACCGCAAACCGACACAGGTAGACGAGGAGAGTATCCTAAGGTGATCGGGAGAACTCTTGTTAAGGAACTCGGCAAAATGACCCCGTAACTTCGGGAGAAGGGGTGCTCCTTCATAAGGAGGAGCCGCAGTGAAAAGGCCCAAACGACTGTTTAGCAAAAACACAGGTCTCTGCGAAACCGTAAGGTGAAGTATAGGGGCTGACACCTGCCCGGTGCTGGAAGGTTAAGAGGATGAGTTAGCTTCTTGCGAAGCTCTGAATCGAAGCCCCAGTAAACGGCGGCCGTAACTATAACGGTCCTAAGGTAGCGAAATTCCTTGTCGGGTAAGTTCCGACCCGCACGAAAGGTGCAACGATTTGGGCACTGTCTCAACAAGAGACCCGGTGAAATTATACTATGCGTGAAGATGCGCATTACCCGCGACTGGACGGAAAGACCCCGTGGAGCTTTACTGTAGCCTGATATTGAATGTTGGTACAGCTTGTACAGGATAGGTAGGAGCCTTGGAAACCGGAGCGCCAGCTTCGGTGGAGGCATTGGTGGGATACTACCCTGGCTGTACTGACATTCTAACCCAGGGCCGTGATCCGGCCCGGAGACAGTGTCAGGTGGGCAGTTTGACTGGGGCGGTCGCCTCCCAAAAAGTAACGGAGGCGCCCAAAGGTTCCCTCAGAATGGTTGGAAATCATTCGCAGAGTGCAAAGGCACAAGGGAGCTTGACTGCGAGACCTACAAGTCGAGCAGGGACGAAAGTCGGGCTTAGTGATCCGGCGGTACCGAATGGAAGGGCCGTCGCTCAACGGATAAAAGCTACCCCGGGGATAACAGGCTTATCTCCCCCAAGAGTCCACATCGACGGGGAGGTTTGGCACCTCGATGTCGGCTCATCGCATCCTGGGGCTGTAGTCGGTCCCAAGGGTTGGGCTGTTCGCCCATTAAAGCGGTACGCGAGCTGGGTTCAGAACGTCGTGAGACAGTTCGGTCCCTATCCGTCGTGGGCGTTGGAAATTTGAGAGGAGCTGTCCTTAGTACGAGAGGACCGGGATGGACACACCGCTGGTGCACCAGTTGTTCCGCCAGGAGCACAGCTGGGTAGCTACGTGTGGACGGGATAAGTGCTGAAAGCATCTAAGCATGAAGCCCCCCTCGAGATGAAATTTCCCATCACTTCAAGTGAGTAAGATCCCTTGTAGACGACAAGGTTGATAGGTCAGAGGTGGAAGCGTGGTGACACGTGCAGCTGACTGATACTAATCGATCGAGGACTTATCTATCTCTATTGAAAAAACGTTACGATGTCTCTTATCTAGTTTTGAAGGTATATCCTTCAACTATATAGGTTTGGTGGCTTTGGCGAAGAGGTCACACCTGTTCCCATGCCGAACACAGAAGTTAAGCTCTTCAGCGCCAATGGTAGTCGGGGTTTCGCCCCCGCAAGAGTAGGACGCCGCCAAGCCTGTATATTTCAATACTTCCCGAAAATGGGAGGATCTAAGGATGTCATGAATTCTTAGAGCAGGTACTAAATTTAATACTTTTTATTATCGCGGGGTGGAGCAGTCTGGTAGCTCGTCGGGCTCATAACCCGAAGGTCGCTGGTTCAAATCCAGTCCCCGCAACCAATTTATTTCAATTACAATTTCGTGTAGTACTAGAAAAGTGCAACCAATTTTTTTACTTACATAATGGTCCGGTAGTTCAGTTGGTTAGAATGCCTGCCTGTCACGCAGGAGGTCGCGGGTTCGAGTCCCGTCCGGACCGCCACTTTGATTTTTACACCAATACATATAATATATAACATCCGCCTTAGGAAATCTCCTAAGGCTTTTATTATGCCATTTTTTATAAGTGGTAATTCACAGATGTCTAGCTACAGCGCCCTGGGTAGCAACTAGTATGCTTCCCTCACCTCCGGTCGATAAGTCAACATCGATTCGCAGGTTCATCGTGTTTCCTTTATCTCACTTCGGCTCAGTCCAGCATATACGTTGCTACCCAGGGCGCCTGCACTTTTCTTTTTCCACTTGTTTTTGCTATGATATAGATTAGCATGAAATCGAGGTTTTACATGAAAGTTGGTGAACGTGTCATGGAACAAACTTTTACCATTCAAACTCAATCTCCTGATGAAACCATGGATCTATCATCTCGACTAGGGACGCTACTTCAAGAAGGAGATGTCTTAACGCTAGAAGGAGATCTTGGGGCTGGTAAAACGACGTTTACAAAAGGTTTAGCTAAAGGGTTGGATGTTAAACGCACAGTGAATAGTCCTACCTTTACAATAGTGAAAGAATATAAAGGGAGGCTTCCTTTATATCACATGGATGTCTATCGCTTAGAAGATAGTGATGAAGATATTGGCTTTGATGAATATTTCTACGGTAA